>JAOAPF010000224.1 GCA_025462755.1 Edaphobacter sp.
TTCTGCCCTCTGCCCAGAAGGCCGAGACTACGCCGGGCTGGATCAAATGGCTCGCCCGCGTCCACCCCGTCAGCCTCCGCCAGGACAAGTTCTTCGTGCGCGAAGATGGCCACCGCATGATCACCGTCCTCTTCCTCGCCCTTCTCGCCATCGAACTCACCGACGTGGTCTTCGCCATCGACTCCATCCCCGCCGTCCTCTCCATCACGCGCAACCCCTTCCTCGCCTACACGTCGAACATCATGGCCGTGATGGGCCTCCGCTCGCTCTTTTTCCTTCTCGCCCACTTGCTCAGCAAACTCCGCTTCCTCCACTACGGTCTGGCCGCAGTCCTGGCCTTCGCCGCCATCAAAATGCTCTCCGCCCACTGGCTAGACATCGGCCCGCTGACCTCGCTCGCGACGGTAGTAGTCATCCTCGGGATAACCATCGCGCTGTCGCTCATCTATTCCACCAAGAAAGAGGAAACCAAGAACGAGGCCCCACAACCCCAGAAGTAATCACCAGTCCGGAACACCAGTGTCTTCACCGCCACCTATGTCGACGCCCTCGGAACCCTTGGCGTCTTCAACTTCACCGATGTCTGCACCAAGGTCACAATCATAGGACCTGCCGTTCCTTGCCAGGACTTCGCCTTCTCATTCACCAATTTAACGTTGCCTGACGCGTCGATTATTGCCGCCGCGGCCGCATCGATCAACGTAAACGTAGGTGTCGCCAACGGCACTCTGGCTGGCCTCAACCTCGTTCCGGACGGCCTCGAGCATCTGGCCTTTGTCAGCGTCGGTCTCGGCAGCGGAGAGATTGATTTCCACAACCCTCCTCCCGCCGTCCCTGAGCCAGGCACCCTTAGCCTGATGGCCGCCGGTCTTCTCGGTGCAGCCGGTGCCAACCGCCGAAAGTTCAGAAAAGCATAGAACTCACAAGGACCGGAACGCAGCGGCAATGCGGAGGTAGTGGGCCCTCGAAAGATTGCGACTCACCTCTTCTGCTAACCCCATCGGGTGTATCTACGATCTCCTACCGCAACCGCAGCAGCAGAATCAGCACCACCACCGCCACTAAACCGCCACTAAAGAGTCCAGCCATGGCAGCCGCCAGTGTCGCGGGACCGCCATGCATAAAACCATTCACCGCAACATTGGCCATTTTGTAAAAAATGGCCGTTGCCACCACACAAAATGCAGCCAGGCCACCCACAATGGCGACCACGATACGACGAAGATCCCGGTCAGCCTTCACGCCAAAGACCTCAATTCCTCTGCGCTAAGCCACAAACTCCAGCCTCCCCCGTTGCATCACCGAGTGCTTCGCCTGCGTCCTGTGGAGCGGGAAATCATTCCGATAGTGGGCTCCCCTGCTCTCCTCGCGTCCCAGCGCGGAAGCTACGATCAGCCCAGCAACAGTATGCAGATTGCTCGCCTCCAATGCCCGCCGAAACAGGCCTCGCGGCATGCTCACTGCCAACGCATCCAGCCCACGCTGCGCCTCCCGCAATCCGTTACCATCGCGAAGCAGCCCCGCATGCTTCCACATCAATGCCCGCAGCTCTGCGATCCATCTCTCGGTCGCCGCCTCGGGCGTACTAGCTGCCGCCGAAGCCTGTGGGACGGCCCTTAGATTCGTCGCCTGCACCGGAGCCTCCGCCAGCATTGTCTTCGCAGCCAACACACCGAACACCAGCCCTTCGAGCAGCGAGTTACTCGCCAGTCGATTGGCGCCATGCACTCCCGTGCACGCAACCTCTCCCGCCGCATACAGCCCCGGCAGCGAGGTTCTCCCATACACATCCGTCTTCACGCCGCCCATCAGATAGTGCGCCGCCGGCCGCACCGGAATCAAATCCCGCCCCAACTGAAGCTGATACTTCGCCAAAAACGCTGAGATGCCCGGAAACCGCGCCCGCAAATCTTTCTTGATTCCGACGTGCCGCATATCCAGATACACCCCCCCGTCCATGCCCTCACGCGTAATCGCCCGCGCCACCACATCCCGCGGAGCCAGCTCCAGCAGCGGATGATACCGCTCCATAAACCGCTCGCCCTTCGCGTTGACTAGAAATGCCCCCTCACCCCGCAGCGCCTCGCTCAACAGAAATCGCGGAGCCCCCGACGCACTGAACGCCGTGGGATGAAACTGATAGAACTCCATATCGCTCACCGCCGCCCCCGCCCGATAGGCCATCGCAATCCCATCGCCCGTAGCCACCGCCGGGTTCGTCGTATCGCTATAGACCTGACCCGCGCCTCCACTGGCCAGCAGCACCACCCGCGTCTGCACTACCCGCAGTCCTCCCTCTCCATCCAGCAGCGTAGCCCCCACCACACGTCCATCTTCGACAATCAAATCCACACTGGTCGTCCACTCCATCAGTTCAATGCGCGAAATCTCCCGCGCATGCCGCAACAGTGATACGGCGATTTCCCGCCCCGTCGCATCGCCATTCGCATGCAGAATTCGCGACAGGCTATGGGCTCCCTCGCGCGTTCGCAACAGTTCTCCACCCTCGCCGTTCTGCCCTTGCGCATCTCTGTCGAACGCCGTCCCCCACTCAATCAACTCCTCCACGCGCTTCGGCCCCTGTTCGACCAGAACCGCGGCAGCCTGACGATTCACCAGCCCATCGCCCGCCGCCATCGTGTCCTCAAGATGCAGCGCAACATCCTCCTCGCCTCCCATCGCCACTGCAATTCCGCCCTGCGCATAAGCCGTATTCGACTCCGCCAGCTCCTCCTTCGTCACCACCAGCACAGTTCCCGCATCCGCCAACCGAATCGCCGCACTCAGTCCTGCAATCCCGGCCCCAATCACCATAAAATCAAACCGTTCCATACATCGATGCTACTAGGCCCGAAGCTGTTTGGAGTGGTCCGTAATCAGTTGCCGAAAACGCGGAACGGAACGCCACAGCCCGAACCCACCACTGAAAAAACGTACGCATTGAGAACTGACCACGAATAACTTCTTCTCGCGATACGATAAAGGCACCGTGCCCGTCATCCCAGTCAACACGCCTTCAGCAAAGTACATCGTAACCATCGGCGCCAATCTCCTCCCCACCCTCAATCCGCGTCTCAAAAAACTCAACAGAGACAAGCCTTTTCGCCCCTTCGTCGTTACCTCGCCCGATATCTGGGCTCTCTGGTCGAAGCCCTTCCTGAACTCGTTCAAAGAACCGCCAAACGTCCTCTTTCTGCCCAGCGGCGAATCGCACAAGCGCATGAGCAGTGTCGAATCCCTCGCCCAACAACTCGCCACCTCTGGCGCCGACCGCGACTCCCTGCTCCTCGCCTTCGGTGGCGGCGTCCTCGGCGACATGACCGGCTTCCTCGCTGCCATCTACATGCGCGGCATCCGCTACGTTCAAATCCCGACAACGTTCCTCGCCCAGGTAGACTCCTCCATCGGCGGCAAGACCGGCGTCAATCTCGTCGCCGGAAAAAACCTCATCGGCAGCTTCAACCACCCGCAGGCCGTCTTCGCCGACACCAATCTCCTCGGCACGCTTCCACCCGCGCAACTCCGCGCCGGCCTGCAGGAGTCCATCAAAGCCGGCATCATCTACGACGCAAAACTCTTCCGCTACATGGAACAAAACGCCGACGCCATCCTCGCCCCGAAGAATAGTCCTGACGCCGCCGTGCTGACCCGCATAGTAGCCGCCTCGGTTCGCGTCAAAGCCGACGTCGTCAGCAAGGACGAAAAAGAATCCGGCCTCCGCATGATCCTGAACTTCGGCCACACGATCGGCCACGCTATCGAGGCCGCCACCAACTACAAACAGATCCTCCACGGCGAAGCCGTCGCCTGGGGCAGCATCGCCGCCCTCAACGTAGCCGTCGCCCGCAAAACCATCCCCCAAAAAGACGCCGACCGAATCACCCAGCTCATCCTCCGCTACGGCCCGCTCCCACCCTTCAAAGCCACCGCCGAAAAACTAGTAGCCCTCACCTCCCGCGACAAGAAGAACCGCAGCGGCATCCGCTCCTTCGTCCTCCCCACCGCCGTCGGCAAAACCGAAATTGTCCGCGACGTCACAGAGCCCGAACTCCTCGCCGCCACCGAATTCATGATCGCCCTGATGCGCCAACAGACCGCCACACCGCGCACCTTCAAGAAACACAACCAATGAGCCCTCAGCAGACAAAGCCCGAACACGAACGCTCCACCGGAGCCCGCCCCGCCGGCATCACCACCGAACAGGCCGCCGCAGCGAACGTCCAGCAGATGTTCGACACCATAGCCCCCACCTACGACCGCGCCAACCACCTACTCTCCGCC
>JAOAPF010000181.1 GCA_025462755.1 Edaphobacter sp.
CCACTGTAAGTCGCCCTGCGATTTATGCGGCGCTTTCAGGTTCCGGCTCTGCTCTGTTTGGACTCTACCGGTCTGAAGCGGATGCAAAGGCGGCTCAGCAGCGCGTCCAGTCCTCTGGCGTGCAGGCGCTCCTGACGGAGACCCTGCCACGGGTCGAGTATTGGGAGCGGATGTTCGCAGAGTGACCTCGCCGGTCGTAGGAAAGGTCAATAGTAAGATCGAGTTGTAACCGGCGATTTACTGGGCGATCGACTAACGGTAGGTCAAGAGACTTTGAATCTCTTTGTCTAGGTTCGAATCCTAGTCGCCCAACCACTAAGTCGACGCCAAGATGCGAACAGGAAAAAATTTAGGGTTATTTCACGGCAGCAATTTGCCGCAGAGGTATGACGTTTTGGACTCCGCGAGAAACGGTGCGGAGGAAGAAGTGAGAAGTTCGAAAGACCGAAGTCTTTAGCTTTTTAGGATTCGCAACAAAGGATTCAAAGAAGAACGGCGCCGCAACAAGGCTCCGCAAGACAATGCAGCAGGAACATTCAAGGTCAACCAGCCTGGAGGGTTTCACGTGAACAACAACGACACGACTGCGGTTCTTTCCCCTATTGCAGAGCAGGCTGAAGAGACAGAAACGAGCTCTCAGCCTGCGAACGCGCTCTCTGAACAAGATGGACGGCCGAGGACGACGGACAGAGCAACGTCTGGAAGTGATAAGACAGCCCCGGAAAAAAAGCGCTCCGGCCGGCTGGCGGAAAACAAGCGCATCAAGATTTTTTGCGGATCGTCCAACAAGCCTTTGTGTGAGGAGATCTGCAAGTTCGTCGGTGTGCCGCTGGGCGAGACCCGGTTGCAGAGATTCTCCGATGGCGAAGTTCAATTTCAACTGCTTGAGAACGTTCGCGGTGCGGATGTTTTTCTCGTGCAGCCCACGTGTTTCCCGGTTGACCAGCACCTTGTCGAGCTGCTGATCATGATGGATGCGCTGAAGCGCGCCTCGGCCGGACGAATCACGGTTGTGATGCCCTACTATGGCTACGCACGGCAGGACAGAAAAGACCGGCCGCGGGTCGCCATTACGTCGAAGCTGGTTGCCGATCTTCTGACCACTGCCGGTGCGAACCGCGCGTTGCTCGTCGATCTGCATGCAGCGCAGATACAGGGTTTCTTCAATATTCCGGTGGATCATCTGTTTGCCAGCCCGGTGCTGGTGAGCTACTTCCGGGAGTTAAGCCTGCCGGACCTGACGGTAGTTTCACCGGACGCAGGCGGCGTGGAGAGGGCGAGATTCTTCGCCAAGAAGCTTGAAGTACCGTTGGCCATCGTCGACAAACGGCGGACGGACATTAATGTCACCGAGGTGATGAACGTGATCGGCGATGTACGGGGCCGGACGTGCTTGATCCTCGACGACATTATCGACACCGCCGGAACGCTGGTAAAGACGGTGGATGCGCTGCTGGCGGAGGGCGCGGAGAAAGTTTATGCGTGCGCGACGCATCCGGTGCTTTCGGGTCCGGCTGTCGAGCGCATTGCAGCATCACGGTTGGAGCAACTGGTCGTGACGAATACCATTCCGCTGCGGGACGATGCGGCGCGATTGGAGAAGATCAAGGTGCTCTCGATCGCAGGGCTTCTGGGCCGGGCTATCGAGAGTATTCATATGGAGACCAGCGTGAGTACGCTGTTCAATTGAAGCGATGGGGCGTGAGCTCTGAGCTTTGAGTAGTTTAAATTCAAACGGCACCGCCGCGAAGGGAGCAGAGCTCAACTCTGTGCCCGAAAGGAAGATGGAAGTCATGGCAGCAACAACAAACACAGAAGCAGTGGTCGCAACGCCCCGCGAGGGCAAGTTCAACAAGAATGCGGCTCGTCGCGTTCGCGTCGCCGGTAAGATTCCGGCCGTGGTTTACGGCGCGGGCAAGGAGTCGGTTCCGGTTTCGGTCGACCCTAAGGTGATTACGAGGATTCTGCACTCGGACTCCGGTCACAACACGATCTTCGACCTGAACGTTGTGGGTTCGGACGCCGTGAAGGCCATGATCGTCGACTGGCAGCATGAGCCGATCAAGGGCAAGCTGCTGCACATCGACCTGAAGCGGATCGCGATGGATAAGCCGATGCGCGTGTCAGTGCCGATTCAACTGGTCGGCATTCCGGTTGGCGTCAAGACGCAGGGCGGCATCCTTGAGCATGTGTTGCGTGAGGTTGAGATCGAGTGCCTGCCAGGCGATATTCCGAGCCACCTGGACGTCGATGTTTCTGGTCTTGAATTGCATGGCGTTATCCACGTCTCTGATCTGCCGCACTCGGGAAGCATCAAATTCCTCGGCGATGAGAATGCGACGGTAGCGCATGTCACGGTTATCAAGGAAGAGGTTGCTCCTGTTGAGGAAGTGGTCGTTGCTACGACAGAGCCAGAGGTTGCCAAAAAGGGCAAGACAGATGCTACGGCACCTGCTGCTCCTCCTGCTGGCGATGCCAAGGATGCGAAGAAGAAATAGTTTTGAGGCGGCCTGTCGAGGTTTTCGGGACTCACAGGCCGCTTGAGTTAGTTGGAAAGGGTAGGAAGCGTGAGGTTGATTGTCGGTCTCGGCAACCCCGGTATCGAATATCGGTTCACGCCGCATAACGCCGGGTTTTTAGCGGTCGATCGCATCGCGGAGGATTGCGGTGTGATGTTGTCCAATCGCCGGGGCAGAGCGCTTACTGCGAGGGCGAAGCTTGCCGGGCAGGATGTACTGCTGGCGAAGCCTGAGACGTTTATGAATTTGAGCGGGCTTTCGGTGGCCGCTCTGATTCAGGAGTTCGAGATTTCGCCGGAGGACATTATTGTTCTCTACGACGAGCTTGCACTTCCGCTAGGCACGATTCGGATTCGCGAGCGTGGTTCGGCGAACGGGCATAACGGAGTGAAGTCGATCTCCGGTGTGCTGGGCACGGAAGAATGGTTGCGGATCCGCATTGGCGTTGGGAAGCCGGCGCTGGCGGATGGAAGAGAGATTAAGGCGGGCGGCAAGGACTATCTGCTGTCACCGATGCGCAAGCAGGAGCTTGCGGTGTTGGATGAGGTTCTCGACAGGACCAGAGGTGCTGTCGAGATGGTGTTGACCCAGGGGGTCGGCGCTGCGATGAATGAGTTCAACCGTCGGCCAGTCGATCCGGATGGAACGGATGAGTCGAAGGGAAGTAAATAGAAGTAGGCGAGAGAGTAGAAGCAGGATAACCGCAGTGATTTTCCAGACCGGGTTGGCAGAACAGACGCCCGCACGGTGCGAAGCAGAACTTCGCAGAAAGAAGTAATCGAATGAATCGTACCTACGAAATTATGTTCATCGTCCGGCCGGACGTTGAAGAAGCAGAACTCGACAAGCTGATTGAAGGCTTTTCCGGGAACGTCACCAGTGGTGGTGGTGAGGTAAAGAGTGTCGAGAAGATGGGCCGCCGCCGGCTCGCATACACTGTGCGCAAGTTCAACG
This sequence comes from Edaphobacter sp., assembly GCA_025462755.1. GTDB lineage: Bacteria > Acidobacteriota > Terriglobia > Terriglobales > Acidobacteriaceae > Edaphobacter. The sequence continues at coordinate 3,474 of JAOAPF010000181.1, forward strand.
ACGGTTTCTACGTTCTGTTGAACGTTGCTGCGCAGGGCTCGCTGATCACCGAGATTGAGCGTCGTCTGCGCGTGTCCGAGCAGGTGATCAAGTTCATCACGGTGCGCATGGACGAAGAAGAGAAGCGTCTGGCGAAGGTCAAAGCGATCCGCGATACGAAGGTAAAGCGCAGCACGCAGCCGAGCGCCGCTCCTGCTCAGGTTACAGCGGATGCCACGCATGCCGCTCCGTCAACTGAGGCTCACACTGAAGAAGAGAAGAAGCCGGTTGCTGCGGCTTCCGATGCGTCTTCCGAGACGGTTGCTTCCGCGGTGTAGTTTTCGCTTTCGCTCTAAAGAATTCGCGATGATCACTTTTGCCGCATCGTACAACGCATCAACGATCGCCGAACGCCGCTTCCATTCAACCGATGCTGGTCGAATGTTCAGAGACTCCAACGCGGGCCTGGAGCGGAGATAGGCATAACGCACCTGAGAGGAAATATCATGGCTGACGAAATCAGCAGCACGCAATCGACTGAACATCACGCACCTGCATCCCGCCCCAGCGGCGGACACTCCGGAAGCTCCAGTCACTCCGGGCATTCCGGTCCGGGCGCGGGCGCAGGACCCCGCACCCCACGGCCTGCCGGTGCCCCCGGTGGCGGCCCTGGTGGACGCAAGTTCTTCCGGCGTAAAAAGGTCTGCAAGTTCTGCACCGAAAAGATCGACGCCATCTCCTACCGCGACGTCCGCCTGTTGCAGGGTTTTGTCGCGGAGCGCGGCAAGATCGTTCCGCGCCGCCTGACCGGTGTGTGCACACGGCATCAGCGCCGGCTCAGCCTGGCCATCAAGCAGTCGCGCAACATCGCGCTGCTGGCCTTCGCTGCGCGCTTCTAACTTTCCGCCAGCTAAGGTGGCCTTACTGAATACGAGAGACTGGCGGAAGCGATCGCCAGACAGGAAATCGGAGAACTGCAATGGAAGTCATTCTGAAGGAAGATGTAAATAAGCTCGGACATCGCGGCGACGTGGTCAAGGTCGCCGATGGCTATGGGCGCAACTATCTGCTCCCCGAAAAGCTTGCTATCGAGGCAAATGCTGCCAACAAGACGGTCATCGACCAGATGAAGGCCTCGGCGGTGCGCAAGTCGGTGAAGGAGAAGGCGGGGGCCGAGCAGTTGGCCACGCAACTCTCTGAGGTTGAGCTCGTGTTCGAGCGCAAGGTCGGCGAGAATGAGCATCTCTTTGGCTCGGTCACCTCGGGCGACATCGCACACCAGCTTGAGGCCAAGGGCTTCACCATCGATCGCCGCAAGATTTCACTCGATGAGCCACTGAAGACGATTGGCGAGTACCACGTTCCCGTGAAGCTGCACCGCGAGGTAACCAGCCACGTGAAGGTGACGGTCAAGGGCGATCAGCCGGAGGCCGAAGAAGTGGCAACAGCCGCAACTGCATAGCCCGGTATCAAAAAGAAGACAACGGACGCATCAGCCTCGGCAAATCTTCGCCAAGGACTGATGCGTTTTGTTTTGCGAGATGAAGGACAGCTTGCCGCTCTTACTCGTACTTGAGTGTCTGGACTGGATCGAGCCGGGCTGCGCGGTTCGCCGGGAGGGTTCCGAAGAGCACGCCAACAAACACCGATGTGGTCAGAGAGATGACCGCAGACCATGGGTTGATCGGGATCTTGAACGGAGATAACAGGCCGAGCGTAAAGGGAATGGCGAGGCCGATAAGGGTACCGATCATTCCTCCGCTGAGCGAGAGGAAGACCGCCTCGGTGAGAAATTGCAGCCGGATCTCGCGGCTGGTTGCGCCGAGAGCCTTGCGGATACCGATTTCCTTGATTCGTGACTGAACATTGGCGAGCATGCTGTTCATTATGCCAACGCCGCTGACGATGAGGGTAATACCGGCTCCTAACGTGAGAACGATGGTGAGCATGTCAGCTATCTTTGCCATGCTGGTGAGGAGTTCGGTGAGGGTCACTGCCCCGTAGACGGAGCTTGCATAGTGACGGGATCGGACTATTGCGAGGATACGTTCTCGGGCGGGCAAGACCATAGAAGCATCCCGCATCGTGAAGAAAATTTCCTTCAGCGCATTGGTTCCTGTGAAGTAGCGGGCAACCGGATAAGGAACCAGCAGGGTATGATCGCTGATCTCCGACTGGCCGTAGGTGTCGAAAGCCTCCCTGAAGACGCCGATAATTTGAAACGGTATGCCTTTGACGCTAATGATTTTTCCGACAGCTGCGTTGGCGCTGCCATAGAGTTCGTCTGCGAACGGCTTGACGATGACGGCGACCTTGTCGTGAGCCCGCTCATCCTGGTCGTCGAAGAAGCGGCCGGATACAACGACTAGATTGCGTACGATCCGGTATTGCGGAGAGACGCCAAGCAGCATGGTCGCCTTGCTAACGCCGCCACCAACGCTGATGTTGTCGTGGAATTCCAGCATGGGAGACGAAGCGACGATACCGGGTACCTGTTCGAGGACCGCTTTCATATCGTCGAGCGTCATATAGTCGGGCGTAGTGGTGTTGTCCGGTCCGGAGACGGTTCCGCCGTTATATTGCAGCTCGATCTTATTGGGCCCGATGCTGGTGAGTTGGTCTAGCGCATACTGCTTGCCGGTTGAACCCAAGGTCGCGACGAGGATGATAGAGGCCGAACCGATGACCATACCCAACATGGTCAGCAGAAAGCGCGTCTTGCTGGCGCGGAAGCTGTCGACCGCCAGTTTGACCACCTCGCTGAACATCATGGTCGAACGCGCGCTGGCTAGCGTGCGGTCGAAGGACGTCGGCTTGGCAAGATTCGTAGTCGCCATGACACTGGATTAGACGCCTTCTAGTATCGCAGCGGTGCACAGTTTGCTGCTATAGCTCGACGTGGAGTGAGGGGTGAGGAGTTAACAGCGTCTGGAAAGCCGCTTAGTCTGCTAGAGGGACTAGAATTCTCTAGCCGGCGGGTTATTCCTCGGTGGTGTCATCTTTCCATAGATAGCTACCAGTTCACCAAACACTCGGAAGCCCTGTGGAATGAGAGAGAACTCAGCTTTTCGCTCGTCGAGACTTGCGGTGCCCGAGTGGCTCCGGGGGCGAGGGATTCTGAGCTGAATGAGGTTGCGCTAAGATGAGAGGCCGTTAGAAGTACTTCGAGGTATGGCAACTCGCGCAGATGAAGAGGAGCGTAGCTGCTCATCAGTCGCGAGATTCCGGAAGCAAAGCTCGAAAAGCTCGCCCTATTACTTGGTATTGGGGCAGTCCGTATCTGCTGAGGCAGGTCGTGACTTGCCGACGCAACATGTGACTGTTCAGGTAGACTCCACCTAATAATGATCACTCCTTCTATCTAAACGCAGTAGCAGCGCCTTGCGGTTGCTAGAGGGATCGAAAACGAGGATCTAGGCTCTTCGGTGTTCCTTCGTGTATCAGAGAAATATCTTCGGCTAAAGCCAGCGCAGTTTAGTTGTTTCGCGATCTTTCATTTTGATTGACAACCGCAACGCATGCGGCGTTGGATGTCACGCGTATCCAAAGACCCCAAAAATACAGAGCATCGGTAAGCCGCCACCGCTGAAGGGAATCGCGGCAGGACCACGGTCCTTCTTTAGGAGGTTCGATGATGCCCCGTCCCCCTCACAGCGAACGTGTGACCGCAACGACGCTTTCACCCAAACCTACGACGCGATCGCCAAAGTTGCCGCTGTTCCTCCCCGCCTCAACCGCAACTTACTTATATGGCGCCAACATCGGCGGGCCGATCTATATCCCGCACGTTTACAACGGTCACAACAAGAGCTTCTTCTTCTTCAACTGGGAATCCGGTACCGCTGTCAATGGCACCTCGCCCACCCGCCTCACCGTTCCCACGACCGACGAGGTGACCAACGGAAACTTCCAGGGCCTGAAGAGTACAACTGGCGCGCTCATCACTCTCAAAAATCCCTTCACTGGGCAACCATTCCCCAACAATCATGTAGATCCGAGCCTGTTCAGTCCTCAGGCTGTCACATTTCTCAAGTTCACCCCGTCGTCAATGCTCCCATCAACAGCACCAACAACTACACCACCCCCGTCTTCAGCGGAACGGCCCCTCCGATGTCGGCGGCCAGATCGGCGGCGGCGGCTTCATTTGGCGCTCCTCAGTCCCTCTACTTTCTCAATCTGGAGCGGTCAGTCTGCGGCTTTGATGTCCCGCAGCGCTTCGTCACCACAGTTCCTTATGACATTCCCCTCTTCCAGAAGAGTCGCGCATTGCTGCGTTATCCCCTCGCAGGATGGCAGGTTTCCACATGTGAGAATTGCCTGTTTCGGTTACAAATGGAAGCGTTTAAAAAATTGGAGCGACCGCGACTGTGGTTAGACCGGCGATAAAGCAGAAAAACATGGCAACCAGCAGTGTTCGGACACGAGGAGAGGGCGACCGGAACTCTCGCCAAATGAAAACGCCCCAAGCCGCAGAAACCATCGTCGCGCCCTGTCCTATGGAGTAGGAAACGGCAGGTCCAACGAAGTGGACTCGTGATGCAACGAAGTTCAGCGTGCCGCCGCAAGCCCAGATCATGCCGCCGAGGATTCCGGCGAGATGCCAGGTCATAGGAGCTGTAGTGAATCCGGCCATCGTGACCGCCGGTCCGCCATCGATCGGCTTACGCATGAAGAGGTAGTTCACCGGCAATGCACAAATCGCTACGCCGAGAATGAAGAAGAACGCCGTTGCATAAGGCCCGGGCGCGTTGTCACCGGCCATGGCTTTGCTGACCAACGGATAAAACGTTCCCATCAGAGCTCCAGCGAGGAGGCTAAGCACCAAGCCTCGGTAGTTCCCCGCCCTACGCGCAGTCTCGCGTTCGCGATACGCCAGCGAGTCGCAAATGATAGCGACAATGATTAACGAGAGGCCGCCAAACAGCAGAAGAGGATTGCCCTGCGGTGTGAGCAGATAACTGCTGAGCGAGCCGACAATGAGCGCAAGCCCAATGCCAACGGGAAAAGCCACCGCCATGCCTGCTATTTCGATAGCAGCGACTAGAAGCAAATTGGCGATATTGAACACCGCGCCGCCTGCGATCGCGTAGGCAATGGAAGCGTGCGAGGCATGCTGGATGTCTGACAAGAAAGGAAGCCCTACCGCCCCGGCCGAACCGAGGGTTAGACCCAAAAGGAGCGTTCCTGCGAACAGCCCAATGATGTAGTCCCAATAAAAAAGTTGAAACCGGTATCCCGGACAAAGCTTCATCGTATTAGCCCAGGACCCCCAGCAGAGCATGCTGGCGACCATGAACAGAAGCGCGACTTGATAGCTTTGCGGCAGATACATAACTTCCCTCGCTCCCAAAGAGGCAGTAATGTAACGCCCCATTGAGAGACCAACCTACACCCAGAAGCTGACGTCAGGCCGCAGATGCAAAAACATTACTTTTGGGGTGTCGGGCCGTCTTCCTGCGGAACCTCTTCCCCTTCGCCGGGGAACGGCCATTTGCGGTTGAGGGGTTGCGTCTCTTCGCGAACGGATTTGGGAACCTTGTCCACCTTAAGGTTTTCGAGTACGTGCACACCCAGCTTGCCCGCACTCGCCAGGTCGATATCGCCATCGTGGTCGAAGTCGGCGGCAATGAACTGGGTGCCGGCGCTGGCGGTGCCGTTGACGGAAATTGTGACGCGGGTAAAGGCGACGTCAGACGCGGTGTCTGCGATCTGCATGGTGCCTGAACCAGCTGTCGTGCCCGCTGGGGGCTGGACGGCGGCTTGCGGCTTGCCTGCGCTGTGAGCTTTGGCGGCGGTGAATTGTGCCTTGGTAGGCAGCTTGTAGGCATAGACAACGACGGGATCATACGATCCGGGGTCGTTGCCTGAGTGGCCGCGATACCGCTTTCCAGTGATGAGCTCGGGAATGCCGTCGCCGTCGATATCGACCAGGGCGAGGGCGTGCGACTGCGAAAAAGATTCGTCAATGGTGTGGCGTATCCACTTGCGATGGGTTGAGGTGCCAGCCTGCTCGAGCCAGTACAGGCCATAGCCATGGCCCTGGCCGTAGATGAGATCAAGTTTGCCGTCATGATTGACGTCATAGCCGAGGATGGGGAAGCCGGCGTCGCCGAGTTCCCAATCTGCATGCCATTGCCACTTGTCGTTGTCTGCGTCGATTTGCTCGAACCAGCCGTGAATCGTGAGCACGTCCGCTTTGCCGTCGCCGTTGATGTCGGCGACGCCGATGCCGTGACCATCCTGTTCGCGACCTCCCAGGTGGTGGACGCGTGGTTTGTCTTTACTGAAGTCAACCCACAGGACGCCCGCTCGGTTGTAGTGCGCGAGAGCGATATCGGGCTTGCCGTCGCCATTGATATCGTCGAAAGCGCCGCCCTCGGTGTCGTAGCTGTCAGTGATCTTCTCAGCCTTCCACATGGCGCCGTCTGCGATGGCCTTGGGCCCGGGGTTGCGATACCACCAGAGGCCGTTCGAGATCCAACCCGCGGTGACGAGATCGGGCAGGCCGTCGTGGTCGACATCAACGACCCATTCCCCGCAGTCGGAGACGAATTCGTTGTGAATGCCCACAGTGCGGAACTGATGCTGCTTCCACTCGCCGCCGTCGGCACCGGGGTTCTCGTACCAGTAAGCGCCGCTGAGCAAATCCAGAAAGCCGTCGCCATTCATGTCGAGCATGGAGATGCCTTCGGCATGATCGGTGCCGAGACGATGGGAGAGAAAGGCAATTCGCGGCTTGCCGTCCGGGCCGTTGCCTGGATGCTGCATGCGGAACTCGGTAGCATGTGCGGGATCCTGGGCATGCCCCGAACCGGAGGCAAAAAGACACAGGGCGAACAGCGAGATCAGGCTCTTGGATGGGATCTGCATGGTAGTTCCTCAGTGGGGGTGTTAGGCGAGCTTCATGGTTTCGGGGTTCCAACGAACAACGCTACCGCGGTCGACGCTGAGATTGCTTAGTAAGGCAGCGCCAGCTGCGCGAAAGCCGAAGGTCGCATCTTCAACGACAGGTTGACGGCTGCGTACCGCATTGAAGAAGTTGTGGAAGTGATCGTAGCTGTCGGAGTAGCCGGGAGGAGCGGCGAACTTCTCAACGTTCTGCGGCAATGGGCCACTGGGATGCACGATCGGATACTTTTTGCGGTATTGCTCAATGTACTGCCGTTGCATGTCATTGGTGAATGTGGAGACGGTATAACCGGGTTCCGTTTCACGCGGGGTTCGGGTCACGGTGACGGTGTTCCCTGCAATCTCCATGAGACCTTCCGAGCCGGTGAAGAGGAAGCCTTCGCTCTCGGCTCCGCCGTTGACGAAGTTGACACGAAGGCTGAGATTGAAGTCGGGATAGTCAAAGAGCGCGAGCAGAACGTCATAGACATCGCGACCATCGTTCCAGAAGCGCAGGCCACCCGTTGCCATCGCGCGCGTGGGTCCTTTGGCGCCGGTGATGAAGTGGGTGCCGCTGAAAAGATGCACGAAAAGATCGCCCGCGACGCCGGATCCGTAATCCTTCCATTTGCGCCACTGGAAGAAGCGCTCACCGGAGAAAGAGACCTTCGGCGCAGTTCCGAGAAAGCGCGGCCAATCGCAAGTTTCGGGGGAAGCGTCAAGCGGAACGGAGTAGTTCCAGGCGCCGAGGGAGGAGTTCCTATCCCAATAGGCACTGACCATGTTGAGCTTGCCGATAGCGCCGGAGGCGAGCAGCTCTTTGGCCTTGGCGTAGACGATGGAGCTGACACGCTGGCTACCGACCTGAAGGATGCGGTTCGTGGAGCGGGCGGCGTCGATAATCTCAGGACCATCGGGGTAGACGTGAATCATCGGCTTTTCGAGGTAGACATCCTTGCCAGCCTTCATGGCGTCAACTGCGGCCTGCTTGTGCCAATGATCGGGCGTGGCGATCAGGACGGCATCTACATCTTTGCGGGCAAGAATCTCACGGTAATCGCGGGTCGTGAAGAGATCGGAGCCCCACAGCTCTTTGCAGTGGGCAAGGCGGCCATCGTAGCAGTCGGCTACGGCGACCAGTTTGACTCCGGGAACCTGCAGCGCCGTGCGCGTGTCCCCCTGGCCCTGAATGCCGGCACCGATCAGGGCGAGTTGGATAGCCTCGTTCGGAGATTTCGACGGGGGCTGCGATGACGATTGCGCAATCAGTGGATTCAATCGGGTGGTGGCGGCGATCGTTGCGGTCTTTACAGCAGATTGAACGAAGGTTCTGCGATTCAGCATGGAGTCTCGCTTTCGTTAAGGGCCAACAGGAAGCACTTGCCTTGGCTGCGGGCTTCTCGATGACGTGCCTTTCGCGATAGCCAAATGAGCCTGATCCTTAGGTTTGCTTCAGTGATAAGAACGTTTAAATGACCGCACAGCTCAAACGAGCATCGCGGATCAGTTACGTCCGAGGCTTGCTTGTTTGATCTGGCAATTCAGTATAGCGGTTCGGTCATGACTAAATTCTCGTCCAGATGTCGTGGGTCGAGAATGGCTTAGGAGGTTTTCGTGCCTGATATGCGATGTGGGCAGCAAGCGGCAAATGCATAACACTAATAATAAATTGGATCATTTTCTCCATCTGGCTGCGGTTCGCAGTTACGTTCCGAGGAGGAAGAACTCTAGCCGGGGACCCATTTTCGGTAGAGCCGCAAAGAGCCTTCGGCCTAGGGTATTTTGGGGACGGCTGAAGAGTGTGTTTGAAAAGTCCCATTGTTCCCTGCCAGGGGAGACGTAGTGGAAGGGATTTGTCTGGTCAAAACAAAAAGCCCCGCCGGAGCAGAGCTTATTGCTGGAGACTTATTGGTGAAACGAGTGGGTTAGGCCCTGACCGAGGTGATTTCGGCGGGTTCGACGTTGACGAATCGGCCGTGCTGACCCTTGTCCTGGAAGCGGACGATGCCGTCGACTTTGGCAAAGAGGGTGTCGTCTTTCCCGCGTCCAACGTTGGCGCCGGGCTTGAGCGGGGTACCACGCTGACGGACGATGATGCCTCCGCCGAGGATTGTCTGACCGCCGAATACTTTGACGCCGAGCCGCTGGGCGTTTGAATCGCGGCCGTTTTTGGAAGAACCTAAACCTTTTTTATGTGCCATTTCGATTGCCTCTTTTGCGCTGCCCTCATGGGCGTTGCGCTGATCGTGAAAATCTGAAAACGAAACTTAAAACAAAGAACTCTGCTGACAGGCCTTTTCTATGCCTTGAAGCTCTTGCCGTTGACGAGGATCTCGTTGATCTTGACCTCGACGAAGTTTTGGCGGTGGCCCTGCATCTTCTTGTACTGCTTCTTACGCTTGAGCTTGAAGACGAGAATCTTATCGCCGCGGCCTTCGCCGACGACGGAGGCGAGAACCTTGGCTCCGGTGAGGTCGGACTCGAATTTGCCCTCTTCGCCGCTGACGGCGAGGACGTCGGAGAACTCGAGGTTGCCATTCTCGTGGGCGGTGGTTTCGATCTTCAACTTCTCGCCGGGAGAGACGAGATACTGTTTGCCGCCGGTGCGGATGACTGCGTACATGACTAAAACCTCAAGCGTGGCGCGGGGTGGCGCTGACCGCTTTCTTCCAATGAATTGTGCTGCAGGGGCGCATGGACTTGGAATTCCCGCAGCCCATGAGATGGAGACACAATAGGCTGCAGCGCCAAACTTAATGAGTGTACCGTGTTCCGGGGGTTGGGTCAACGATGGATTGGGGCATTTTGGGTGAGTTGGAGGGTTTTTGGTCGAGGTTTGGATGGTGAATTTAGGGGCTGCGGAGAAGAGGGCCAGGGGCTATAGAGTCCTACGCCTAATCGCCCAGATGAAAACCGAGAAGGGTATGAGTTGAAAGTCCGAAAAGCTCTTGCCGGGTGGGTTTCTTCGGGATCCCATCCCCGCGTTCACCGATGAGGGCAGGAATTTACAAAGGAAAGAACAAAGGCAGCAGCAACGGCAAAGGCGAGAGCTTGCGAAGTATGCAATGGATGGGACACTCGAACATCTGTGTTGGGTGAAGAGGAACAGCAAGAGCGAGTTAGTGCAGTAACCTGAGAAGCATGAACATTGCAATTGTTACCGGGGCGGCGCAGGGGATCGGCCGGAGGACGGCGGAGGTTCTGGCCGAGGCGGGATATGGGTTGCTGCTGATGGACCGGCAGCCTTGTACGGCGACTTTGGCGGCAGTGCGCGGAGCGGGGGCAGAGGCAGAGGAGGTAACGGGAGATCTTACGGATGAGGCGGTTGTTGAGCGAGGCATGAAGGCGGCGCGTTCGTGGTGGGGGCAGGTGGATGTTCTGGTGAATAACGCGGGAATCAGCTTGATCGCTCCGGCGGAGACGGTGGATGCGAAGACGTTTCGGCAGATGCTGGAGGTGAACCTGGTAGCGCCTTTTCTGCTGGCGAAGGCGTTTGGGGCTATGATGCTGGAGCGGAGGAGCGGGAGCATTGTGAATGTGGCTTCGATTGCCGGGCTGGTGGGTGTTGCGGACCGGTCGGCCTATAACGCTTCGAAGCATGGGCTGGTGGGATTGACGCGGACGCTGGCGGCGGAGTGGGGCGGGCGCGGCGTGCGGGTGAATGCGGTGTGTCCGGGGTGGGTGAAGACGGAGATGGATGTTGCGGACCAGGCGGCGGGAAGCGGGTATAACGATGCGGATATTGAGGGCGTGAATCCGATGGGGCGGTTTGCGTCGCCGGAGGATATTGCGCAGGCGATTCTGTTTCTAGCAGAGCCGGAGCGAAGTGGGTTTGTGAATGGGCACACGCTGGTTGTAGATGGAGGGTGGACGAGCGATGGGAGCTGGCAGAGTTTGCGGATGAAGAAGCGGTAGTGATCGGACTTTGGGGGCTGCCGATGATTTGCAAGTAAACTTCAACGACAGAGGGATATCGAAGGAAGGTTTCGTGAAAGGAAGAATGCTGCGGCTTTGTTCGTGCGTGTCATCGTTGGCTGCTCTGGTCATGATCGTTGCCGTTTCTGAATCGTCGGCGGTGGACCACGACAACTACAAAGGAAGCCTTTATAAAGGAAGCCCTTATCACGATAGCCGCTATCAGGGCGGAGCTCAGAGGGTTCCGGGACGGGTGGACTGCGCCTATTACGATCTCGGTGGGGAAGGAATTGCGTACCACGACACGGATGCCAAGAATAATGGCAGCGGGGCGCTCAATCCGGCCGATGGGACTTACCTGAATCAGTTCCGCGTGGATGAGGGTGTCGATACGTCCTACACCAAGTTTCATGACCAGATTGACAACAATCCCTATGACGTAGTTCAGCCGCCGGAGAATCTGTTGTATGTGGGATGGACCGAGCCGGGAGAGTGGTTCAAAATTACGGTCGAGGTGGCTCAAGCGGGTGTGTACAAGGCCGATCTTTTGTATACCTCGAACCGCGGCGGCACGATTTCAATGGATGTGAATGGAAAGGATGCAACCGGGCCGCTGACCGTTGAGTCCACGTTCAATGCCGCTGATCCGATTGCGTGGCGGCAATGGCATCACTGGAATGTCGCGCAGAGCATTGTGAAACTTCGGCTGCCTAAGGGAAGAAGCGTTCTGGCTGTTCATATTCTGAGCGGGGGAAATATGAATTTGGCTTATTTCGACTTCAAGAGAGCTGGATGATCCAGTTGCATCGAGTCAATGGCAGCGTGCAATTTGGTTTTCAGTTAGACAATAGACAAACGCTTATCTAGAATGATTGCCGTTGCGAAAGCGGTAGCTTCGGTGTGCGCTGCAGGACCATTGGTGAAATTTGGCCGATTGGTGGTTTTTCGCAGAACTCATCTGGGCCTGAAGTCTGTAACTATGCGGGCACATCCTCATCAGGAGATCCAATGAACTCGAAGGCGCTACGTGTTGTCCTATTTTTCCTCTCAGTGTTGTCTCCTTTGGTGGCTCGTGCTCAGAAGGATGTTTCTGTTTGGTTGACGAATCCCGATCGATCCGCCCTGTTCCAACTGCAGGCGTCTCCGCTGCCTTTGGCCAGTGCTCCTGCGACAAATCAGATCATCAACGTCGAAGGCGCGAAGACGTATCAGACGATGGACGGCTTTGGGTTTGCCCTGACTGGAGGCAGCGCGCAGTTGATCATGCGTATGGATCCTGCAAAACGGGCGGATCTTCTTCACGAGCTGTTCGCGTTCGACGGCGACAACATTGGCGTTAGCTATCTGCGTCTCACTGTGGGCGCCTCTGACATGAACGACCATGTCTTTTCGTACGATGACTTGCCTGAGGGCCAGACCGACACGGGCATGACGAAGTTCAGTCTCGACCCGGATCGGGCCGATGTGATTCCGGTGATGAAGGAGATTCTCGCGATCAATCCGCAGATCAAGATTCTTGCATCGCCGTGGTCTGCTCCCTTGTGGATGAAGACGAGTGCGGTTGCGAGGGGCGGGGTGTTGAAGCCGGAGTATTTCAGCGCCTATGCTGACTATTTTGTTAAGTACATTCAGGGAATGAAGGCGGAGGGGATTCCCATCGACACCCTGACGGTACAGAACGAGCCGTTGAACGAGAAGAATACCCCTAGCATGCTGATGCTCGAATCGGAGCTGGACATTTTCATCAAGGACAATCTCGCGCCGGCGTTCAGGAAGGCGGGGATTAAGACGAAGATTGTTCTGTACGATCACAATCTTGACCATCCGTTGTATCCGCTTTCTATTTTGAGAGATCCTGCGGCAAACAAATACATCGACGGGACTGGATTTCATTTGTACGGCGGCACGGTGGATGCCATGACGCAAGTGCATAACGAGTTTCCCAAGAAGAACATCTACTTTACTGAGCAGTCCGTCACGGATCGTCGTGGCGGCGGCGGAACGATGAACCTGAGCCGGCCGGTTTCGCGAATCATGATTGGAGTGAGCCGCAATTGGAGCAAAAACATTCTGCTCTGGAACCTGGCGGCGGACCCAAACGCGGGGCCTCATACCAACGATGGAGGATGCAGCGGTTGCTTTGGAGCTCTTACGATCGACGGTGATAAGGTGACTCGCAATATTGCGTATTACACGGTTGCCCATGCGTCGAAGTCTGTGCGACCAGGATCGATCCGGATTGACTCCAATAATCTTGATCCGCTGCCGAACGTTGCTTTCAAAACTCCGGATGGGAAGAGAGTGCTGATCGTGGCGAATGTGAGTGACTCGACGCAGAAGTTTGATGTTCGCGACGGGTCAAAGGCGTTTACTGCGTCCCTCGATGCGGGGTCGGTTGGGACTTATGTCTGGTAGGTGAAGGACGGGGTCCGCCTCGCGATGCTTGAGACGCCTGCGGGATATCGGATTGCACGGAGGGGGCAGTAGCTAGAGAGCCGCGGCGGCGTTGGCGTGGAGGCCTTCGAGCCAGAGGGCGAGGTCGAGTTTTCTGGTGGTGAGATCCCCGCTGGCGATGAGGCCTAGGATGGCGTCCTGGATTTCGGCTGGGAGTTCGGCGAAGGCGTAGCCGGTGCGGGTGCGGGCGATGATGTCGAGTTCGTCGAGGCCGAGTTGATAGTCGACGGCGAGAGGGGGCGGCGGGGCTAGGGGCAGGGTTTCGCTGGCGCTGGTGGTGAGGGCGGCGTCGATTCGGGCGGCGAGACGCTTCGACCTGGGGCGAAGGACGAGAGCGGCGATGGCTTGCAAGGTGGCGAACTGCGCCTGGCTTAGGTTCTGGGCGACATAGACGGCGCCGTTGTCGATAAGTTGCTGGAGGCGAAGGCTGGGAGCGGGCTCGGTGGTGCGGTATGGCGGGATGGTGGTCAGATGATCCGCGGTAATGGCCACGATACGACTCTCCTGATGATGCGCACGCAAGGCTTACGTTCGTGTACTTATTGGACGCTGGAAAGAGGAGGAAAAGTCTCTTTCAAGAGCCCGTGGTTCTCCCCCAAAGGTGGTATGTCGATTTGGGTGATGTTGTGGGGTGTGTGGATAAGAAGGCATTTATCTGGGTTTCGATGACAATGGAGGAGGTAAGGTTTTCCGAGGAGATTGTTGACGATGGTGGTGCATGAGAACGAAGTACGGATCAAGGTGATGAAGCTGGATGCTGCGGCGCAGCTGCCGCGGTATGCGCATACGGGAGCGTTTGGAGATCTGGCGGCGGATTTGTTTGCGGTAGCGGGCGTGACGCTGGATGCGGGGGGGACGATGCCAGTGGCGACGGGAGTCGCGATGGAGTTTCCGTCCTCGTACGGGGCGCTGGTGGAGGACAGATCAGGGTTGGCGGTGCGCGGCGTGACTACTCTGGCGGGTGTGATCGATCCGGGGTATCGGGGGGAGATCAAGGTGGTGATGACGAATTTGAGTGCGGCTGCGGTGGAGATCAAGGCAGGGGACAGGATTGCGCAGCTGAGGATTGTACGGCGGATTGAGGCGGAATTTGATGAGGTGAGTGAACTAGTGGAGGCTTCGCGGGGGGCTAAGGGGTTTGGGAGTACGGGGCGGTGAGTGCTGCTTGAATTGCGCGCGACGTATCCTCTGGCTACGAGTTTGTGTTCTGGTTTGTGTTCTGGTTTTGTGTTCTAAGGAGGCGCTATGAGTGGAGTTGCCGGGAATGGATTGCAGTGGCCTGCGTTGCCGTGGAGGGAGTGGGAGGCGTCAGCGAATACGCTGCATATGTGGACGCAGATTGTGGGGAAGACACGGCTGGCGCTGACACCGCTGCAGAACCATTGGTGGAACGTTCCGCTGTATGTGACCGCGCACGGGCTGGGCACATCGGCCATGGTGTGTGGGGATGACGTGCTGGATATAGAGTTCGATTTTTTGACGCATGGGCTGCATCTGCGACTGGGGTCGGGGAAGGAGCATATCTTGCCCTTGCGGGCGCAGACCGTGGCCGATTTCTATAAGGAATATTTGGAGTGCCTGGCGGCGCTTGGGGTAACGGTGGAGATCTGGCCGGTGCCCGTGGAGGTGGCAAATCCGATCCGGTTCGATCTGGATACGGAGCATAAGTCGTATGACCCGGAGTATGCGCATCGCTTCTGGCAGGTGCTGGTGCAGGCGGAGAAGGTGTTTCGTGCTTGGGGGACAGGATTTCTGGGTAAGGTGAGTCCGGTGCATTTCTTCTGGGGGAGCTTCGATCTTGCGGTGACGCGGTTTTCGGGGCGGCCGGCTCCGCCGCGGCCGGGCGCGGACAAGATTCAGCGGGAGGCTTACTCGCATGAGGTGATTAGCGCGGGATTCTGGCCGGGGAATGGGGGGTATGGGGCTGCGGCGTTCTATTGCTATGCGGCTCCGGTGCCGGAGGGGCTGGCGGAGGTGAAGGTTCGGCCGGACGCGCCGGGGTGGGATAAGGCGTTGGGAGAGTTCATCTTCAAGTACGACGCCTTGCTGAGGGAGGCGTCGCCTGAAAACGCCTTGATGGAGTTTCTGGAGAGCGCGTATGGGGCGGCTGCGGATGTGGCGAGGTGGGATAGGGCGGCGCTGGAGCGGCGGTGAGGTTTGAGGTGTCGCGGAGGGCCGCTGAGCGTGCGACAATCTTAATAGCGAGCCATGCCCGATACACAAGTTCAGCCCCTGGTCCAGACCCCCGCTCAGACCCCCACGCCAGCTACGATTACCCCGGCGCTGCTCAAGCAGCACAGCATTACAGCGGAGGAACATGCCCGAATCGAAGCGGCGCTGGGGCGGACGCCTTCCCTGACCGAGCTGGGAATTTTTTCGGTGATGTGGTCGGAGCATTGCTCGTATAAGTCTTCGAGGGTGCATTTGAAGCGGTTGCCTACTCGCGGTGAAAGAACGAGCGGGCCGGGCAGCGTGGTGCAGGGGCCGGGGGAGAACGCCGGGATCATCGATGTGGGGGATGGATGGGCTTGTGCGTTCAAGATCGAGTCGCATAATCATCCCTCGTATATCGAGCCTTATCAGGGTGCGGCTACAGGTGTGGGCGGGATTCTGAGAGATATTTTTACGATGAATGCGCGGCCGCTGGCGGTGATGGATTCGCTGCGGTTTGGCCCGCTCGATGAAGCGGAGCCTGATGAGGCGCTGCGGCGGAGGAATCACCAGATTGCTACTGGCGTGGTGCATGGTGTCGCTGGTTATGGGAACTGTTTTGGCGTTCCGAATCTTGGCGGGGAGACGCGGTTTGAGCCTTGTTATTCGGGGAATCCCCTGCTGAATGCGTTTGCGCTTGGTCTCGTCCGCAGGGATGAGATTTTTTATGCGAAGGCTACCGGTGTGGGGAACCCGGTGATCTATGTGGGCGCGAAGACGGGGCGCGATGGGATTCATGGGGCCACGATGGCGAGCGAGGAGTTTACTGAGGGCTCGGAGCAGAAGCGGCCGAATGTGCAGATGGGCGATCCGTTTATGGAGAAGCTGCTGCTGGAGGCTTGCCTTGAGGCAATGGCCACGGGGGCGGTGCTGGGGATTCAGGACATGGGCGCGGCGGGTTTGACTTGTTCGACCTGCGAGATGGGTGCTCGTGGTGATTTGGGGCTCACCGTTGAGTTGGATTTGGTTCCGCAGCGTGAGACGGGGATGTCTAGCTACGAGATTATGCTGTCGGAGTCGCAGGAGCGGATGCTGCTGGTCGCAGATAAGCCCCGAGCGCAGGAGGTGCTGGATGTGTTCGCGAAGTGGGGGCTGGATGCTTCGATCGTCGGCACGGTTACAGAGAAGCCGCATATGGTGATCACGCAGCATGGAGAGCTGGTGGCGGATATTCCGAACAAGGCGCTGACCGATGATGCTCCGCTGTATCACCGGCCAGTGGGGGTGTGGAAGGCTCCGGTGCCGCTCGATCCTCCGGCGCATGTGTTGGAAGAGTTGAAGAAGCCGCGGGACTACACCGCCGATTTGAAGAAGCTGCTGGCGAGTGCGAATATCTGCGACAAGCGGTGGGTGTTTGAGCAGTATGACTCGATGGTGCAGACGAATACGGTGCAGGGGCCGGGGGGTGAGGCCGGCGTGATGCGGATCAAGGGGACGGGCGCTCGTGGAAGCGGGAAGAGCACGATCGATCCGCTGGCATTTGAGCATAGCGTGACGGGAAAGATTGCGGGTGCAGTGGCGGCATCTACGCCTGAGGGCGGGGCTACGCTGGCCACGGGGAATGTAGACGCGGCAAATCCTGTGGTGCTGCGGGATGAGGTGCGTGCGGTTGATGAGGTCGACGGAGTGAACGGGGATCGTGGACTCGCAATGGCTCTGGCGGGGAATGGGCGGTGGACGTATCTTGATCCGAAGCTGGGGGCGATGCATGCTGTGGCTGAGGCGGCGCGGAAGGTCGCTTGTACCGGGGCGACTCCGGTGGCGGCAACGAATTGTTTGAACTTTGGGAATCCGGAGAAGCCAGAGATTATGGCACAGCTTTCGGCGGCGATTGATGGGATTGCGGAGGCTTGTAATGCGTTGGGGACGCCGGTTACGGGTGGGAATGTTTCGTTGTACAACGAAACGAAGGGTGAGGGGATTTATCCCACTCCGGTGATTGGGATTGTCGGGATTATTGACGATGTGACGAAGGCCGTGCCTGCCGCGTTTCAGAAGGCGGGCGATGCTGTTTTGTTTTTGTCGGCGTTTCAGGGCGGTGGTCGTGAGGCGAAGCGGGACTTTGGCGCGACCGATTATGCGAAGAGTGTGATGGGTGAGTTGTGGGGTGCTCCTCCGGTGTTGAGTTTGCAAGAGGAGGCTGCGTTGCACAAAGCGCTTGCTGCGCTTGCTGAAAAGAAGCTGCTGATTTCGGCGACTGATCTTTCGGATGGCGGTTGCGCTGTAGCTTTTGCAAAGGCTTGTTTTCCGAAGGAGCTTGGTGTGCGGGTGTCGATGCGGCTTGATTCCGATGATCCCTTTTTGATCAAGGAACGTCTCTTCAGCGAGATTGGGTCGTCAGTGATTGCGACGGCTGAACCTGCGAAGCTGGAGGAGATTCAGGCGGTGCTTCGCCATTTCCCGGGTGTGTGGGTGTTTCGGTTGGGTGAGGTGACAGCGGGGAACTACGAGATCGTGATCAATGAGAAGACGATTATTGATGAACCGGTTGCGGGCTTGAAGGCTTCGTGGTCCGGGGCGCTGGAAGAGCAGTTGGCCGGTGAGGTGGTGACGGCATGAGCGATCTTCTGCTGCAGGACGAGGTGGTGGCGGGGCTGGAGTTTGCAACAGCAGATTCCTCCGCTGCGCTGCGGAATGACAAGCAAAAAAGTGGCGAGCGGAATGAGGAGTCAAAAAACGACGACAACTGCAACCGCAGGTCCTTCGACTCGTCCGTCGCTGTGCTCGGGACATCGCTCAGGATGACAGCTTCAGGGGTGGACGGAAACGCTGGTGTTGACGGTCACGATCAGGGTGACGAGGAGGACGGTACGCCGTTCGATAAGCTGCGCGAAGAGTGTGGGGTGATGGCGGTTTATAACCATCCCGATGCGGCGCGGCTGACTTACTGGGGGCTGTATGCGCTGCAGCATCGCGGGCAGGAGTCGGCGGGAATTGCCAGCGCGGATGGACAGCAGGTGAACGACATCAAGGGAATGGGGTTGGTGTCGGAGATTTTTACTGACGATGTGCTGGCGCGGCTGCCGGGGCATATGGCAATCGGGCATACGCGCTACTCGACTACGGGGGATTCGGCGCTGCTGAATGCGCAACCCATTTCGGTGGAGTCGACGAAGGGGCTGATTGCGATTGCGCATAATGGCAACCTGGTGAACCTGGGGACGGCGAAGGAGCGGCTGGAGCGCGATGGGGCGCTGTTTCAGACGACGAGCGATTCGGAGATCATCATTCAGTTGATCGCGCACTCGAAGCAGTCGACGCTGGTGGATTGCATCGCGGACTCTCTGGGACAGGTGGAGGGGGCGTTTTCGATTGTGATGATGACGCGGAACCGGATCTTTGCGGCGCGCGATCCGCATGGGTTCAGGCCGCTGTCGATGGGACGGATTGTCGGTGTGGATGGGGCTCCGGATACGTTTGTTTTTGCTAGCGAGACGTGTGCGTTCGACCTGCTGCATGCGAAGTATGAGCGCGATGTGAAGCCGGGCGAGTTGGTGATGGTGTCGGAGGACGGCGTGACCAGCCGTTACTTCAATACGACGACAGAGCAGGCTAGCTGCGTGTTTGAGCATGTTTATTTTGCACGGCCAGACTCGAAGATCTTTGGGCGGTGGGTGCAGCAGTCGCGGGAGGAGATGGGGCGGCAACTGGCGCGGGAGTCGGGTGTGCCGGCGGACTTGATTGTGCCGGTGCCGGACTCGGGTGTGACGGCCGCGCTGGGGTACGCGGCGGAGTCGGGAATACCGTTCAACTTCGGGTTAATTCGAAATCATTATGTTGGGCGCACGTTTATTCAACCGGAACAGAGGGTGCGGGATTTTGGCGTGAGAATGAAGTTGAACCCGGTGCGGAATTTGCTTGAGGGGAAGCGAGTGGTGCTGATCGATGATTCGATCAT
This sequence comes from Edaphobacter sp., assembly GCA_025462755.1. Classification (GTDB taxonomy): domain Bacteria; phylum Acidobacteriota; class Terriglobia; order Terriglobales; family Acidobacteriaceae; genus Edaphobacter. The sequence continues at coordinate 22,819 of JAOAPF010000181.1, forward strand.
TCGCGGGACGACTTCGCGGAAGATTGTGCGGATGGTGAGGGCGGCGGGGGCAAAGGAGGTGCATCTGCGGATCTCGTGTCCGCCGACGATCTCGCCTTGTTTTTATGGGGTGGATACCCCGAGCAAGAAGGACTTGATTGCGGCGAACAAGTCGGTGGCGGAGATCTGCGCGTTTGTCGAGGCGGACTCGCTGGCGTATCTGTCGCTGGTGGGGCTTACCCATGCTTGTACGAAGGGTGAACCGGCGGATGGCTTGTCGCCTGGGAGCTTCTGTACGGCTTGTTATACCGGAGACTATCCGACGCAGTGGGTGGATGTGTCGGAGATACTGCCGGCGGTGGCGACGGTTTGAATGTGATTTCGGCTAGTCCGGGTATGAGCTACGACAAAATTCTCAGTTGACAATAGAATTGCAATAGCGCGGTGAGTGGTGGATGCTCCGTGCTCTCTAATTTTTACTGGAAAGACTTTTATTCATGAGCACCTCATCGCGTGTTTCGACCTTCTCTGCGGATAAGCTTGGTATCTGGGCATCTGCTCTTTGCGTGGTGCACTGCATTGTGACGCCGGTTCTGATCTCGGTGTCTGCGGTCTTCGCGCACGTAATCCCTGGGGAAGAAAAGACGCATCGTACATTGGCGGTGGGGGTTGCAGCCTTGGGTGCTATTGCGTTGATCGAGGGATTTCGGACGCATGGGCGGCGGCGCATCCTTGGGTTGATGGCGCTGGGATTGGGTTTTATCTTTGCCGGGGCATTCTATGGTGACCGTCTGCCGTCACATGGGTATGAGGTGGCAGTGACGATGATGGGGAGTGCCCTGATGATCTGGGCGCACCGGATGAATCATACGTTCTGCAGCGATTGCAGGCGATGCACTTAGGGATTTGAATGCACGTAGGATTTGTCAGTAGGACTCTATCAGGCTCGCTCCATGCGCAGGGCGAGATAGTCCATGGGCGGGCCGGGTTGGACGCCGCACTGACGCACAAGGGTGGCGAGCTGCGCGTAGTGACGGATGCCGTGCAGGAGCGCATGGAAGAGGATGGTTTTGCGGTTGGAGCGAGCCGGGCCCATGGTGCGGGTGGTGAATTCAAACGGTTCGTCCCAATCGATATCGGAGGCGAGTAGCTGCTGGAAGATGGCGATCATGCGGTCGTGGATAGCGTAGATGGACTCCGCGGAGTCGAACGGGATGGCAGCGTAGTCTGAGACGGGAAGATCGGCCAGGCGTTCGGCGTAACGGAGTTGTACGGCGACGATGTGCTGGAGGAGTTCGGCGACTGTCTTTGTTCCTGCTATATCGCAGGGTTGGGTTAGAAGCTCGGGGTGACTGGTGAGGAGTTGCCGCCAGCCCTGGGCGGTCTTTTCGTTCCAGGCGAGGATTTCTTCGGCGGTGAGGATGGGGTGGGTCATGCTGGCTCCTGACGTAAGGCGCGATGGCCGATGTCGCGGCGGTATTGCATGCCCTCGAAGGAGATCTTCGCGAGTTCGGCGTAAGCCTTGTCGAGGGCGGTTTGCAGGTCGGGTGCTACGGCGGAGATGGCGAGGACGCGGCCGCCCGCCGTAACGATCTGGCCGTCTTTGATGGCGGTGCCGGAGTGGAAGACGACTACGTCTTCGCTCGATTGATTCCCAAGGCCGGTGATGGGTTTGCCGGAAGTGTATTTGCCGGGGTAGCCGCCGCTCGCCGCGATGATGCAGACGCTGGCACCGGGGCGCATCTGGATGATGAGCTGATTGGCGGTGCCGTCGATTGAGGCATTGAAGAGGTCGACGATGTCGGTTTCGAGGCGGAGAAGGATGGCTTCGGTCTCGGGGTCGCCGAAGCGGGTGTTGAACTCGAGGACCATGGGCCCGCGCGGGGTCATCATGATGCCGCAGAAGAGGACGCCTTTGAAGGGCTCGCCTTCGGACTTCATGCCGTCGACTGTCTTTTGCGCGATGTTGCGAAGAAGCCACTGGCGCATGGCGGGGGTTGCGATGCCATCGGTGGAGTAGGCGCCCATGCCGCCGGTGTTGGGGCCGGTGTCGCCTTCGCCGATGCGTTTGTGGTCCTGGGCTGAGGCTATTTCGATCGCGTGAGTGCCGTCGCAGAGGGCGAAGAAGGAGAGCTCTTCGCCGGTGAGGAACTCTTCGAGGACAATTTCGGTCTCTGCCGTGCCGAGGAGCATGCCACTGAACATCTGGGCTGCGGCTTCTTCGGCCTGGAGGTGGGTCTCGCAGATGACGACGCCTTTGCCGGCGGCGAGGCCCGACGCTTTTACGACGACGGGCATGGTAAAGCGACTGAGCTCTTCGTGGACCTCTTGGAGGGTAACGCAGATGGCGTGAGCGGCGGTGGGGATGTCGTGGCGCTGCATGAACTCTTTGGCGAAGGCTTTGCTGGTCTCAAGCATCGCTGCGGCTTGTGTGGGGCCGAAGACACGATGCCCTCGTTTGGTGAGCTCGTCGACGAGGCCGACGGAGAGGGGGAGTTCGGGGCCGACGACGGTCAGGGCAGGCTGTTCGATGGCGACGATGTCGACCATCTCGTGGAGGTTGCCGGGATCGACGGGGATGCAGCGTGCGAGTTGGGCGATGCCGCCGTTGCCGGGGGCGCAGAGGACCTCCGTGACCTGAGGCGATTTGTGGAGCGCCCAGACGAGGGCATGCTCGCGACCACCACCACCGATGACCAGAACCTTCATCCGTCCCATTGCTCCTGCTGCATGCGTAATTCGCCTTGCAGTTTCGAGGCTAGCATCGTTGCGGATGAAGTCAAACGTCCCGCTTATTTCACCGCGACTGAAATCGACTCCGCGAGGGAGAGGCTGAGAAGGGCCAGCCTGGCCGAGCTTCCGATGCGGACTTGATAGGCGCCTTTGAAGGGGAGCTGTTCGCTGAGGGTGAGCCTGACTCCGGGCCGGATGCCCTGAGTCGCGAGATAGCGCAGCATCTCGGGATCCTTGTCGGAGACACTTGCGACCTTCGCTGTCTGGCCCGGTTTGAGCTGTGAAAGAGTCCGCGGCTCGGGGCTGGGCAAAGAGCCGTCGAGCGCGGGGATCGCGTGGCCGTGAGGGTCGAACTCGGGGTTGCCGAGCTTGGCGGCGATGCGCTCTTCGAATCGCTCGGAGATGAAGTGTTCGAGGCGCTCTGCCTCCTGGTGCACCTCGTCCCAAGGATAGCCGAGAACCTGATGAAGAAATGTTTCTAGCAGCCGATGGTGGCGAATAATTTCGAGCGCGCGTTTCTTTCCAGCTTTTGAAAGCTGCACGCCGCGGTGCTTCTCGTAGACCACCAGGGCCGGTTCAAGCGCGGCAAGTTTCTGGAGCATGTTGGTCACCGACGCCGCCGTGATGGCCAGAGTGCCGGCGATCTCGGTGCTGGAAACCTGACGCTCTTCGCGTCCGCTGAGCTGAAAGATTGCCTTGAGATAGTCGTCGATGGCCTCGCTGCCAGAGACGGCTCCGGTTTTTGTTGGAGGTGCTTGCTGTAATTTCTTAAAAAACTTTGCCATAGGCCGTGCGTTGACTTAGCTTAGCATTAAGGTAATATTTAGCCATGGCTAATGTTTTAGTTAGTGAGGGACATAAACTATGGCCACGGTTCCGCCGGAACCAGATGTGGACCTACTTCGGCCCTGCGTTTGTGGCGTCGGTGGCCTATATCGATCCGGGCAACTTCGCGACTAACATTCTGGGGGGGAGCCAGTACGGGTATCGGCTGCTATGGGTGCTGCTGTGGTCGAATGCCATGGCCATTCTGATCCAGTACCTTTCGGCGAAGCTGGGGATTGTGACCGGGCTGACGCTGCCGCAGAACTGCAGAAAACATTTTTCGCGGCCAATGACGCTGTTTTTGTGGGTGGCGGCGGAGGTTTCTGCGATCGCTACTGACCTGGCCGAGTTTTTGGGTGCGGCGCTGGGTTTTTTTCTGCTGTTTGGGCCGGCGCTGCTGGCGCATGGGTGGACGCGGACGGGGACGCTGTTTGGTGCGGCGTTCGTGACCGCGGTGGCGGTGTTCCTGATTCTTGCGCTGGATCTTGCGGGGTATCGGTGGTTGGAGCGGTGCATCATGGGGTTTGTGGGGATCATCGGGCTTTGCTATGGGTTTGAGGTGTTCCTGGTCCATCCGGACTGGAGGCTGGCGGCGTTCCATACGCTGGTTCCGACGCTGGACCCAAGAGACTTTCACGGGAGCCTCTATGCCGCGGTCGGAATGCTGGGGGCGACGGTGATGCCGCATGTGGTGTATCTGCACTCGGCGCTGGTGCAGCCTCGGCGGGCGGAGCTGATAAAGCAGCCGCCAGTGGAAGGCGGTTCGAGGCGGCGGAGCTATCTGAGGTTCGAGTTGATCGATGTGTTTGTTGCGATGAACGGGGCGTGGCTGATCAATTCAGCGATGATCGTGATGGCGGCAGTTGCGTTCTCCCATGGTGCAGCGGCGCCGAGCATCGAGGAAGCTTATTACACGCTGGGGCCGTTGCTGGGGCCGATGGCGGCGACGGTGTTCGCGGTGGCGCTGCTGTGCTCGGGGCTATCGTCGTCGACGGTGGGGGTGATGGCGGGGCAGGTGATCATTGAAGGGTTTCTGGATATCAAGTTTTCCATTTTTCTGCGGCGGCTGATTACGATCATTCCGGCGTTGGTGGTCATTGCGGTTGGGCTCGATCCACTGAAGATCCTGATTCTTTCGCAGGTGGTGCTGAGCTTTGCACTGCCGTTTGCGCTGATTCCGCTGCTGGTGCTGACGAACCG
>JAOAPF010000246.1 GCA_025462755.1 Edaphobacter sp.
CGAAAAGGCGGTAGGTCTTCACTACAACGATTTTCGATGCCCCCGTCCCTTGTAATGATTCAGCTTTTGTCTCCACGAGACATCGAAAATCGCGAAAAACGAGCTCCAGTTGGGAAAGTCGGGCTAGTAGCAGTACGAGACTTCGTCGACGATCGCGCAGCGGGTCTTGTTCGGCGCGTTGGGGTCGTCCATCGGCACCATGCCGTTGCCCTTGCCGGCGAAGACGCCGGGCCCGATATGTACCGACGACTTGTTGCCGATGATGACGCTTGGATGCGGCGATGAGCTCGACCGCGTGCCGTCGGGCCAGCGGATGCTGTCCCCCTCCAAAACCCCGCGCCGGCCGTCGTCGCAGGTGACGTCGTTGCCCTGGCGGCTGCAGCGCTGGGCATGGGCGGCTCCCGCCGAGCCAAGTGCCGCCGCCAACACCATGAATGCCAACGCCCGGTTGATTGTCATGCCGTCCCTCCATGCCCTCGCGGTTGAAGCTGTAAACCAATCGTAGCTCGAAGGCGGTTTTCGGTTCATGCCGTTGCGCGCCGGCAAACCAATCGACCTCCGCAGTAGCAAGAATATCCTTATATTATATATACTTACATGAATTGCGACGCTCGTGTGCCGCATTCTCTTGCAAAAATCGTCTTGCCGCTTCAAGAGAGGGCATCCGGAGAGATGGCCGAGTGGCTTAAGGCGCACGCTTGGAAAGCGTGTGTGCGGGAAACCGTACCGTGGGTTCGAATCCCACTCTCTCCGCCAGCTTGACCCAAGCTGTTTTTCTCCGCGCGAGCTAGAGGGCAATTAGGCCCAACAACTGCAGCTATTTTTCATTTGTACCCTGGGCTTCGTCCCGGCAGCACGCGCCTTCTATTCTCCGAACGGCTTATATCTCCAAAGCTATGGACTCCGCCATTTTGGTACGGTCCTAAAAATTTCAGCGTTTTGAAGGGCCTATAGATTGCGGCGTAAAGCAGTTCTGTGGGTGGTCTCGGATAGGCGAGGGCATCTGGTTTCAAACCGCGGTATTATGGCGCAAACGCCACAAGCTATTTTGCGGGTCTAGCCATAAGTCCGTCCATGACGGCGAGGCCATAGACGATACGATCAACCCACCATGGGCAGGAGTACGGTTGGCGATTGCGCAGTCCATGCGCATAGCCGATTTTGTAGCTTAGGGTTTGATGGAAGTCGCGAAGCCACGCCATTGGTCAACAATAGCATGGTCCTCCGATGCCCCGCGCCGAAATCCTTTCAAAGCAAGCCCTGAACACCCTGACCCAGCTTCACGCTGAGTTGGCCGGGAAGATCGAAACCAACCGCAAGAGCGGTGACAAGCCGCGCTCTCAGATGGTTCAGGTTGAAGCCGTCATGAAGATGCTGGACCCGGAGTTCAGCGCCCGGTCCATCTCAGCCAAGCGCCGCAACACGGGCAATCCCTGGTTCAGGCGGGGCACCATGTACAGGAGTGCCGTGGACGTGCTGCGGCAGGCGGGTACGCCGATGACGGCCCGCGAGATCACGCTGGCGTTGCTGGACGGCAAGACGCCAACCCCCTCACGGAAGCAGGAAAAGGACGCGCAGGCGGTAATCCTCGCGGCGTTGCAGGATCATGCTGGTAGCGGGGTTGAGCAGGTCGGGGAGGTCAGACCGGCGCAGTGGCGGCTCAAAACGAACGGCCGGGACTGACGTCATGCGATTTATTTAATGTATTTCTCTGGTAATCGTTACGACTTTGCAAATCATGAGATAGCCAACATATGTCGAGCCGACGAACACCACACCAGAGACCAAGGCATTTAGCCAAGGGACCGGGATGATGCAGGAACTGACATAGATGGCGATCAAGTTTGCCACCGTGTAAATCGCAATCAACCACCAGTTTTTCTGTACGGCTTCCGCAACGATAGTGTGGATCAGCTTTGCGTTCTGACCCGTCGCTTTGAATTTTCCCGCCTCGGCATCCAATCTATAGTCCGGCATAACAGGTTCATTCCTGAATGTGGCGCTGCCAGTAGCCAGTGAAATCGACACTCTTGCCACACCTCAAGGCCAGCTTCGCAATGCGGTTTAGCTGATCGCCGTTTGAAATGCGACGGTTATCGGCGCCTGCATGTTCTGCTCAAGCGGGAGGGGTATGTGATCAATCACAAGAAGCTGTTCCGGCTCTACCGGGAGGAGAAGCTCGCGGTTCGTCGCCGTGGCGGCCGCAAGCGGGCCATCGGGACCCGGGCGCCGATGACGGTGCCGATAGCGCCGAACGACCGGTGGTCGCTCGACTTCGTGTCGGATCAGCTCACCGATGGCCGCCGCTTCCGTATCCTGACCGTGGTCGACGACTGCACCCGCGAGTGCCTGGCGCTGGTGGCCGATACCTCGCTCTCGGGCATCCGCGTGGCGCGGGAACTGGACCGACTGATGATCGCGCGCGGCAGGCCGAAGATGGTGGTCAGCGACAATGGCAGCGAACTCACCAGCAACGCCATCCTGGCATGGGCCGACCAGAACCGCGTCGCATGGCACTACATCGCGCCGGGCAAACCTATGCAGAACGCCTTCATCGAGAGCTTCAACGGTCGGCTGCGGGATGAGTTGTTGAACGAGACGTTGTTCACGTCGCTGGCCCAGGCCCGCGTCGCGCTCAAATGCTGGCGGGCCGATTACAACGACACACGACCACACTCGCAGCTCGGATGGAGAACCCCGTCCGAGTTCGCGCTCACCTGCCATCCGCGCCGGGATCTGGCGCTGCGCTATGCCGAAGGCTCCGCGCCAGCTCCCGTCGCTTCCACCGCCCAACAGGGCAAATCCAACCGCGAGGGCGAACTCAGGACTGGATAAAACTTGGGGGCAAGGTCATCGCCGTGCGGTCCAGTCGGCGACCCGGAGTGGAGCAGCCCGGTAGCTCGCAAGGCGAGTACTCTCAAAATCGTTGGTACAAATCCAACCTTCGCTATTTCACTTGCTGCGAATCAAATGCAGGCTAAATAAGAAGGCACGCAGTGCGAGTATTGCCCGCTCGCATAAACCCTTTTTTAAAAGTATCGATTCCCGGCAGGACCGCCTTGACCGACACACTTGAACAAAAACCAGCTTCCACCGAACTGACCGGCGGTGCGGGCTTTACACACGAAGACACGGTCGTCGCGTACTATCTCGCTCATCTCCTCCGCCACGAGGGCGCTGCCGGTCTGCCAGGGAATGTCACCAGCGTTGCCGTTCAGCAGCATGGCCAAGGCAATCCGATGGACGACCTTGTCGTCCAATTCGACGAGGCAGGTGCAAAACGAAATCTAAGCCTTCAGATCAAGCGCAAGATTACCATCAGCGGTTCTGACAGCAACAAGGACTTCCGCGCGATCATCGCAGCAGCGGCGGAAACCGAGGCTCTATCTTCATTTGCAAGGGGTTCGGACAAGTGTGGATTTCTCGTCGAATACGTGACGCCGGATACATTGCGAAGCCTGAAGCGTCTGATCGAATGGGCCAACGATAGCCCGACTGGCGCGGAGTTTGCAGCTCGGTTTTCCAGCTCCGGCAACGCCGGTGAAAACGAACGAAACCTCCGTGACGGTTTGCTGCCCGTCATTGGAGCGGTAAACGCCGATGATGAAGTTCGCTTTTATCGTGACTTCGTGGCCATGAATGTCAACGGCCTCGAACAGGGCGGCGCGCTTCGTGCCGAGATTGTTAATCGCCTTAGAGAGCTCGTCGTCGAAAACAAAGATGGTACCGATGTCTTGCTTTTCGACCGCTTGTGCCGGATTGCACGCGATGGTGCGGCCACGGGAAAACGCTGGACACGTGCAACCTTGCTCGAGCAACTTCGCAGCGTCCTCAGGCTCAATGTCGCGCCGTACTTCGCTGATGACGTAAAACGCCTCAACGCATACTCGGTGGACTCGCTGAACGTCGTTCAGGAGGACGTGGACGGTTTTCACGTCGAGCGCGAAAGTCTTCAGCAGAAAATTATCGAACAATTGGTCAAACGCCGGGTTGTTTCCATCGGTGGCCTGCCGGGCTGCGGCAAGTCGGCAGTCTTGAAGCGCTTCGCGCAGGATGCTGCGTCGGCCGGACCCATTCTTTTCATCAAGAATGACCGCATCGAGGCGAGCAACTGGAGTGCATTCGCAACTGGACTTGGCTTGTCGAACACCGACGCCGTTTCCCTGTTGCAAGAGATCGGATCGGCCGGAACGCCTATTCTCTTTATCGACGGAATCGATCGCGTTCGTCCCGATAACCAAGGCGTCATCACCGATCTTGTGAACAAGATCGTCAGCGAACCGAGCCTTAGCCATTGGAAAGTGCTGGTGAGCTCGCGCGACCAAGGGCTCGAGGCATTTCGCGCGTGGTTTCCAACGGCGCTTTATTCGGAGACGGGTATCGGCGACGTAAGTGTGACGCCGTTTTCAGACGAGGAAGCCGAAAGGCTCGCTCAATCAAAGCCGCAACTAAGAAGCCTGTTGTTTGGTAGCCAGACGGTGCGGGACATCGCCCGCCGACCATTTTTTGCGGCGGTGCTGGCTCACTCGATCCCAGAAGGCACGGAGCCGCAGACGGAGGTCGATCTCATCGATGCATGGTGGTCGCGCGCCGGTCATGACGCGCATGCCGACACGATCCCACAACGGCAGCGCGCGCTCATCGACATCGCGGAACACGGCGTCGGAAAACTCGGGAAAAGCATCCCGACGAGAGACCTCAAGGAGTCCACACACGCACAAATTACGGCGCTTAAGGGCGACCACATTATTCGCGAAGAGCGCGGCGGATCGTTGCTGACCTTCGCGCACGATATCTTTTTTGAATGGGCGTTCCTCCGGCTGCTGATTGATCTTGGCGACGGCTGGATGAAGGCGCTCAAAGATGCGGGCGAGCCACCCTTGCTCGGCCGCGTTGTCGGATTGATGGCCCAGCAGGCGGTAACTGAAAAAGGCAAGTGGACCGAAGGCTATCGGGCACTGGAGAAAATGAATCTGCGGCGGCAGTGGCAGCGTGAGTGGCTAACTGCGCCGCCGTTCACGCCAGCCTTCGGAGGCGCAAAAGACGAATTCTCGGCGCTGCTTAAAGCCGATAGCTTCGCCCTGCTGGAAAAGGTGTTGGTCTGGTTTCAGGCGCAACACACGATCCCAAGCCCGTTCGTTCTTGGCCAAATCCGGTCACCCGTCGAAGGCGTAGATAATCTGGCCATTGCCGACATGCTCGGCTGGCCATCCGATTTTCGCGCATGGGGACGCCTGATCGACTGGATCATCAGCGAAGCGGGCACGCTTCCCGTCCGGCTGATTCCGAACATCCTTGAAGTTTTCGGCGTATGGCAAAACGTCTTTTCGAACATCGAGAATCCGCGCTCCAAAGCCATCCTCACGCTCGCGAATGATTGGCTTCTTCGGTTTGAGGAAGGCAAGCTTCGCGACGCAGAAAACAGCAGCAGCATTTATGCATTTAGCCGTGGTGAAGGTACCCGCGTTGGCCCGGCACTTCGCTCGATCCTGTTGCGTTCCGCGCCAAGCTATCGCGAGTTTGCTAGAGCGATCTTTAAGCGGGCCATCGCAGACAAAGACTGGCGTCGAAAAGTGTTCGACGATCTCATTGCATTTTCACCCCTTGTGTCGCAGGTCGATCCAGATTTACTGGCCGACCTAGCAGAAGCACAGCTCTTGGAAGAGCTGCCCGGAGACAAACACGACCGAAAACGCAAAGAACGCGAAGAGCGCTATAAGCGCCTAGCTGAACTACGCGCCATTCCCGAAGGTGATCGCACGCCGGACCAACAGCGCGTGCTTGACCACACCTTCTTCCCTATTGGCGAAGACCGCTATAACGTGGACGATATCGGCATCGAGCGGTACAACAATTTCTACCACCCGCCATCCGCGCTTCACGAACCCTTCAAGAGCCTGTTCGAGAACAAGCCGGATGTCGCGTTGCGGCTTATCCGCAATCTTTCGAACCACGCGACCGAAGGCTGGAAGCAGATTCACGCCATCCGGCGGGCCGAGATGAGCACGCCCATTCCCGTCACTCTCGAATTCCCGTGGAGCACGCAGGAATTCTGGGGCGACTGGCGCGTCTACAGCTGGGGGCAAGGACAATTGGCTCCGACCGCGCTGGAGTGCGCGTTTCTCGCGCTCACCTATTGGACTTTCAAACAAGTCGAAGGCGGGCGTTCTGCCAATGACGTGATCAAAGACATCGTCGAAGGAAACAAGTGCTTCGCCGTTCTTGGTATTGCGCTCGATTTAGCGCTGGAATCGTGGGCGACGACCGACACGACGTTGGCCTTGGCGACATGCCAGCGGCTTTGGAACTATGATCGCGCACGCCACTCGCAGGAGTCGTCGAAGAATATCGATCTGCTGGGGTACGCATCGCTATCGCGCCTCTACGGGGAAAAGGCTGACGCGAAGGCGTATCTGGACGAGCGCAAATATCGCACGCGCAACGTCATGGAGTTCGCGACGCTCTTCGCATTGAACCAAGACGCCACGCTGCAAGAGAAATTCAAGAGCGCTCTTGCTCAATTCCCGGCCGCTTTGCCGTACGAGGTCGAAGAGCAGAAAAACGATCAAGGTTATACCGACCACTTGAAGGAGGAGGCCACGAGTTGGGCAGGTCTCGGCGACCGCGCCAACTATAAGCAGAGCCAATACGACGAGGAGCGCATTGCGATCACGTACGAGCGGCCAGACCCTTTGACGCCAAAACAGGAAGCGAGGCTCGCTATGAGCACGACCGTGCTTCGAGGGTTCAGTGTCGTTGGCTGGGCCAGTCAATCGCTTTCAGTGAACAAAGTTGACGATGGAATGACGCTCGACGCCGCCATCGCCCACGTCAAAGGCTTAGATCCGAACGCCGCCTTCGACGCTCGCGATGACTTGGCTTCATCGTTACCGTCTGTTGCGGCGAGCGTTGCTGCATGCGTGATCCGATTCAGCCCCCTCGACAGCGAGGATCGCAAATGGGCTTGGGATGTCTTGGCGCGAATCGAAGCCATGAAAGAGGAGCCTGAAACTTTCAGTGGATCGATCATCCCTTGGCATCCGAAGAGACGCCTTGTGGTCGCTCTGTTTCACGACCGGCGGAGCGAAGCGTCACGCGCAGACAGCGTGGAGCGTCTGATAAAGCTTGCGCTTCATCCTCTTGATGTTGTCAGCGAATTGGCACTCGAAGCGCTGTTTTCAGACAAGGACGAACACGTTCGCTGGGTGGCCGGGCAGCTCGCCCTCAATCTGTGTATCGTCCACAGTGGCGAGTTTAAGGGCGATGCTTGGGATCATTCGTCTAACGAAGAACCGCGCGCCGACGGTCTTGCCAGCGCGCTCGCCGCTCTCAAGGATGGAACGACGGGGCCAATGCTCAAACTCCCGCCTGCGTGGACCAAGGGAGGAACGCATCGCAGTCGGGCTATGCCGGACGACTTGTGGCACCTGTCGAATCCGTTCTTTGACTCACAAACCGCCGCAAAGCTTTTTGGGAAAATGCCTCTTGAGGCGTGGATGGCCTCCGACACTTATCGCCCGCATACAGAGGCGATGCTTTTTGACCTCGTCGCGTGGACCAAGGAAAGCCTCCTGCCATCTTGGCGAGATAAAAAGAAAAGGAACCGTTCCGACGACAGACGTTCCGATCTCCACGAGTGGAACGCAGCATTCGGCGATATTTTGGCGAGGACTGCGCCATTTGTCACCCTGGATGTCGCCCGCAACTCGCTTCTTGCACCGTTCCTCGTGGAGGACGAAGAGCCCCTTCCTGTTGTCGCCGGCTTCGCGGACAAGCTCGTATGCCGGCACGTCTTCGATGCCGCTGTCATTCCCGCGAATGCGATTCCGTTGCTGGACGATTGTGTGACGCGTGTTCTAAACGACAGCATATTTCAGCCGAAGGGCTACCGTGCAGGTGAGGTGCACGGGTTTTCAATGCCCGAACTGATCAAGGCGCTCCTTTTCGTGAACGTCGAGAAACACTGCCCCAGTGCCGCTCGATTTGCGAATGACAACTGGTTGGAGGTCGCGACTATCATGCCGATCATCAACCGCATAGTCCGGAATATCGGCTGGTCTTCGTATGTGATGGAGAGGTACATCCAACTCCATAAGCGAGCGGGGCAGGCGTTCCCGATCTCGGCCTTTGGCAGCCAAGTGAATGTCACGCTCGGGACTATCGAGAACGCTGAGGAGGGGTGGACGGGAACGGTACTTCCGGCGAGATTGGCCGCTATCGTGCAGCGTCAGGCGGACTGGAATTTTCCCCTCCGGAATGAAGACGCTCAAGCTCTGCTGAAAATCCTCGATTCTCTTATCGACCTCGGAGATCGCCGTAGCGCGGCCCTTGAGCAAACGGAGGCCTTCAAAGGCGTTAAGGGGTCGGCCGAGCTCAAAGCACATGAATTCACTAAGGCGACCAGCCTTTTTTAAAGTGAGGGTCGAAATGGCTCAGAAGCTGACACGGATAGTGCTCTGTAGAGCGGAAGTTCCATAACATCCGTTGGCGAACGATGTCGGTCCAATTGGCAGAGCCTAGTGCCTTAGTCAGATCTCATTCTTTAGTCACCAGATGTTGTTTTCCGAGCCGGATTGCCCTTTTGCAAAGGCATTCAAGCTCGTTCGCAGATTCTGCACCGCAGCGGTATTGAACGCTATCACTCACTCCCTCCACAAAGCCGGGACTTTCAGGCGCATCAATCCGCAAGCTACGGATTCCGTCGCCGTGAATTTTAATGGTGCCCATCAATAGCCGTCGCCTGACCTCAGAGCGCATTGGGCATAGGACCGCAACCAGGCCGGATGAGCCCCTGCGCCAAGTTGCAATCCTTGGAAATGTAGCCGTATACTTCAACCAGGGGGAGAACAATGGGACTTCGGTTCCGCAAATCCATCAAGCTCGTTTCTGGCGTGCGCCTGAACGTAGGTCTAAGGAGCTCCAGCCTTTCTTTTGGCGGTCGGGGCTTTACCTACAATATTGGATCAAAGGGCTCCCGAGTTACCGTTGGCATCCCTGGCTCGGGGCTCTCGTACTCGACCAATGTGACGCAAAATCCTATCGGTCCGATGGCTCCCTCAGGGCGGTGGACTTCAGGTACGCCGTTCGTCATTGCCGCCTTTCTTCTAGGCCTCCTCTACATCTCATTTCATTCGACAAATAATAGTACCGTGCCATCGACCAACGCGGGCAGGGCCACGTCTGAACCCACTGACACGACCGGTTCAGTTTCTCAAAGCATTCAAGGGAACGTATCGCCGCTTGATGGTCCAATTCCACTTCCGCGACCTCGCCCGAGAGTGCGTGCCGAAGTCGTAGGTCCGCCGCTGCAAATAGTGCCTCAACAGTGATAGGAAAATAGCATGGCCGGTTTTGAACAAGTTGCTTTCGGAAGTGACGACGGAGGCTTCGTCAACAACCCGGAGCCCAGGTGCCCCTGTCTGCTCCTGTTGGATACCTCGCATTCTATGCAAGGAAACGCGATTTCCGAACTCAACCGAGGAATTATCACTTTCAAAGATCAACTGGCGGCTGATGCGCTGGCGATGAAGCGCGTCGAGGTCGCTGTGGTTACATTCGGCCCGGTAAATATTGAGTCCGGCTTCCAGACGCCAGATTACTGGCAACCGACTTCCATCTCTACCACGGGCGATACCCCGATGGGTGCGGCCATCGAGCAGGGGCTTGATATGCTTCGAGAGCGAAAGCAGCGATACAAGGACAATGGCATTTCCTATTACAGACCATGGATATTCTTGATTACTGACGGTGCGCCTACTGACAGCTGGCAGCGTGCGGCGCAGCGCGTCCGTGAAGGCGAACAGAACAAGGAATTTTCGTTCTTTGCAGTAGGTGTGGGGAGCGCGGACATGGGAATACTTGCTCAGATCGCGCCACGCGGTCCTCTAAAGCTCGAAGGTCTAAACTTTCGGGAACTGTTCATGTGGCTATCTAGCTCGCTCGGCCGGGTTTCAGCTTCGAGCACTGGAGACCGCGTTGCCTTAGCTCCTCCAACCGGCTGGACAGAAGTCTAGTTCGATGGTGTGGCGGATCGCCACCGCTTCCGTCATAGGCACGTCGCACACCAATACTGGTCAACCGTGTCAAGATAGCGCGCGCGTTAAGCTAGTGAATACGCCCAGCGGCCCGATACTCGTCTCTGCCGTTTCAGACGTTGCGGGCAGCGCCGCCCATTCCGAGATAGGATCGCGCGCGGCTGTAACGACGGCTACCTATCTGATTGAGAACTTCCTCCAAGCTGGAGGGACCATCGACTCAATAAAAAAAGAGACCGTGCTTAGTTGGCTCGCACAAATCCAATCGGTGATTGCGAGCTTTGCCGTGGAGGGTAGCACATCCGCGCGCGAGTTTGCTTGCACGCTTCTTGTTGCAATAATTGGTCCCGAGCATGCCGCTTTTTTTCAGGTGGGCGACGGGGCAATGGTGGTCCTAGAGGCAGGTGATGAAGGCTGGTCCTACATCTTTTGGCCTCAGCATGGTGAGTACATCAACAGCACAAACTTTGTCACCTCCGCGGATGCAGCGGAAGTCTTGGAGTTTGCATCGGTCTCACGGCGGATCGAAAGCTTCTCGTCGTTCTCCGATGGAATAGAAAGCCTAGTATTGCACTACGCCACAAAGACGGTTCACGATTCCTTCTTCAACGCAATGATTGTGCCGGTCCAACAGGGCCAAGCTGAGGGGATCGATGAAGGTCTGTCCGAAAGCCTGACGAATTATCTCAGTTCCGACCGAGTTTGTGAACGCACGGATGACGACAAGTCGTTAGTGCTTGCTACTCGCAGCCAGACTACAATGCCTAGTGTCGCAAATGCCGATTCCTGATGTTGTTGATGCCGCTGGTCGCGAAATCCGCCTTGGAAGCGTCATTGGCCAAGGTGGTGAGGGAACAGTTTACGGTATTGCATCGTCCGACGAGTTCGTTGCCAAGATTTATCACAAGCCGCTATCTGCTGATCGGGCAGCGAAGATACAGCTTATGTCGGCGTTCTCCAACGAAGTGGTCAAGCAGGTCTCTGCATGGCCAATCGGCCTTCTTCTATCTAAATCGGCGCGCGCGCCAATTGGGCTTCTCTTACCCAAGATCAATAACGCAAAAGACATTCACAAGCTCTACAGCCCCAAAAGCCGTCTAACCGAGTTTACGCGCGCCGATTGGCGCTTTCTGGTGCGCGCTTGTGCGAATACAGCTAGATCCTTTGGAGCGATCCACAGCACAGGGTGCATCATCGGGGACATCAACGAAGGCAGCGTATTGGTCTCGCCTGACGCTACAGTTAGATTGATCGACTGCGACAGCTATCAAGTGATTGCCCAGGGAAAGCGATATCCCTGCGAGGTCGGTGTGGAAACCTTCACTCCCTCCGAACTGCAAAGCAAGGACTTGCGTGAGGTAGTTAGGACAACAAACCACGACAATTTTGGCCTTGCCATCATGATGTTCCTGCTTCTCTTCATGGGGAGGCACCCATTCGCCGGGCGCTTTTTGGGTCGTGGCGATATGCCCATTCCGAAAGCGATATCCGAGCTTAGATTCGCGTACAGTGCCATGCGCGCTGACGTTCAGATGGACCGGCCCCCACACACGCCGCCCCTTTCGATTGTCGGAGACGATGTTGCGTTTCTGTTCGAGCGCGCCTTCGCCAAGCAGATGGTTCAGGGAGGAAGGCCATCGCCGGACGAGTGGGTGCAGGCATTGGTGAAACTGGAGAAAAGCTTAAAGCAGTGCAGCGCTAATGCCTCTCACTGGCATAGAAATGACGCTGCTTGTCCTTGGTGTCCGATGGAAACGGCTACGGGTGTCGAGTTGTTCCCGTTTGTCTCCATTGGTGGTGGAGTCACCCCTCTCGATCTGACCGCCCTTTGGCGTCAGATTGACTCGTTGCAGAGTCCAGGACCAGCCCCTGAAGTTCAGATTGCGCGTCCTCCGCCGAGCGCTGAAGCGCTTTCCGTCGCTAGCTCATTTCGACGCTCAAACATACTTGCTTTTGCATTGGCCCTAATTATCGGCGCAATAGGCGTGTTCGGCGGGCTCACGGCGCCAGCACCTTTCTTCTTCCTAGTTGCAGCGCTGATATCGTTCTTCGGGGCACGGCGGTGGCTCGACAAATCAAGCGACGTTTACAAGTTTCGCGATGCTGAACTTAAGGCCAGGGAGACGTGGCAACGCGCGCAGAAGCAATGGGCTGAACGAACAGGATCGGGGGCATTCGATGGGAAAAAGCAAGAAGTGCTGCGGCTCAAGGCGGCCGTTGACTACCTTCCTGCCCTTCGGACGTCAAAGCTCGACCAACTTAGAAAGTCCGTCAAACAGGCGCAGCTCTCTCGGTTTCTTGATACCTTCGAAATTGACAAAGCAAAATTGGACGGCATTGGTGATGGGCGCAAGCGGACGCTGCAATCGTACGGAATCGAAACCGCCGCTGATCTTCTTGGTCCTGCCGTTGAGTCAGTCCCCGGCTTTGGACATAAATTGTGCGGCACCCTCTATGCGTGGCGAGATTCCCTAACGGCGCGCTTCCAGTTTAATCCTGCTACGGGAATTGATCGACGCGACATAGACAAGATTGAGCACGAGATGATGATTGAACGGAGAAAGCTGGAGCAAGCAGTGCGAACAGGCTACGAAGAACTGAGGCAACTCCATGCGCGTACTCTCGACGCGAGAACACAACTTAGGGAGTCTGTTGAAGCAGCTTACGTCCAATATTTGCAAGCAGATGCGAACTACAAAGCCGTGTCCGGATGATGCTCTCAGCGCTAGTCACTGCTTCCAGCCAACGACAATCCCGTTCTCAAGAAAGACCCTGCTGCTAAATCTATTCCGTCCAGTCTGGCCATACTTCCACGTCTCTTTCGTTTTAGCATGCTTGAGTTCATAATCTTTATCGGTGGGGCTTCCCCAAGACTCTACTAATTGTTCCGCCGTCATCCCCTGCCAAATGTGATGCGCTAAAATTCGATCTGCAATAGCGTCCCCATGCTTGTCAACTAGCCGCTGTCGTTCCGCCGCTAAACGGCGCTGGTCCGCTGCAAGCCGCTCGCGCGTTCGTATATTATTGAATACTACGATAGCACCAATGACAGCAAACAGAATGAACAGAACGACTAGGAGCGAATTCGGGCCTTCAGAAGGGACGCTTGAGGGAACATTTGATTTTGGCGTGTTGGATAGTGTGACGGTTGGCTGGACGAGAGGGGAGGCTGGTGTTTTAGGCTGCGGTGCGTTCAACTGAGGCGCTGAACTTGGCTGTGG
>JAOAPF010000278.1 GCA_025462755.1 Edaphobacter sp.
GTCCCGTAGATTGATCCGTAAACCGCCTGAGCGAACGCAGAGGGTGAGAGGGTTAAGAGACCTACTACAGATACCAATAGCATTACCCGCGTAGCGAATCGCATGGCAAAGACCTCCAAAATGGTGATGCCCTGTTCGTTTGTCTTCGTAACAAAATGAGACCATTCAATTGCACGAAAAAATACTCGCGTTGCCCGCACTATGTCAACGGCTCTCACCTGTTGATTTACTTGCAATTAATGTCAGATGAGATGCCCAAGGCAGAAAAATGCGATGGCTCTAAATTGGTCAGACCTATGCAAAACTGTTATGCGTCACATCAACAAATCTGACCGGGACTATTGATGTGACTTCGATTTCAGCGGAAATAGTGTCCTTAAGCGGCTGAGGTGGAGTCAGGAGTCAATCGAAAGGTTGACCACTTTGAGCGAAGATTTATGCACGAAAGTTTTTACGGGTCGGTGATTTGTCTATACCTTAAGTACACAGCGATGGGCGGACGGAGATCTTCGAACCAATCTGCCAGGGCATGATGCAGTCACCGTTGTCCAAGCCGCACTCCCTGTTGTGGGGACACTCCATGGGTGAGGCGTCGCAGCAGGAAAAAGAAGCCGAACATCTTTGCCACAGATATGTCGCCCAAAAAGTTTCGGGGGGTCTTCTTTGCTCCGTTGGAATACACGCCCGAAAAAGACGCCGTCAATAAACGTATCGTGTCCGCACTGAACCGTGCCGGTATTCAAGTCGTCCTGCTCGACAGGTGTTATGCGCCATATTCCATGCGGTCGAAGTATGACCTCGTCGGAATCGACAATCGGCGAGCAGGTTTCCTCATCACAAAACATCTGCTCCGTCATGGAGTCAAGCGCGTCGCCTTTATTGCAAAGCCTCTGTCCGCGTCTACTGTTCTGGCGCGAATCGCCGGCTATCGTGAAGCTCTGTTTGCCTACGGAATCGCCCCTCAACAAAATCTTGTCTGCCGCGGCGACCCGGACAACCCTGACTTCATCCGAAGAGTGCTGAAAAATTGCAGGCCAGACGCCATAGTCAGCGCGAATGACTTCACCGCAGCGCGAGTCATGGCGGGCCTGATGAATCAGGGTGTGCGCGTCCCTGAGGAGATGCGCATCGTCGGTATCGACGACGTGAAGTACTCCCGCCTTTTGCCGTTGCCGCTGACCACGCAACATCAGAACTGCGCTGAGATCGATGCAATGGCTACGGTGACGATGTTGCAGCGGGTGGAAAAACCTGATCTGCCCACGCGCGACATTCTGCTCCAGACCCACACCGTGGTTCGCATGTCGTGTGGAACGCATCGTTCTGCCCACAGAAACTAGCTCACTTAAAAAAGTGCCCGCGCCCCTTCCTGTCGCACTTACTCTGCGAAGCTCTCCCGGCTTTGCGTGTATCCTGTGCAGCGTGCTGTATCTCGGAGATCCCCGCAAATGAAAATGACCAGATACCTGCTGAAGAGCACGATTACCGGTGCGCTCGGCGGCCTCCTGTTCGGTTTTGATACTGCTGTTATTGCCGGCACAACGCAACAGTTGACCGTGGTCTATCACCTCACATCCTTCACGCTCGGATTGACGGTTGCGATTGGCCTGGTGGGTACGGTGGTTGGCGCCATGAGCGCCGGAGTCGTGGGACAGCGCATTGGCGGACGCGAGGCGCTGCGCATCTTGGCCGTCCTCTACACCATCTCAGCCCTGGGCTGCGCGTTGGCCTGGAACTGGCCTGCGCTGCTGGTATTCCGCTTCATCGGTGGCCTCGGCGTCGGGGGGTCTTCCGTTCTCGGGCCCGTCTATATCGCCGAGCTTGCACCCCCAAAATGGCGAGGCAGGCTGGTCGGTCTGTTTCAGATCAACATTGTCATCGGTATTCTTCTTGCCTATCTGTCCAACTACCTCATCTCGCTTGCGCATTTAGGGGCTTCGCAATGGCGTTGGCAACTGGGCGTCGCCGCGATCCCTTCTTTGCTATTCCTCATCATGTTGTACGGCATACCTCGCAGCTCGCGCTGGCTGGCAACGAAGAACAGAACGGATGAAGCGCTGGACGTATTGAAGATGATGGGATCTCCAGACTCCGAGGCTGAGCTGCGCGAGATCATGGATTCCATCCACCTGGAGCGCGGAATGGCCGCGGAGCCGCTGTTTAAACGCAACTACAGGCTGCCGATCTTTCTGGCTGTCTCCATTGGAATGTTCAACCAGCTCTCCGGGATCAACGCAATTCTTTACTATTCGAATTACATCTTTGCAGCCGCGGGATTCAGCCAGGTCTCCGGGGCGTTGCAGACGGTTCTCATCGGTGCAATGAATCTGATCGCGACCTTCCTTGGCATGTCCCTTATCGACAAGCTCGGACGAAAGACTCTGCTCCTGGTAGGCAGCGTAGGGATGGCCCTGTGCCTTTCCGGCGTCGCAGCAGTTTTCTACACACACAGTCATCTCCACGCCTTAGTCTGGCTGTTGGTTGCTTACATTTTTTTCTTCGCCATCTCCCAGGGCGCAGTGATCTGGGTCTATATCGCAGAGGTCTTCCCGAACCGCGTGCGCGACAAGGGACAAAGTCTGGGGTCTTCCGCACACTGGGTTATGAACGCTCTCATCTCATTCATCTTTCCCATCCTTGCAAAGTCCTCAGGCGGAACTCCCTTTGCGTTTTTCGCGGCCATGATGGTATTGCAATTTATTGTCGTTCTACTTCTTTATCCGGAGACGAAGGGCATTTCGCTCGAACAGTTGCAACGCAAACTGGGGATTATTTGAAAGCGCGTATGTGGCACAATTCGGTCAGGGGTGTCCAATGAACTGTACGCCACGCAGGTACGCATATCTGGTCGTCGCCATTCTGTTTGCGGGCGTAGCACACTCCCAACCGGCGCCCGCACCTGACCCAACCGAGAATGCAAAAATAGTTGCGTACATTAGCGATGGTTGGAACGACCTCTCGCGCTCGATGACCGACTGTAAATCGCTGATCGATCCAAAGGTCACCACAGCGCCCATTCTCTACCTGCCCGCAGGCACGGCCGTCCCATCCGCTGTTGCCGCGGTTCAAAAGCAATGCAAAGTTGAGGTACGGAACCTGCCTCGCAAAATTACTCACATGGGGGACGTTCGTGTAGCTGAAATTCCGGATGAAGGCCTGCTGTATCTGCCCCACCCCTACGTCGTTCCCGGGGGCCGCTTCAACGAGATGTATGGCTGGGACAGCTACTTCATCATCCTTGGCCTGGTCGAAGACAAGCGCACCGACCTTGCTCTTGATATGGTCGAAAACTTTTTTTTCGAAATTGAGAACTACGGAGCGATTCTCAACGCAAATCGCACCTACTACTTCACACGCTCGCAGCCGCCATTTCTTACTTCCATGATTCGTGAAGTCTACGAGCACCAAACGGGCAAACCGCTTTCAAAAGCCTGGCTGGCCAAGGCGTACAACTACGCACAGCGCGATTACGCTCTATGGTCCGCACCGCCGCATCTCGCCGAAGATACTGGCCTCGCCCGCTACTACGACATCGGTGAAGGCCCAGTCCCCGAAATGGCCGACGACAGCAACTACTATCCCGATGTCATCCGCTGGCTTCTGGCGCACCCTGAAGTCCATACAGACTACCTTGTCGACGCACCAGAAAACCCAACGCCCGACCAGGCCGCCGAACTGGCAAAGATAAGCTGCGACATCACAGCATCGAAGGTCTGCGCCAACGCCCACGGTAACGGTCATCGCCTCAGCAGCGACTTCTACCGCGGCGATCGGGCTATGCGCGAGTCCGGCTTCGACCCCAGCTTTCGATTCGGTCCCTTCAGCGGGTCGACGAACCACTACGCGCCCGTCTGTCTCAACAGCCTTCTCTATAAATACGAGCGCGACATGGCTGGCTTCGCCAGTCTGCTCGGCCGCACCGCAGAAGTTGCTCAGTGGAACCGCCGCGCCACCGTCCGCCGTGCCGCGATCAACAAATACCTGTGGAACCCGGCTACCCGCATGTTTTACGACTACAACTTCACCACGCACCAGCAATCAACCTACAACTACATCACGGCCTACTACCCTTCATGGGCGAAACTTGCTAGTCCGCAGCAGGCATCGGAAGTTGAGCACCATCTTTCGATCTTCGAACACGATGGCGGACTCGCGATGAGCGATTACAATTCCGGCACCCAGTGGGATCTTCCTTTCGGCTGGGCTCCGACGACCTGGCTTGCCATAAAGGGACTCGACCAATACGGGTTCACCGGTGACGCGGGCCGTTTATCGGCCAAATTCTCGCAGACGATCCTGCAGAACTTCCTGCATGATGGCACCATCCGTGAAAAGTACAACGTCGTCAGCGGCTCGGCCAACGTAGAAGTTGCCACAGGTTACAAGAGCAATGTCGTTGGCTTCGGTTGGACCAACGGCGTCTACCTCCAAATGAACGACCTGCTCACCCGCCTGCACAAGAAGGCCCCGGCACCCTCCCGGCAACCGACATCCCACCCAAAAGCGAAGGCTGCGACCCCACAATAACGCCTGCTGGTGGTACCAGGCGATTCCTCATTGGATGATCCAACCTCCGCGCTTCATTCACAATTACAATCACGGCTGAGATGCGGTTTCCCCAGGCACACTCGTTGTTTCTGCTCGGCATCATGGTGGCCTGTCCACTCACACAGGCGCAGACGTCCATCGCGCCCGCTGCCAATCAAAAGGCTTCCGCCGACGCCAGATTGAAGTTAGCCGACGAAGCGTTTCGGGCCGGCTCCGCAGCCTATCTTCGGAACGATCTGCATTCTGCCCACATGCAGTTTGCCAGGCTCGTGCAACTTGCCCCCGCGGTCGCCGCGGGCCACACCGCATTCGGCACCGTATTGCTCGCTGAAGGTGATGCACGGTCAGCCGCCAAACAACTTGAGCTGGCGCGCGGACTCGACCCACGAGACGGGGGGGCCACACTCAACCTTGCTCTGGCCTACTCGCAACTTCGCGAGTACGTGAGATCAGTGCAGATGTTTCAGCTTCTTGACCAATTGAAAAGCAGTTCACCGCATGCGCTCACGCCTGAAGCTGCAATCGCCTATGCCGTCGCGCTGACTGCAACCGGGGAGCCTGCTGCGGCGCAACAGCAGTTGGAAGCGGCTCTCATCACCTCACCTGAGGATTCGGGCTTGCACGACGCTCTCGGCACGCTTCTCGCGCAGCAGGAGAAATATGATGCGGCTGTAGCACAGTTCCAGCATGCCATCTCACTGAATCCCGAGTTAGCATCCGCACACTATCACCTCGGCTCCGTCTTCTTGAATCAAGGAAATCCCGCCGCAGCCGTCACCGAACTTACCCACGCAAACCAGCTTGCCAATGACAACATCGAGTATGCTCTGCAGCTTGGCCGGGCTCTTCGCGCAGACCGTCAGGACGACCCTTCGCTTGCTGTGCTGCGTCGCGCATTGACACTTAACCCTGCATCGCTGGATGCTAAATACGAACTTGCCCTCACCCTGCAAGCTACCGATAACGCCCACGACGCCCTGCCCCTCTTCAAGGAAGTCGTTGCGGCTCGACCGCAGGACTCCGCCGCACTCACAAACCTCGGTCTCGCTCTGGTGCAAACCGGTGACGCAAAGGGCGCAATTCCCTTCTACAATCGCGCGCTCACACTGAATGCGCAGAGCGCGACCCTGCGCGAAGACCTCGGTGTCGCCTACCTCCAACAGAGTGATCTCAACCACGCCATCGAACAGTTTCGCGCTGGCCTCACTGTCGAGCCGGACAATCCGCAACTCCACTACAATCTCGGACTCGCTCTAAAGCTCAAGGATGATCTCACCGCGGCTGTTCCGGAGTTCCAGCAGGCCGAAAAGCTCGATCCCCAACTCCCTGACCCGCCCTACACGCTCGGCGTTCTCTACATGCAACTCGGTCGCTTTGCCGACGCTCGTGCCGAATTAGAAAAAGCCACCGCGCTACGCCCGAACAACGGCGAGGCCTGGGCCCTCCTCGGCAATGTCTACAAGGACAGCGACGAGCCGCAGAAAGGGGCTGCCGCGCTGCGTCGTGCCATCGAACTAATGCCCAATCAACCCAGCCCGCACATCAGTCTCGCCGCAATCCTCATCCAGCAGGGCGATCC
>JAOAPF010000295.1 GCA_025462755.1 Edaphobacter sp.
GTCTGGCTCAGCACCTGGAACTTGGCCAGGTCGCTGGTGGCCTGACCGTAGTTGGTCGAGCGGATACTGCTCTCGGCAGACGAGAGATTCACATTTTCAGTACTGGCCACGCTCGCAGCGGCGCTCAACTGATTGATGTTCGCGCCAATCGCACCGCGCTGATTCGATACATCGGTGATAGCGCTATTCACGGCAGCCAAAGCAGCCGTCGCGCCCGTCACCAGGGACAACCCGGAAAGAGTCGCTCCTGCGCCGCCACCGGTTGCCGTACCGACGCTCGCAGTGGTCAACGCACCGATCGTAGCAGCAATCGTTGTAGTTCCCGTTGCCGTTCCGTCCGTCACGACAAAGTTCGTCGCCGTTGCCGAGAAGACCGGGCTGCTGTTGAAGTTTGTGGCGGTACCGATATTGCCAATCTCAGTGACGATGCTTTGAAACTCGTTATCCGCCGCAGTCTGCTGGGCGGTCGTCAGGCCGCCGTTCAAGGCCTCGGTCGCCAACGTGGTTGCGCGCGTCAGAAGATTCGTCACCTGCGAAAGAGCGCCATCGGCGGTCTGCAGCAAGCCAATGCCGTTCTGTGCGTTCTGTGCGGATTGGGTCAGGGCCGCTTCGTTCGCCTTCAGGCCGTCGGCAACCGACAGGCCGGCTGCGTCGTCCGCGCCGCTGTTGATGCGCGAACCAGAGGAGAGCTGTTGGAGAACAGTCTGGAGACTGCCCTGCGTCTGATTGAGATTGTTCTGTGCATAGGTTGCTGCAACGTTAGTAAGAATGCCCAAGGACATAAGGAAACGCTCCTGTACTGCTCGTTTTGAATTGCCGCGATGCCGCCCCGAGTGACCGCCCGGCAAACTCATATCGCTGACACACCAGCTCGTGAGATCCGATTCACCATGCGGAAGGCTCCGCGTTCCCCACCTCATCGGCCTTCCCTCCGGGGACTTTAGAGCTGTTCCCTTTTGCTCTATCGTTACCGGTATCCCGTCAATGTCTCCTATTGACAACAGCTTCCCCGCCGATGAAAGACCCTGGAAGGAGCACCCCATGATTGAATTGACACGTCTCAACGGCAGCCCCCTCGCCATCAACTGCGATCTCATCAAATACGCCGAGGCTTCGCCCGACACCGTGCTCACTCTGATCACAGGCGAAAAGCTCGTGGTTCGTGAGCCCTGCAGCGAGGTTTCGCAACGCACCCTCGACTATCGGGCCGCCGTCCTGCGCACAGCCTGGCCCGAGGCTGACTCTGCTCTCAACGCCAAATCGGCATACAGCGCTGAGTTGTCCGCACGCGATTATGCCCACAGCGCCTCCGGCGACTAATCAACTTCACCCCGAAGAGGAACCTCATGGATATCGCCAGCATCGGTGGAATCGTACTCGCAATCCTCGGCATAGTCGCCGGCATGATGATCGAGGGTGGAAGCATCGCTCAGATCACCCAGCCCACTGCGGCCCTGATCGTCTTTGGCGGCACACTCGGTGCTGTCATGCTTCAGTTTCCTATGAACATCTTCCTCGCCGCGCTCAAAGCAATTCTCAAGGTTTTCCTGCATAAAAGCTCTAACGGCGAAGCCACCCTCGCGCAAATCGTGAGCTTCGCCAACAAGGCCCGCAGAAGCGGCATCGTCTCTCTCGACGCCGATCTCGCCTCGATCTCCGACCCGTTCCTCAGACAAGCCCTCATGCTTGCCGTCGACGGCACCGAGCCCAGCGAGGTGCGCAAGATCATGCAACTCGAACTCGACAATAAATCCGAGATCGAAGAAAAGATCCCCGCAGTCTTCGAAGCCGCCGGCGGCTATTCCCCAACCGTCGGGATCATCGGCGCAGTCCTCGGCCTCATCCAGGTCATGAAAAACCTATCCAACATCGACGAGGTCGGCCGCGGCATCGCCGTAGCCTTTGTCGCCACTATCTATGGAGTCGGCATGGCAAACCTCATCTTCCTGCCCGCCGCCGGCAAGCTCAAGTTCCGCCATCGCGAAGAGCAGATGATCAAAGAAATGGCGCTCGAAGGCGTCATCTCCATCCTCGAAGGCATGAACCCGCGGATGATCGAAACCAAGCTCCGCACCTATCTCTTCGATTCAACGGCAGCAGACTCCCAAAGGCACTCGGAGGTCAGCGCATGAGCAGGAAAAAGCATCCCGAACACGTCAACCACGAGCGCTGGCTGGTCTCCTACGCCGACTTCATCACGCTGCTCTTCGCTTTCTTTGTCGTTCTCTTCGCTTCCAGCCAGACGGACAAGAAGAAGCAAATCAAACTCGCCGAAGCCATGCAGTCAGCCTTCACTCCTCTTGGCACCTTCGACGCTCACTCCAAGACCCCTCCGCTCACCGACATCAACGCCGCAGCGATCACTAACGCAACCCCTGCAGCGCTCACTCCGCCGCTCCCCACCACAAGCACCGAAACTCTGGAGGAGACTAAAGCGCGCCTCACCAGACTGCTCGCCGAACAAGTCGCTGCGGGCCGCATCCCTCCCGGCGGCATGACCATGCGCATCACGCCCGACGGCCTCGTCATCTCGCTTCACGAGGCAGGCTTCTTCCCCTCCGGTTCGGCCGAGGTTCGCGCCGCATCCATCCCCATGCTCTCCATCCTCGCCATCACCCTGCCCGCGGGCCCGCTCCGCATCGAAGGCCACACCGATAACGTGCCGATCCACACCGCGCAGTTCGCCAGCAACTGGGAGCTCTCCACCGCCCGATCCACCGCCATCGCCCGCTTGCTTCTCGAACAAGGCCCTATCAACCCCGCCAACCTCTCGGCCGCCGGCTATGCCGAGTTTCACCCCATAGCCAGCAACGCCACTGAAGAAGGACGCACCCAAAACCGCCGCGTCGACATCATTCTTCTCCGCCCATCCGCCTCGCAAAACGCGCCAATCGACCAGGTACAGGCAAAATCTCCGGCGACGACCCCAAAGAAAGACTGATCGCAGTCGACACTTTCGTGTACGGTGGCTCCAGGCCTCCCAATTGCTGCCGCAGCCACGACATTAGTCATCCGACAGGGCGACCTTCATCAGTGGGATACTCAGCGAATCAATCGCCCGTATGACGTCGCGCACGACATTGTCCGGGTCCATGGTGACACCGCGGTCGTCGTGGACCGCTTCGGAGAAGGCCTTGCAACCAGGGCGACCTGGGTCGCCGTCAAGCGGAACGGCCAGTGGCGCGTAATCTTCGAACAGTTTTCGAAGCTCGCTGAGCCTTAGCCATTTCTCGCGACACCCAGCAGCTTCACAATAACGCGCTTCGATCGCTGTCCGTCGAACTCCGCATAAAACACCCGTTGCCACGTCCCGAGGTCAAGCCGCCCTTTCGTCACCGGCAGCGTCGTCTCATGATGCAGCAACAGCGCCTTCAAATGTGCGTCGGCATTGTCCTCTCCGGTTTGATGATGCTTGTATCCCGGCCACGCCGGAGCCAGCTTCTCCAGCCACGTTCCAATATCTTCGATCAACCCATCTTCATTGTCATTCACGTAAATCGCCGCCGTGATATGCATCGGCGACACAAAGCACAATCCATCCTCAATCCCGCTCCGCCGAACAATCTCTTCCACCTGTGGCGTGATATGCACCATGTCGTATCGCTCCTCAGTGTTGAAGGTCAGATACTCGGTATGCGCTTTTATCGTTGACATAGGACTCCCCTCGCTGCAAATGGTACCGAACCCGAAAATTTACCCTTCCGTATTCGATGCGAAAGAAAGTCCCCAACGGATGCATCAACTTCGCAGATTGAACGTCCAATAATGGAGATGAAGAAAGGTTTGCACAGACTCGCGTCTCTCCTCGGTCTGCTCACGTTGCTATTCAACGCAGCGACGTGCCTGCATGCCGCGCAGCCTAGACAGCCTTCCTGCAGCCACTGTCCAAAACCTGCCCCTCAAAGCCACACGCTTCCCTCCTGCTGCGCCGCGCAACAACAGCCTCCAGCCGTCATCTCCGACGAAATCAAGCAGCCCGCTCCATCCATCGCTGTCTTGACTCCCTCGTTGAACGACGAAGTTTTACCCTTCCGCTCGTCGCCCGCCACACGGCTAACAGCATCGCCACCGCCCCCGCCTCGCCCAACCCTCCGAATCTGATTCCTCTCTTGCCCGTTCGCGCCCTGCAGCGTTCCCCTAACGCTGTATGCCGACCATGCTGTCTTCAAGAGAAGGAATCACCATGTCCCACAGGCTCGCAACCTCTTTGCTTCCGCTCGTTTTATCAGCTGCGCTTCCAATCCGTGCGCAGACCAAGCAACCCCCCATGCCCGACATGCCTGGTATGGATATGCAATCCATGCAAATGCCCGCGCCGCAGAACGCTCCCGCGACTCCGACGAACAAGGCTCCGATCGACATGAACATGATGAAGCCCGCAACCACTCTCATTGAAGCCGAGCTCAACCACACCACCTCCGGCACCAGCGTCGAACCACCATCCACACCGGTCTCCATGCTCATGAGCCAATACCGCGGCTGGATGCTCATGCTCCACGGCAGCGCCTTCATCGCCGACACCCAGCAACACGCCGCCTCCAACCCAACTGGCCCCTCGCCCGCTACCTGCGCCCAGTTCAATGTCCTCTGCCTGGCACCAGTCGTTCGAGGCAGCGACAAATTCTTCTCCACCAACTGGCTCATGCCGATGGCCCAGCGTCAGCTCGGGCCCGGCCAACTCACCCTCCGCGCCATGTTCTCGCTCGAACCCGCCACCATCACCGCCCGCCAGTATCCCGAGCTCTTCCAGCAAGGCGAGACCGCCTTCGGCAAGCCCATCATTGACGGCCAGCACCCCCACGACTTCTTCATGGAGGTCGCCGCCCTCTACGACGTCCGCCTCGGCGAGCACGCCCTCCTCAGCTTCTACGCCGCCCCCGTCGGCGACCCAGCGATCGGCCCGACCGCCTACCCGCACCGCCACTCCGCCTCCGAAGATCCCATCGCCGCTCTCGGCCACCATCAGGAAGACTCCACCCACATCGCCTTCAACGTCTTCACCGGCGGCTTCACCTGGCGCTGGCTCCGCTTCGAAGAGTCCGGCTTCCACGGCGCAGAACCCACCGAGCAGCGCTGGGGCTTCCAACCCTCACCTAACGGCCACGCCGTCGACAGCTACTCCTCCCGCATCACCTTCTCCCCCCGCGCCAATTGGAGCAGCCAATACTCCATCGCTCACATCGTCAGCCCTGAAGCCCTCTACCCCAACGAAAACCAGCAACGCCAAACCGCATCCATCATGTACAACCGCCCCATCGGCGCGCACCACGACACCACCAGCATGCCCGGGATGGACATGTCTACGCCCGCCACGGGCAACTGGTCCACTACCCTTCTTTGGGGCCGGACAAAATCCCTTGCCGACGGCAACATCGAAAACAGCTACCTCCTCGAATCTCTCCTCCAGTTCCACACCCGCAACTACGTCTGGACACGCATAGAAAACGCCGGCCGCTCCACCGAACTTCTCCTCCCTCCCGGCTCCGCCCTTCCACCCAACTTCACCGAGTCCCCCATCGGCCACGTCGCCGCCTACACCTTCGGCTACGACCGCGACTACCGTGTCGCACCCCACCTACTCGCTGCCCCCGGTGCACAATTCACCACCTACACCACACCCACACCCCTCATCTCCACCTACGGAGCCCATCCTTGGGGAGTAGTCGCCTTCGTCCGTGTCCGGATCACCAAATAGCAAATATGGCGGGTGCCGGATCTTCGCGACGGCTTCATCGTCGCTAAGGTGGGGTTATCCTCCCGCAGCGCGATACGCCGCCATCATCCCCAACGTGTAGCCTTAACTCAATGCTCAAAGCCCAAAGTCCGCAGCCCATTTACGTAGCCACCTCCAACCCAGGCAAGCTCCGCGACTTTGCCGCCGCAGCGAGAGACAACATCACCCTCACGCCACTGCCTAACTTAGGACAGATCCCCGCCCCCTCCGAAGACGAACCCACCTTCGAGGGCAACGCACGCCTCAAAGCTATCTACTACTCCCGCCACGCCCCTGGCAAAATCGTCCTCGCCGACGACTCCGGCCTGGAAGTAGACGCCCTCCACGCAGCCCCCGGCGTCCGTTCCGCCCGTTACGCCGATGACCACAACTTCCACCCACCTGAAACAGGCAGGACCCACAGCCTTGAGCCCCTCTCCGTAGACCAGCGCAACAACCTCTACCTCCTCTCCCTGCTCGTCGCAGTTCCCCTCACCGAGCGCAGCGCCCGCTACCACTGCGTCCTTGCCGCTGCCCGCGACGGCAAAGTCCTCGCAGTGGGTCACGGCGCACTCGAAGGTGAGATCATCATCAGTCCCCACGGCACCCACGGCTTCGGTTACGACCCACTCTTCTATCTTCCCGAACAGGACAAGACCATGGCCGAGCTCGACATCGAAACGAAGCTCTCCTTCAGCCACCGCGGCCGAGCCTTCACCGCACTCCTCCGCGCCCTCCAGCCGCATCTCTCCCAACTCCGAATAACCGACAACAAATAACGAGAAACTGAAAACCAACAACTTGAAGGCCGAGAACTGGCTACCGGCACTTAATCGCACAAACCTCACGATAACCGCACAAACCATGCCGGTTTCCTTGACGCTGGTCAAACCAGAGCGGAATAATCTTGGTGCTGCACTTTTTTCCTTCCCTACAGTGCATTCATCATGATTTGAAGGAGTCCCCATGGCCACAGCCGCCCCGCCAGCACCTCCTGCCGCGCCGCCACTCCGAGGCGTTCAGCCTCTCCGCGCCGGCCAGGGCCACTCCTTCCTCTGGCACAAACTCCACTCCCTCTCCGGCATCGTCCCCATCGGCGCCTTCCTCGTCGAACACATCGTCTCCAACTACGAGACCATCAACGGCCCACTCGCCTACGCCCAGCAGGTCAAGTTCCTCAACTCCCTGCCCCTGGTCCGCGTCCTCGAGTGGACCTTCATCTTCATCCCACTCGCCTTCCACGCCATCTACGGCCTCTTCATCGCCTTCCGCGGCCGCGTCAACGTCAACGTATACCCCTGGGCCTCCAACTGGATGTACATCTCCCAGCGCATCACCGGCATCATCGCCTTCCTTTACATCATCCAGCACGTCTGGCGGCAGCGCTTCAGCGGCATCTCGCTCCCCGAGCATCCCGGCGCCGCCTTCCACAAAGTCCAGGTCGAACTCTCGAACCCCTGGATGCTCGCCATCTACGTCATCGCCATGATCGCCACCACCTGGCACTTCGCCTACGGCATCTGGCTCTTCGCTGCCAAGTGGGGCATCACCCCCGGCGAAAAGGCCCGCAAGAGATTCGGCTACATCTGCGGCCTCGGCGGAGCAGCCCTCTGCCTCATGGGCCTCATCAGCATCTGGGCAATCGTCTACAAGTACCCCAACGCCCCTGACGACGTAATGCCCACTCAACCGGCTGGCGTCGCTCTACCGGCGCCAAACGTGCCGCCACCGAACTCGACAAATCCAGACCAACCCGGCTTGCAAAAATAAAACAGTTTGGGCGACCGCCAAGTATCGAGCACTTGCCTTACCGGATTAGCAGTGGGCTTTAGCCCACTGAAAAGAGTTCAAGCAACAAGGGGCTTTAGCCCCGGGCCTTCTCCGCAACAGGGGAGAACGCCGAGAGGATCGACAGAATGGCAGCAGCAACTCCACGCATCATCGTAGTAGGCGGCGGCCTGGCCGGCCTAGCCGCCGTCATCAAGATCGCCGAAGCCGGCGGCAAGGTCGACCTCTTCTCCATCGTCCCAGTCAAGCGCTCGCACTCCGTCTGTGCCCAGGGAGGCATCAACGCCGCCAAGAACCTCAAGGGCGAAGGCGACAGCCCCTTCAAGCACTTCGACGACACCATCTACGGCGGCGACTTTCTCGCCAACCAGACCCCCGTCAAGCGGATGTGCGAACAGGGCCCCGCGATCATCGACCTCCTCGACCGCATGGGCGTCCCCTTCAACCGCACCCCCGAAGGCCTCCTCGACTTCCGCCGCTTCGGAGGCACCCTCTACCACCGCACCGCATTCGCCGGAGCCACCACCGGCCAGCAACTCCTCTACGCCCTCGACGAACAAGTCCGCCGCTACGAAGCCGAAGGCAAAGTCACCAAGTACGAAGGCTGGGAGTTCCTCTCCGCCGTCCTCGACTCCAAAGGCGCCTGCCGCGGCATCACCGCCATGGACCTCCGCACCATGGAGACCCGCACCTTCCCAGCAGACGCGATCATAGTGTGTACCGGCGGCAACGGAGCCATCTTCGGAAAGTCCACGAATTCAGTAGTTTGCACCGGATCAGCTCAATCAGCACTTTACCAACAGGGCGCCTACTACGCCAACGGCGAGTTCATCCAGGTCCATCCCACCGCCATCCCCGGCGAAGACAAACTCCGCCTCATGTCCGAGTCCGCCCGCGGCGAAGGCGGCCGGGTCTGGGTTCCCCGCGACAAGAACGATAAGCGCGCCCCTCAATCCATCCCCGAGTCCGACCGCTGGTACTTCCTCGAAGAGTGGTACCCCAAGTACGGCAATCTCGTCCCCCGCGACGTCGCCACCCGCGCCATCTTCAAGGTCGTCTATGAGCACAACATGGGCATTGACGGGCAGCCCATGGTCTACCTCGACGTCTCCCACCTTGCGCCGGAGCGCCTGCATAAGCTCGAAGGCATCCTGGAGATCTACGAGAAGTTCGTCGGCGACGACCCCCGCAAAGTCCCCATGAAGATCTTCCC
>JAOAPF010000304.1 GCA_025462755.1 Edaphobacter sp.
ACGAAGAGGGCGAAACAGAAGGCGCCGAAGCGAATCATCATGCGGGGTTCGGTGCGCTGGGTGATGCCGAAGACGACCGAGGTGAAGAGAGAGAAGAGGAGAACTGCTCCGAAGTGTGAGATGGTCAAGAGCGCTTCCTCCCGGTGGCCAGCGAGTGGGCGTCGACGGCGGAGATGATGTTGAGCAGGCCGGCGACGACCATGAACTTGGTGCCGTAGTCCGCGGTTGCTACCTGCACGGCAACCTGGCCGAGGTCAAAGACGCGCGCGAGGACGTAGAGCAACCCGTTGCCGAGGTCGCCGGCGAAGTTGAGGATGTCGAGGAGGTCGCCGGTGTTGGGCGAGTAAATCTTGCCCTTTAGAGCAAGGCCGATACTGAACATCGAAACAATCGAAACCATTATGAGGGTGCCGC
Source organism: Edaphobacter sp. (assembly GCA_025462755.1). Lineage (GTDB taxonomy): Bacteria > Acidobacteriota > Terriglobia > Terriglobales > Acidobacteriaceae > Edaphobacter. Next base: position 415 of record JAOAPF010000304.1, read on the forward strand.
GAATCCATTTGCGCAGCATGAAGTGGCCTGCGCCGGGGATAAGCCAGCCTGCGATCAAAACCATCATTGGCAGTGAAGAGGATTGCGGGCGGGTTTGTGCTGAGACGTCAGTAGCCATTGCTGTTTTGATGATAACAGGGTGCATGCCAGGTGGGCGCGGAGGCCGAAGACACGGCGAGTTGCAAAATCGTGAGGCGCCAGGGAATTGGGTTGGTGTCCCAACCCTTCGGGAAGGCTGCCTTTTCAGGCACAACGACGGGAGTAGCGGGAATGATGGTCGCTACAATCTGTTAGCGGCCATTGCGGGGCTGTCGGAACAGCTCAGGCCATTGCGTGGTCAAACCTATATGCCTAGACGACACTTCCTGAACAGTTCCTTTTTGTCCTTTGCTTTTGTCGCGTCGCTTTGTTTTTCTTCTGCGTTTGCGCTTCCGCCGAAGACGCCCGCTGCTGACCTGGTTGTTTATGGTGGCACTGCGTCGGGTGTGATCACGGCGTACTCTGCTGCGAAGGAAGGATTGCACGTTGTTCTTTTGGAGCCGCGCGCGCATTTGGGTGGCATGGTGACCGGTGGTCTTTCGGCGACGGATCTGGGAACGTTTCAGATCATCGGCGGCTATGCACGTGATTTCTACATGCGCGCGGCGGCACATTATGGCACGCACTCTCTTGAGAAACACGAGGACTGGCTCTCAGAACCGCATGTTGGCGAAGAGGTCTTTCGCGCAATGCTGAACGAAGCCGGTGTGGAGGTTCATTTTCAGGAAAAGCTGATGGAGCACCGTGGCGTCGTGATGACAGCGAAGCATGTGACTTCGATCAAGACCATGGATGGCAAAGTCTGGCGTGCGAAGATTTTTGCCGATTGCAGTTATGAGGGTGAGGTGATGGCGCAGTCCGGTGTGACGTACACGATTGGACGCGAGGCCGTCGCGAAATATGGCGAAGATCTGGCGGGTGTGCGGGACAAAACTCCGGCACACCAGTTCACATGGCCGCTTAGCGCCTACGATGAGCAGCATCGGTTGCTGCCGGAGATCAATCCTGGACCGCTGGACGCGCCGGGCAGCGGCGACAAGAAGGTGCAGGCCTATAACTTTCGCATGATCCTGACGCACGATCCGGCAAGTCAGATTCCGTATCCGAAGCCGAACGGCTACGATCCTGCGCGGTTTGCGTTGCTGCGCCGCTATCTGACCGAGTTCGAGAAAAACAAGGGGCGTGCTCCTAACTTCCACGACGTGACCAATCCGGTGGAGATTCCAAACCATAAGGCTGACTTCAATAACAATGGGCCTGTTTCGACGGATTACATCGGCCACAGTTGGGATTATCCCGATGGATCGTATGCAGTGAAGCAAAAGATCTGGAACGATACGGCGGAGTACACCCAGGCTTTCTTCTACTTTCTGGCGCATGACCGGAGCGTTCCCGCCGGTCTGCAGAAGGAAGTCAACGAGTGGGGGCTGTCGAAGGATGAGTTTGTGGACGACGGATACTTCCCGTACCAGCTTTATATCCGAGAAGGACGACGGATGGTCGGTGTCTACGTGATGCGGCAGGCGGATCTTCAGACGGCACGGACGAAGCCGGATTCGATCGGAATGGGTTCGTACCAGAGCGATTCGCACAACATTCAGCGGGTCGCGCGTGAAGACGGTACGGTGACGAATGAAGGGGATGTTCAGGTGGCTGTGCAGCCTTATGAGATTCCGTTGCGGGTGATGCTGCCGCGAAAGGATGAGGTGGAGAATCTGCTGGTGCCGGTGTGCCTGTCGGCCTCTCACGTCGCGTATTCTTCTGTCCGGATGGAGCCGCAATACATGATTATCGGTCAGGCGGCCGGCGTGGTGGCGAGCCTGGCGGTTCAGAAGGGAGTTGCGGTTCAGGACGTCTCTGTGCCGAGTGTGCAGAAGAGGCTTCACGAACGAAAGGCAGTGCTGAATTTTACGGATGCTGAGGCGAATCCCAAGGCCTCGAAGGAAAGCCGATATTAGGCGGCAACTTTTTTCGTGGTGGGGCTAGGCGCGGACCAGTTCGGTCTGGACGCGGCCGGTGACTTCGGCTTTGCCTTTGCGGGCGATCATGTCGACCTCGCTTCGGATGCCGAATTCTCCGGGGAAGTAGAGGCCGGGTTCGACGGAGAAGCAGGTGTTGGGCAGGATGAGGCGCTCGTCGTGGGTTTCGAGATTGTCGAGGTGCGCGCCGTTACCGTGGATTTCGGGGCCGATGTTATGGCCGGTGCGGTGGGTGAAGGCGTCGCCGAAGCCGGCTTTGCGGATGAGGTTGCGGGCGGCGTCGTCGGCCTGCCAGCCGGCGATGGGTTGGTTTGCGGCGAAGGCGTCCTGCACGGCTTTGATGGCGGCGTCTCGGGCGTCGCGGACGGTGGTGAAGATGAGTAGCTCGCGTTCGGTGGGCTCGCGGTTGACGACTCCGGTCCAGGTGATGTCGTACCAGACGGCGGTGGAGCGCCCGCGGCTCGGATCTCCCGGCTCGGCGAGTTGGGCCCAGATGTCGATGAGGACGAAATCGCCCTTGCGGATGGGGCGGGAGCTGGCGGCGGTGGGCTCGTAGTGGGAGTCGGCGGAGTTGGGGCCTGCGCTGACGTTGGGGCCGTGGTCCCAGACGAGATTTTCGCGGGCCATGGCTTGCTGGAGGTACTGCACCATGGCGTGCTCGTCGGTGCCTCCGTTGCGGGCGCGAGTGCCGATCTCTTTCCAGGCTGCGTCGAGGATTTGGTCGATCTTCTTTTGGGCGATGTAGTGGGTGGCGAGCTGCTCGTCGGTCAGGACGGCTTCGAACTGGCTGACCAGGTCGGCGGAGGTGACGATTTGTTTGCCGAGGTCGCGGAGGAGTTCGATGGTGCCGGCGTCGACCATGGAGACATACATGATGGCGTTGCGGGGGGAGTATTGCATGGCGATCTTTGTTGCGCCGGTGAGGAGGGTCTGGAGTTGGGATTCGAGCTCCTGCCAGGAGGAGTAGGCGGTCTTGGTGCCGGGGAGGGTGTCGAGGCGGAAGGATTCGATTCGGTGGACGAGTTTCTTCGGCTCGCCTTGTGCGGGGACGAAGTAGTACCAGCGGCGGGTGACGTGCATGTCGGGGGCGAGGCCGAGGATGG
>JAOAPF010000316.1 GCA_025462755.1 Edaphobacter sp.
TGGAAACTCTTGTCCCGAGAAATACTTTGATTCGTATAGCCCAGTTGCCGGATTTCCTTGTTTGGCCAGATGGATTTGAAGTCCGCGTTCGGCACTGCGGGCATTTGGCTCAGCGGACGCCGGGCGCTTGCGGGCTTCGAGGCTTTGGGAGAGCCTGTGCAGGGCCAGAGACAACTGAGGTTGCAATTGCCAATAGGCCCTGCTCACGGATCAGAATTCTTCCGTGCCGTCGGGCTTCACGCCGCAATTCGATTGGGACAGACTGGTATTGGTTGAGCAGCCCCATGAGAATCTCCGCCCAACTCCGGCCTTTGCAACGAGGCTGGATGCCGATTGTGTCAAGGAAGACGGCAATGCGTATTGCCGCCCTCTTGTTTTTCCCGAGTGTTCGACTCGCCAAGGTTGCCGACCTGGCTCACAGCGAAATTCACAAGCTCAAGGCAAACGACCGACAAGCTGGACACTCCGAGGAAGACGCCGCCTAGCATCGGATCGGGGCAGGGCGCTTCGCCTTGCCCCTTTTTTTGCCTCTGATCATCGACGCATCGAATAGCCAGCACTGCGATACATGACCCGCTCATGATTGACAGCCAGCCGCTACAAGAGACCGATAGTGTCCTTTGTCGTCGAAAAACCAAAGCCTTTCGAGTTTCGTGTCGACCTCTCGCAGCACCAAAGCACCAAATAGGAGGCGGTCGAAGGAGCCGCTTCCTATGCCGACAAAAAGACCGTCCACGAACGCAGGGAGCCCGCGTGTAATCCTCACAATCCCTGAACTGGAGCATGCCAAGGCTGCCGCGCTCGGTACGCTAGTCTCATTGCATTCTCGTCGTGCCTACAAAAATGCCATCGACAAGTTCATCGCTTGGTATTGCTCTGAGCCGCGGCTTGGATTTAATCGTGCCATTGTGTTGCGATATCGCTCGTTCCTCGAATCACTCTCACTGTCAGCTGCGACGATTAATCTTCATCTCTCCGCGATCCGCCGTCTAGCCGATGAAGCTGCGGAGAGCAGCATGTTGAGCCCGGAATTGGCAATCGGAATCCGCCGAGTGAAGGGAGTCAAGCGGCTCGGCACAAGGATTGGCAATTGGCTGTCTACTGATCAAGCCCAAGACCTCTTGAACTCCATTCCGCGGAGCACCATACGCGGCAGAAGAGACGCGGCGTTGGTTGGTCTGCTGCTCGGATGCGGTCTGCGACGATCGGAAGCCGTGTCGCTACGATTGGATCAGATTCAACTGAGAGAAGGCCATTGGGTCGTTGCCGACCTGCACGGCAAGGGCGGACGGTTGCGAACGGTGCCCGTTCCGTGTTGGTGCAAGGCTCTAATCGACCGTTGGCTTCGTGCCTCCGGAGTTTCAGAAGGGCTGGTATTCAGGCGAATCTGGAGAAACAGGACCGAATTAAGCCGTGGGATCGCTCCGGATGTTGTTTGGACAGCAGTAAAGCGATATGCAAAACGGATCGGAGTGGATCACCTGGCGCCGCACGACCTTCGTCGTACCTGCGCTCGGCTCTGCCACGGTGCCGGAGGCGAACTCGAACAGATTCAATTCCTGCTCGGTCACGCCTCAGTCCAAACGACGGAACGGTACATTGGGTGCAGACAGAAGTTCAAAGATGCGGTCAACGATCGGTTCCAAATATCACTGGCAAGTCGGGCGCGATAATCCGGTTTATCACGCACATGCTCGATCCCTGCGCCGAATTACCCGTTTCACCATGAGATTGAAATATCCCGCTCAGTGCGTGAACAGCCGCACGCCGTCGTTACCACATCGAAACAAACTCTTCCCCTAAGAGATGACGATCAATTTCCTGCGAGAAGGTTCCTCTGACGTTCCAACTTCCGGCGCTGATAGCGCTCGGAATCTCTTCAGCGCGCTTGGGTGCTTCCTCTTTCCCAGCTCGAACCTCATAGGAAAGCCAGTCTCGCGGTTTGAAATAAATAACGTGTCGCCCCGCCGTCGATTCTTTAACCTTCGGCGTAGCCGTTTCGCGAGATGATCGCTTGACAGTAACCATCGGCTTTTTCAGCGTCTTTGGAATGTACTCAACAGTCACCCTCACGATGTCAGACTTCCCGATGGCTCCGAGCTTCGCCACTTCACTGACGACAGATTTTTCAATGTTTTTTAACAGGTCGAAATAGGGCTCTGCGAGGCCCAACTCTTTCAGTTTTGCTATGCGGCGCTTATGGTCCTTAACAACTTCGAGGAAGTCATCATCGCTGAACGCATCGCACCCTATTATGATCCGGTCGCCATAGCCCCCATTGCCGATGTGGATTCGCACCTCTTCCTCGAAGATTTGAAATGCTTCTTGTGGATCTGTAGTCCGCAGTATCTTGCCTATAGCTCCAGTGATTTCTTCCAACTCGAACAGAGTGTGCTGAAGCCTTTGTTTCTCTTCGAAGAAGAGCTTCTGGATATCGCCATAGTTATTTTCCAGCGGGAGCAAGAAGTCATGTTCAATGTGATCGGGACTCAACTTTATGTACTGCGAAGTCCCGATGAACTTCCTGTTTTTGAGAAAATCGGCATTCCTGAGCGCGTGCTCGATCCGATCCAACGCCCGCGTCTTGCTCGTAACCTCGAACTCCCCGTCAGTGATCAGGCGCTTTCCCGCAAGCCGATATAGCCCTTCGCTCTCTCCGTTACCCAATGGGCATCCTGTAATTTCCTTAGCCGAGAGCAGAAATCTTCTTTCCTCGTCTTCGCGTCCCGTGTGCACCAACAGGAAGAATTCCTCATGTGGCGAACCCGACTCCGACAACACATACTGTTTCTTGATATAAACGTTCGTCGCGGCGTCCTGAATGAACTTGACCTGGATAATCCCGAGCCTCGGAGGGTCGCGGTCGAGGAAGTTCGTCTGCGTGAGGCGTCGCTGAATCAGGTAATCTGCCCCGTGAATGTCGACTGAGCGTTCCAGCACCCAGAATCTGTCGAGCAAGAAGGCCCTGGCTCTTGATTCACCGATTCCCCCATGTTCCATTGATTTGAGCCAGGCGGGTGTGTCAGACATCTCGTACTCCTCTCACTGTCAACCGCGTATAAGTGTATTTCCTCAATACTCAACATGGAACGTCGGACTATCTTCAGGTCGCGTTTTGCGCCTGTCTTAGAGGCGGGTAGTGGAGACGTTCGCATGGCCCAGCCTCTCCTGCACCCTGGCAATGTCTGCCTCGTTTGAGAGCGCGTTTGTTGCAGCGGTGGCGCGCATCGAATGCACGCAGACCCCGAAAGCCTCCCCGCTGATGCCAGTCGCCTTCGCGTATTTCATGACGATGTTCCGGTAGATAGACCCCGGATCGAGGTGCTTATCGGAAGAGGGGAGAATCCAGACTTTCACGGCTCACCCCCCCGCCGTGCTTCCCCGCTTCGAGGTACTCGCCGATAAGCCGCAGCACCATCGGGTGAACGGGAACAAACCGGATCTTGTCACGCTTACTTTTTATTCGGAAGTGCATGACGCCCTGGCGGCTCCGCACATCGCGCAGCCGAAGCAGGCACAGCTCCTCACGGCGAATGCCGTGTAGAGCAGGGTGGCGAGTATTGCGCGATCCCTTACACCCTTTAGCGTGTCCGGGGGAGGGCCTCCAGCAGTCGTCGCACCTGCGCGTCGCCGAGCGCTGGCGTGCAGCTCACATTGTTATTGGAGGCGGGACGCTTCACGCCGTCCACCGGATTGCCGAGCACGGCATTGCGCTCACAGAGGTAATCAAATAGCGAGGAAAGTGCCGACAACTTGCGGCGAGCACTCGTGGGAGCAAGGCCGCATGACTCCATATCCTTGCGCAAGGCGATCACATGTGCCCGCGCTACAGCCCGCAGCGCGCTGTGATCTTTGAGATTGGTGAAGGTGATGAATTCCGCGACATCGACCCTATAGGTGCGTCGCGTTTTCGCATTGGTGATATTGGCGAGCCATCACCATTCTCGGTGACAGGGAAGTCTCCTATAACAGCATCACCGATTCGCTAGATGCATTTATCGCTCTGTTGCGTTGGGGTATAGCCCAACCCTACGTCCGACGGCCCGGGGAAATGATGTCGTAATAGAGTCACTTTCCGAGTTATCGGACAGGCAATGACGAAGGTCAAAGAGTCTATTCGGACACCTCGGCCCGCTCGAACACGGTCGGATCCTGTAGATCGAGAGATGGACTGAGCTGAGTCGGCATGCTCGGATCTAGAGCGGACGTATACGCCTTCGACTGACCCCACCAGCTCACCACTGGTCTCGTGCTCTCTAAAACGCCAATGTCGCCACGCAACTCCCGAGTGGTCAGCTACTCCTCAATAGCTAAGATCGTGCTCCTCGCGGATGATGTGGGTCGGCAAAAGGGGTGTAAGGTTTGGATTTCCCGTTATTCGCCCAGAACTTCAACGCTCAGAATTTGTCCGCCCGAAGTGTTCGCTGAATGCGTGGCGATAGGTCGCTAATCAAGGGTTGCAAAGCGACACAGCAGCAACCAACGTCTCACGATTTGAGGAAATCAGTTACGAGTTTCGTGGTCGCTGCCGGGTTCTCCTCCATAATCCAATGACCTGAGTCTGGAACAATTGCTTCCACCACGTTGGTCGCAGCAAAGCGCATAACAGTCGCCATCATTGTTCCGAAGGACGCTTCGCCTCCAATCGCAAGCACGGGCATGGTGAGCTTGCCCTTGGCGAGATTGGTCTTGCTGTCGAGTGAGTCCTGTCCAAAGGCTGCGAACTGTGCGAAGCCCGCGCGGATCGCGCCGGGCAAAGCATAGAGCGTCGCGTAGTGCTGGCGTTTCGTTTCATCGAATCGCTCGGGATGGAGAGAGAACTCATTCCAAAACCGGTCGAGATAGATGCGTTCGCGACCGGCGACGAGACGCTCCATGTCGGGGCCGCCGAAGCCGAACTGCCACATACGGGGGTCCTGCACGATCTGCTCCCAAGGACCGATTCCGGGAAGAGGTGCGTCGATGGGTACGAAGCGAGTCACCCGATCAGGGAACCCAACAGCGAAGGCGTAACCCACCATGTTTCCGATGTCATGGGTCACAAAATCGGCGTGAGACACGCCCAGAACATCCATCATCCCTGCCACGTCGTGACTTTGCGTCTTCTTGTCGTATCCTCCCGTCGGCTTGGAAGACAGTCCGAGTCCGCGCAAATCGGGCACGATGACGGTATGGTCTACTGCAAGCACGGAGGCCAGCGGAACCCACATATCTCCGGTTGTGCCAAAGCCGTGCAGCAGTACCACTGCCGATCCGCGACCGCCGACACGCGTGTGAATTGTCGTTCCGTTTGTTTCGATTTCGCGAGTCTTGAAGGTTGAGGGAAAAGATATCGAATCGGTACCGCGGTCGCTAAAGCTCATGATGTGCTCCTGATTTGAGGTAATGAAAAGGCCAGCCACTTCCATTTAAAGATCAACTGGTCTATAAATACATACATGATGAAACACGCAAATGCAAATATAAAGATCAATCGATCTACAAATAGTACAGAAAGCCCCGTGCGTGAGCGTGGCAGACCACGTGAGTTCGATCCAGAGAAGGCATTACAGAAAGCGATGCGGCTCTTCTGGTCGCGCGGTTACGATGCCATCTCGATGGCGGATCTGCGTGCTGAACTGGGGATTACGCAAGCGAGTCTCTACGCGGCGTTTGGAAGCAAAGAACAGTTGTTCCGCCAGGCAGTCGATCTTTACCGACAGACCGCAGGCTTCAGCACGACGGATGCTCTCGCGAAGGGGAAAAATGCTCGCGAAGCCATTCATGCCATGTTGCAGGCTGCCGTGGATGCATTCTCTGCGCCTGGCGCGCCTGGCGGATGTTTACTGATTCTAGGAGCCACAAATTGCGCCGTGGAGAACAAAGCGGTGCAGGATCATTTGTTATCGATACGCCGCCAGATATCGCAATCCATCTTGGATCGCCTGAAACAGGGACAACATGATGGTGACGTCCCGAAAACAGCACCGGTCGCCGCCCTGGCTGCGTACTTCTCGACCGTTCTTCACGGCCTCGCCCTTCAATCGAGGGATGGCGCTTCGCGTAAGACCCTCACGCAGGTAGTAGAGATTGCCATAGCAGACTGGCAACAGATGGTCAGACGGGCTGGCTAGCGGAGGCCATTTGACGGCAAGCAAGCACTCTCGAAATTGATCTGTAATATGGGTTCGCTGAGTTCCGGGTGGATCGTCGGCCATCCGGAAGTTGCCGGTCCTCTATCCACAGTTGGTGCTAGATCGATTACTCAGTGAGTGCCTCTGGCGGCAACCTGCTTGAGCAAAGCCTTATTCTGCACTGCCCATTCGCAGAGCAATGCGACGGCTTCGGCGAACTTGTTGCCGGCTGGCGTGAGGCTGTAGTCAACATGAGGGGGGACAACCGGATGAACCAGTCGGTTGAGCAGTCCGCGTTTCTCCAACTTCCGTAGCGTCTGAGTGAGCATCTTCTTGGAGATGTCTGGGATCGAACGCTGCAGCTCGTTGAAACGTCGCGTGCGGCCTCTCATGCAAAACAGGACGATTGGGGTCCAGGTATTGGCGATGATCTGCAACACCTGTCTGGCTGGGTACTGCGGATCGTAAAGCGGTTCTGCGACTTCTGATCGGATCTTTGTTTTCATAGTCCTTCGACAGTCACCTTTTAGTGACTACTTGTTTGTTGGTTACTTAGTCTCTAGAGTAAATGAAGACGCGCGGGAGCGCCCTTTATGAATGATGTCTTGGAGACAGGTACACAGCAGACAAATTCGTTGGTGGTTGATATGGTCTCCGATTTGATTTGTCCGTGGTGCTTTGTGGCGAAGCGGCGGGTAGAGAAAGCGGCGGAGATCCTGGGGGAAAAGGTCGAGATGCATTGGCTTCCCTTCGAGCTGAATGCCGATATGCCAGTCGATGGCCTCGACCGGCGAGTGTACCGCTCGGCGAAGTTCGGCAGTTGGGAGCAGTCACAGCGGCTCGATGCGCAAGTCGCGGCTGCCGGCGCGGAGGTTGGAATCACCTTCCATCACGACCGAATGAAGCGGACACCGAACACTTTTCGCGGTCATGTCCTGCTTGCGGCGGCCCTGAAACAGGGTTTGGAGATGCAGGGCAAAGTCGCGGAGCGGTTGTTCCAAGCCTACTTCGTCAATGGTGAGGACGTGGGCGATCCGGCGGTGCTGCTAAGCATCGCTCGCGAGTTCGGCATCTCGGCGATCTCGCGCGTGGAAGACTTCGACAGCCCGGAGTTGGTGGCCGAGGTCAAGGCTGCCGAGC
>JAOAPF010000366.1 GCA_025462755.1 Edaphobacter sp.
GGCTGCCGGGGCCGATGATTCCCAGCCGGAAGGGTGAATTTTCAGTGGTGCGGGCGATTTGCCGTGTTGTCTCGGCGTCGGCTTTCGATTGCTGGGCGAGCGCGGACTCTGTGACGAGAGTGGATGCCGTGGCAACGGCGGCGGAGAGGCCACGGACGAACAGGCGGCGGTCGATCATGAAGATGGGATCCTTTTTGCATTGGTGGAAGATGCCTCGCAGGGGTTGCCTGTCCAGTTTATTGCAGTACAGGATGGGCCGGAGGGTGGGGAGGGTGGTTGGTTGAAGATGAGGGCCTGGGTGTTGGACTTAGAGGCGAGTAACTGGCGGGATGCGTCGGGGCCGAGTACGAAGACGACGGTGGAGAGGGCGTCGCTGTCTGTGGCGCTCGGGTCGATGACAGTGGTTTGCAACATGCCTTCGACAGGCCGCATGCTGCGCGGATCGAAGATGTGGCAGTAGCGATGGCCATTCTTGATGAAGAACTTTTCGGTGCAGGCACCGGTGGAGAGTGAGGTGTCTTTGAGCAGGATCGAGGCTGCAACTTTGCCGGGTTGACGGGGATCGGGAATGTCTACGGGCCAACCTGCGGTTCCGGGAACAGCTCCGATTGCGTAGAGTGTGCTTCCGCCGGCCGAGATGAAGGCTGAGGTGACGCCCTGATTGCGAAGAAGTTTGACGACGCTGTCGACGGCGAAGCCTTTGCCGATACTGCCGGGGTCGAGCTCCATCGCCTGATGGTTGGTGAAGGAGACGGTGCGGGTTTGCGGGTCGAGAGCGATATTTTTCCAGCCGATTTTGTGGCGCACGGCGAGGAGTTCGGTCTGAGACGGGATGCGGCCTTGATGGAAGAAGAAGCCCCATGCGCGAAGGAGAGGGCCGACGGTGATGTCGAATGCGCCGTTGGAGACGCGACTCCAGTAGATGGACCGCTCGAGGAAGCGGAAGGTTTCGGGATCGGTGACGACGGGTGCGGAGGCGGCTTCACGGCTTATGCGGGAGAGCTCGCTGGATGGACGGTAGTTGCTGAGAAGGGCTTCGAGGCGATCGATCTCTTCGAAGGCTAGATTCATGTCCTGTTCTGCTGTGGCCTGATCCGTCGCGTTAATCTCGATAGTGAAGATTGTGCCCATGGCGGCGTGGGTTTGATGGAAGCGCTGCAGTGTGGGCTGGGCGCTTGATGAGAGAGTGCAGACCGCTGCGACAGAGAGGATTTTTACGAATTGACCTACGAGTTGATTCCAGCGCTTTACCAAATCTCCGCACTTCCGATGCAATTGTCCGTGGATGGATTGGACGCATTCATGATACGGATTTGGGAGGAGATCGGCCACCATGTCAGGCGGCGGCGGGGGGGTGGGTCAGGCTGACGCGGATGCGGTCGATTCGGCGGTCGGTGCTGGCGAGGACTTCGAGGCGGAGGCCGTCTTCTACGACGACTTCGCCGGGGAGAGGGATGTGGCCGGCGATCTCGGAGACCAGGCCGCCGAGGGTGGTGGATTCGTAGTGCTCGGGGAGGCGGAGGGCGGTGGGGTCGTCTCTTGTGTCTCGGGGGGCTCGGTCGTTGCGGTCGGGGTCGCTCTTGTCTGAATCGTGGTTGTGGAGGACATGATCGCGAAGATCACTTGCGCGGATGTTGCGGAGGTCGTACTCCTCGGGGGAGTCGGCGGGATGGGGTTCACTGGCTTCGCCGGTCTCCGGTTCGTCGGGTTCTGTGGCCGGGCGGCGGTTTGCAGAGTCGAACTGGTCGGCGAAGAGGTCGCGGAGGCGGGAAAGTTCGAAGGAGCCAGAGACGACGTAGGAGCCGTTGGATTCGCGTATGGGCTCGTCGTCGGCTTCGGACTCGTCGTGCTCGTCGGCGATGTTGCCCACGATGGCTTCGAGGAGGTCTTCGATGGTGACGAGGCCGGCTACGGAGCCGTACTCGTCGATGACGATGCGCATGTGCTGCTTTTCGCGCTGCATCTCGCGGAGGAGCTCGGCTACTTTTTTGGTCTCGGGGACGAAGGCCGCGGGACGCTGGATCTCGGCTACGGTGCGGGTGCTGGCGTCGGTGTCGAGGACTTTGAGGAGATCGTGGGCGAAGGCGATGCCGGTGACGTTGTCGAGCGAGCCGTAGTAAACGGGGACGCGGGAGAAGGCATGTTCGTTGATCTGGGCGGTGAACTCGCGGAGGGTGAGGTTGCCGGGGACGGCGAAGATCTCGGGGCGCGGGGTCATGACCTCGAGGACGACTTTGTCGCCAAACTCCACGGCGGAGCGGACTAGTTCGCGATCGGATTCTTCGAGGATGCCCTCTTCTTCGCCGGCTTCGAGGAGCGCGTCCATGGCTTCGGAGGGATGGTCCTCTTCGGTGATGTCTTCGGGCTCTGCCAGCGCGGCGATGGAGAAGAGAAGCTGCAGGAGCATGGTGACGGGAAGGATGAGGTAGAAGAGCGCCTGGAGGATGGGGAGGATGCGGGCGATCCATAGGCCGCGGGTGCGGGCGAAGAGCAGCTGCGGCAGGAGGCGGTCGAAGATGAGGATGAGGAGGATGAGCTCGCAGGCGCCGCGAACGATTTCTCCGGTGCTGGGGGTGTGGACGAGCGAGGGGACGAGGGTGGATTGGGTGTAGAGGCGGAGGCCGGAGAGCAGAGCGAGGGTGACGAGGGTGAGCTGGCGAAGGACGGAGGCGGAGAGAGCGATGGATTCGCGGCCGAGGCGGAGGCGGGGCTCGACAACCTTCTCCCAGGAGTCGATGTTGTCCTGGTACTCGCGGGAGAGGAACTTGCCCATCTCGAAGTAGATGCGATCGACGTAGGCGGCGAGGGCGAGGATGGCGAGGAGGAGGAAGAGGGCCAAGGCGTAGGCGTAGGTAGCGTTCATTTGCTGCCTCGCTTTTTGCTATGCGTTGGTGATGGGACTCGTCGCGATGGTGGTTTTTTGGTGGTGCTTGGTGGTTTCTTCGATGGAGATGCGGTGGTGCGTTCGATGAGGGTGGTGGGGAGACGGAGTTCGCGGCGAAGGGTGGCTTCGCGGGCGGCCATTTCGCCGTTGTCGGATTCGTGGTCTTCGCCGGAGAGGTGGAGGAGGCCGTGCAGGATGAGAATTTTGATCTCGTCGGGGAGGGAGTGGCTGTGGGTGGCGGCCTGGCGGGCAGCGGTTTCGAGCGAGATGGCGAGGTCACCGGCGTGTTTGGCGGCGAATGCAGAGGGTGCCGGGAAGCTTAGGACGTCTGTGGGTTTGTTCTTGTTGCGGAAGGTTTTGTTGAGGTGGCGGAGGGTGGGGTCGTCGGCGAGGAGGACGTCGACTGCGCCGCGAATGCCGACTGCGGCGCGGGCGCG
>JAOAPF010000372.1 GCA_025462755.1 Edaphobacter sp.
CTTCCAGAACCGGCAGAATCAGCATCCCGAAGTAGTGCGTATCCGGCTGGCGCGTCAGCACGGCAAGGAGAAGCGCGAGTACCAGGGTCCAGGCAATCGACGAGACGGCTAACCGCTGACTCCTCGAATTGTCTTTCCTCACGATCTGTTCTGCGTAAAAGATCTCAATCAGGCGAAGACTACTTGCAAACGCAACCAGAAGGAAGACGGAAAAAGGCGGCAGGGTCAGGAACGTTGTAAAAAGCATCTGCGCTGCGAAGAAGATCAGGAGGACGGCGAGGTAAACCGAGCCGATGATTGAGCGGTTAACAAAGGTGCTGGCAAATGAAAGCGGTGGGGCATTCAATCTGTTCTCTCTATAGGAACATCTGAATCGTACAGCATTTCGAGGGCCAGTCTTCTGCGTCAATATAAACCCATACTTCCGTATTCATTGGCGGTATCGATTTCGAAAAATCAAACTACAAGTACAAATCCTTGAACTATGAGGTGGCTTACACCCGTATCCTCAACAACTCTTGTCCACTCAGGAATGGCCCTTCGCTTGCCATCGACCTTGCAGGAGTTAATCAATCGGGCTATGAACAAGTATGTGATGGAATTTATCGGAACGTTCTTCCTGGTCCTCACGATCGGTATGTCGGTCATCGCTGGCGGCAGCGGCGTCATCCCTCCGCTCGCGATCGGCTCGGTCCTGATGGTGATGATCTTTGCCGGAGGTCACATCTCCGGCGGCCATTACAACCCCGCTGTCACCCTGGGAGTCTGGATGCGTGGCCGCACGGAAGCTAAAGATGTCGTCCCCTACATGATCTTCCAGACCGCCGGTGCGCTGATCGCAGCCACCGTGGTCAAATACCTGGATCCCACTGCAGTGGTCCATCCGCACGTTCTAGCTGTCTTTCCTGCGCTACTCGCCGAATTTCTCTTCACCTTCGCCCTGGTTTTCGTCGTCATCAACACCGCCACTGCCAAAGGCACCTCGGGAAACTCCTTCTATGGTCTTGCCATTGGTTTCACCGTTCTTGCCGGCGCCTTTGCCATGGGCAGCGTGACCGTCGGCGCCTTCAACCCTGCCGTGGCCGTGGGCGTCTCCGTTATGGGAATGGTCGCCTGGTCGCAGCTCTGGGTATTCCTCGTCGCCAATTTCCTGGGCGGAGCGGCTGCTGCGCTTACCTTCAAATTCCTGTGTCCCAACGATAAGTAGCGTGCTTTCGCGGTGATGGCAGTCCGCTGCAGCCTGCCGGCGTTCATCACTTCGTTCGTAACTTCTTCTGGACCTGCTTCCGCGCGCGGAGCAGGTCCGGTTTCCATCGCATACAACCACACTTTGCCTCTCATGATCCTGGAGGATCACATAACCGAGGAAGTACGCAAGACGATGACAACGAACGCGGGCCGCCCCGTTGGCCAAGATTTGTGCGAAGAAGAAAGACGACCCGTGTGAGGAGAGGCATCCACCGGCCGGGAGCAAGTATTTGCATGCTACTGCAAACGATGGCGGTGTTAACAGTCTTATGGCTTAAGTGTTGGAAGATCACATCAGACTTCATTTGCTCTCGTCGGGAAAAGTACGCCCCAGCCGCATGAACTCACTGAAGATCTGATTGACCACGTAAGGGCATACTTGAAAATAATCCAACCGGGAGTTCCCCCGGCTTTGCCGGGGGAGGCAGTGGAAGTTTGACAGTTCCGGGAGTATGCACGGTTTGATGCAGGCCGCCTGAAGGCAGGGAAGCGCCGTGCCTGAACTTTGAAGTGTCGAAGAGCTAGTGGACGGGGCATGGTTTTGGCTTTTCACGATTGCGATCAGGCCCCTTTGAAGGGGCCAGCAATCGTAAAGCCTCCGGCTTTGCCGGAGGATACTTACTCGAAACCGCCTCGGATCGCACTCCGCCACTCCACCTGCATCGTGCCTCGGGGCGGTCCGCCGTCGGCTAGCGACAATCCGTCCGCGACCCTGCAAGCGTCACTGCAACGAACAATACCCTGATTCTCCCAACTCACAAAGCGGCCTTTAAACACCCTCGGTAAGGATTCGTGTTGGATTGTCACACTCCGTTGTGACCGCCTGCGTCCACGCTCTCCCTTGCCGGCATTCAGGGCAATGGTCCAGAATACTCGCGTAACGGCATAATATACTCCTCCCTGCCGATCCCGCCGAGTTGGGGTGTGGCCTGAAAGGCAAGCGCGACTACGTCCACGGGTAGCGCTTCTGGTTGACTGCGCCTTCCGCCGCAATGAGCTGGCCGGGCTTGAGATCGAGACCATCCAGCAGTGGGAGGGAAGATGAGTCCTGACCGACCTCGAGGGCAAGCCCCGGCGCATCTGTGACAATCCGACGCGAATCCTTGCCGGGGTTTACATGTACTCACCAGGCTGCTCCCGATTCCATGTGCTCGCTGCTCAGAGAGCACAAAGAGGCGTTTGATTTCGCACGTTCTTGGACTCGGTGGCGTAGGAACTGCCCGATATGCGATGCAGCCCACTACCTCACACCGGCGCATCGCGAGCAAAACCTCTCCATTTCTCGTCGAATAGGCGTCGGGCAATTCCAGAATTTCTTGATCGAGACGGTCAAATCGAAATCCGGGATGATTGCCAGTGTTGCGTACAAACTCACCATAAGCCTTGAACATCGCACCGTGATGATTGCACTGATATAAGCGTCGACGAATCTTCCAGAGGCACAATGCAAATCATTACAAGTAGAGTTTAAGCCCTTATGCTGGGTGGCGTAAGCCCGAACGGCCATAAACTCCTATACAGCCGTCTACGTTTTCAAATGTCCCGATGCAAACTCTCCCCTTGGCTTACCGGTTTACGAAGGATGCGGAACGGCAACTTGATTGGCAGCAGTGGCGACAATACGTTCGACGGCGCTCACGACGGCGTCGATGTCTTCGTCGTTGGTTTGCCAGTTGCAGACGCTGATGCGCATGGCGCGTCGGCCCTGGAATGTAGTGCCGGTGAAGAAGGCAGTGCCTTCGGCGCAGATGGCAGTGATGATCTGGTCCGTAAATATGTCATGATCGGCAGCGGTGGCGATGGGCGATGGGTTCAGGAAGCGGACGAGGCCCTGGTTGATAATGGGCGAGTTGAGTGCCTTGGCGTGTGGCAACGCACCGATACGCGATGTGAGTTGGGTAGCGAAGCGGCAGCAGCGATCGACGAGCAACGCAATACCGTTGCGGCCCAATTCGCGGAGTGCGGCGTAAGTGGCGAAGCCGCGGGCGCGGCGCGACATTTCGGGATTGAAGTGGATCGCATCGCGCGCGTCGGTGCTTGCGACGATGTAGGAGGCGCCTTTCGACATGGCTGCCTGATGCGATTCGGGATGTGCGATGAAGGCGTAGGCGGAGTCGTAGGGGACATTGAGCCACTTGTGGCCGTCGATGGCCCAGGAGTCAGCGAGGTGAGAGCCGTTGAGCAGGTGCGCGTAGATGGTGAAGCGGCGGCCCAGAGGCCGAACGCTCCGTCGATGTGGACCCAGGCGTTGTGGCGCTGTGCGATCGGGATGAGTGCGGCGAAGTCATCGTAAACGCCTTTGTTAACATCCCCTGCCTGAAGGATGACGATGGACGGAACGTCACCTGCCTGTTGCAGGGCTGCTTCGAGAGCTTCGGGCAGTAGCTGGCCCGCGTCGTTGCTGGCGAGGTAGTGGATGTTGGCGGAACCGATGCCGAGCATGCGGACGGCGCCGATGGATGAAGTATGGACCTTGCGGCTGGTGAAGACGCGGATAGCGGGAGCGCCGGCGAGGCCTGCTTCTTCGATGTCGATACTGAAGCGTGCGAGGAGGTGGTGGCGTGCCGCGGCAAGCGCTGTGAAGTGGGCCATCTGGCAGCCGTTGGTGAAGGCGAAGCTGGCGGTGGAGGGAATGTTGAGGATGTCTTTGAGCCACGCTCCGGCGACCTCTTCGACGACCGCCGCCGCGGGGGAGTGGGCATAGATGGCGGCGTTCTGGTCCCATGCCGAGGTGAGGAGATCGGCAGCGAGTGCGGAGGGAAGGGTGCCACCGATAACCCAGCCGAAGAAGCGGCTGCTTCGCACCCTTTACTTCCAGCACCATGACGTCAAGTTCGTCATCCACGTAGGTGGTGGCGCTCATTCCTCCGCCGCGCTCACGAATTCTCCATTGTATAGATCGAATCCATCTGAATCGCTGGATGAGCGCTTTCTGTGAGTCCGCATCGTTACAAGCGATCTACGATATAGGGCTTCGGAAAGCTCACTTCGCTGCGGAAGTCAGATTCTGTACGCGAACCGCATCGCCTGAGTGAATGGCATCCGAGGCCGTCTTTACTACTTCGTCTCCGACCGCCATTCCAGAAAGTTGAGTAAAACGTCTGCGTGTTACCGTAGGGCGAGACACGGAATTGGGCATAGTTCCTTGTCGCTCCGATTGAGTTCAATGAAAAGCGAGTGCAGTTAGAACGGAATGGTCCTATTACAGCGTGCAAGCAGGATGGTCATTTAGTTAGAAACCTGGCCAACGAGATTAAGATCAATCGCAACGTCATTCTCAGCTTTCCAGAACATGAAGCTCGGGTTCTTGAGACCCCACTGAACATAGGGAACGACGAATTGAGCCCTCGCCGTCGCCTTCGATCCATCCATGTGAATCTGCATCGGAATCGTCAGGTCGTGAGGATTGCCGAGTAGGGTGAACACTCCGCTCACCTGAATGGTTGAGTCGCCAGACGGCGCGATTGTCCCGGTGTAGGTTTTGGGCGCAAAGGAGAGGGTCGTGTACTGATCCACCTTGAGAATGTCCTTATTCATCTTCTTATCGCGGCTGTCGTTACCGGTCTTTCCGCTGCCGGCCAGTACGGCCACCGATCCCGACATCTTAGGAGCGCTGCGGTCAAACTCAATCGATCCAGATTGAATGTGAAAAGTGCCGTTGACTACCTCGTGGGTCGTGTTGAGCGTCATCTTGACCTCGCTGGCATCGGGGTTGACTGCGAAGGTCTGATGCTGGGCGAGGGCGGCTGGAGCGAGTATGACCGCGAGGGCCAAGACTGCGAAGGATTTCACTGCATCTCCCCTAGAGGGTTTGACTACCGAGAATTGTTTTCTGGTAGCTCGATTTCAGCTGGCGACTGCCTGTGGAGCAACAGCGGCGGGCTGGGTGACACGCGTGAGTCTAGCCGTTACGCGCATCGCGCCGGGCCAGACCCTGAGGCAGAACGGCAGTACCGCGCGCGCGAGTGCGTTGTTTAATCCGTCGGCGGCGACCTCGGCAAGACGCATCTGGGGCAGCATCGCGGAGCGCAGTTTTGGCTGAAAGATCGGCGCCGGCTCCGCGGCAAGATAGGCAGCGGCAGCATGGCGGGCAGTATGCAGGGCGATGGATATGCCATCGCCGGTGAACGAGGGGATTACGGCTGCCTGATCGCCGATACAGTAGAGCCCATCCTCGGTTGCGCGGCGGATGTAACCGTACGGGATATGAGTGATGGTGATCGGTTTGTCGAGCAGCTGCTCCGCACCGTCAAGCCGCATCGCGAGGTGGGGACAGTCCTGCTGCATCTTAGCAAGGAGGCCCTCCCAGCGAAGACCTGCACGCGCAAAATACCGCCGTTGCACCACACAGCAGAAATTCGTAATGCCGTCTTCCACCGGCTGGATACCACCGTAGCCTCCGGAATAGAGCGTCAACTCGGAGGCGTCCGCCAGGTCAGCGGTCTGGGCGGCAGACAGTCGGTAATACATCTTGAAGGCGACCCATTGGTGAGGGTCCTTCGGGCGACCGTGGCCGCGCAGATCGTGCTTGCCCGTCGCGAGAAAGGCGGTTGGAGCTTCGTATGTAGTGCCGTCGTCGAGAGTAGCCCGCCAGAGGTTGGCGCTCGCGCGGCTGAGCGACTGCACACCGCGACCACGCTTAACGCGGACGCCCGCGGCGATGGCTGCGGCGATGAGCGCTGTATCCAGCGCTTTGCGCGTGAGCGAGGCCGCGGGAAAAGGCAGCGGAGCCTCCGCGGCGCGTCTGGCTGCAGCAAGGCGAACATAATCGATGGGCACCGCGCCAAGAGAGGCCACGTCGATACCGAGTGCGTGCAGGTCTTCAAGGGCTTCGCCGCTTAGGAATTCTCCGCAAACCTTATGGCGCGGTGTGGGCTCGCGTTCGATCAGCGTTACCCTTCGTCCCTTTCGAGCGAGCGCGATCGAAGCCGCACAGCCTGCCACTCCACCACCGAGGATCAGAACTTCGTCTTGCAAAGCATTCCCTCCTAACTCAATGGGTAGTCAATCAATTTGTAGAGGACTCCATCGTTCTAGTAGACGTCCAGAAAACAGTTCGGAACGTGATTCTGTACAAATCGTCATTTTGGAGTCGGGAGAGCGCTGGCTGGACTGAGGCGTCTAAGGTGTTATCGAGGTATTTGATGAAGACAAACGATGCCCTAGTGGCGGCTTTCTTCGCGATAACTTTGTGTGCCGCAGCTCCGGCTGAATCTATTTCAGTAAGACATATCCAACGCCCGACGCATCGGTTTATGGTGGCGCGCTCAGAGAATGAAAAAATAATCGCTAACTGCGAGTTTTCGCAGACCGTGCAGGGCGATGAAGTGACGATGCGCCTGACCTATAAATTTGTGGATGGGTCGATTGACGATGAGACAACCACATACAGGCAGCAGGGCACGTTTCGATTAGTACGCGACCATCACACACAGAAAGGGCCGTTCTTTGTGAAGCAAGTCGACTTTACGGTAGAAGCCGCTACCGGAATTGCGACCAGCCGCACAGCGGACAAGAATGGCAACATACGCGTTGAGAACCACCACATCGACGTGCCGGATGACCTGGCGAATGGATTTGTTGGAACTTTGCTGCTGAATGCGCCGCAAAATACGACGCCATTTCGGGTCGCGATGCTGGTGCCAGTCAACGGCGCACGATTGATTCGAATCTTGATCTCTCCGGAGGGCGAGCAACCGTTTCACTCGACAGGACAGACGCGTAGGGCGATGGTGTTTCGCATCCATCCGGAGTTAGGCGGCATCGTTGGCGTGATTGCCTCGCTGATCGGCCTTCAGCCGAAAGATGTGATGGTGTGGGTATTGGAGGGTGAGGAGCCTGCGGTTGTGAGGATAGTTGGACAGCTAGGTGGCTACGGCCCTGTGGTTAGCTCGGAGCTGGAGGGGACCAGCTTCAGAAAATAGGGCATTTTGCAAACCCAGATCACAGAGGCGAAATGTGGATCGCCGCGTTTATGACGATGCCCTGAGAATCTCATGACCTCCTAGCTGACGAATCACTCACGACGGGTGGTGAGCTCGCGCCAGTTGAGGCCGAGGTCCACGATCAGCAGCGAGGCAAGTGTAAACGCAATCACGCCGACCGCGGATAAAACGTCGCCCAGGTGGCTCCAGTAACGCGGCCAGAGGTTGAGCACACGGCTGGAGACGAATGTAAAGGTAACAGCATAGGAGCGCGCTATCCATTGGCGGTGCTGTGCGATTTGGCGGTTGCGCGCGGTGATGAAAGCGGCAGTGGTGCAGACCATCCAGGCGGCGGCCTGCATGGAAGTTCCGGGAAGCCCTGGGCGGCCAGATGCGAGCGCGATCCCCGTGAAGGAACCAATAAACACGGAGACGACGTAGATCCGGCCGAGAATGCGATGGAGTTGAAGGTGACGCTGGCGGATCCGCGAGGAGAAGTTGATGGGGCCGATCAGAAGAGCGAAGATTCCGGCGAGTGTATGCGGGATGAGGAGGTGGCGGTCGGCAATGACCTGCAGACGGTAGGCGTGGTACATCGGATAGTCAGTGATGAGGAGCAGCTCTGAGGTAATGAAGACGAAGAGTACGGTGAGACCAAGCGAGACCCAGAGAATAGTCTTGAATCTGGAACCGGCGGAGCTGGGTGCTGGCAGAGTGGAAATTGGCATTATTCGATTCTCAGATGGTTAGACGTGATGAGATGCGCCATGAGGGCGACGCGGGCGAGAGGCTTCCTATCTCTCAGTCTAACGAGACGCTTCAGGATCACCGATCTCACTTCCACCGCCCCACGCACAACCGTCCCGGCCGCCACTTCTCCACCGTCGCCGCCTCTCGCGGGACCTTAGCCGCAGCCAGCAGGCGCACCCAATCCTCCTTCCGGAAGGCCCGTCGGAACGACACCGGCCCATCATGCCGCACAAGCCTGTGCCACCGCACCCACCCAAACATCCGACTACTCCACTCCGACCGTTCCAAATCATTGATAAACCAACCTACCAGCACGGTTGCTTCCATCCACCTCAGCAGCGCGACGATCTCCTCGTCCTCCAGATGATGTGCCAGCAGCGAGCTCACGACGATATCGACCGGCTTCTTCGGTCGATACTCCAGAGCATCGCCGGTCACCCATTCGATTCCGAGCTCCTTTGGCGTGGACTCCGCTGCTGCACGTGCGGCATAAGGATTCAAGTCGATCCCCGTTAACTGCACAGCAATGCCCCGTCTCCGTGCCCAGCCTGCAATCTGCCATAGTAGATCGCCACCGCCACTGCCCACGTCGACGATGTGTACCGGATCACCCAATCCATGCGGCAACCGCTCCAGCCAAGCCAGCGTCGGCCGATAACCCAGCAGCCAGCGATTGACTGTTTCCAGACTGCGCAGGCAGTCACGAAAGTCCTCATAATTACAGTCACCATCCATCAGCTCCGGCAACTCACGTGGAGAGACCCGCCGACTGAAGTCGATCTGTGCACTAGACCCCATGGAAGCGCATCGACTCCGCTGTTAACCCCGGCCCAAACGACATCGCACACCCACGCTGCCCCGGGCGCGCTTGCTGCATTATTCGCTGCAACACAAACATCACCGTCGCCGACGACATGTTGCCGAAGCACGATAGCACTTCGCGCGACGCTGCCAGCGCATCGGTCGGCAGTTCCAGTCCCTTCTCCACCGCATCCAGGATCGACCGTCCGCCGGGATGCACCGCCCACAGGTCGATGCCATCGCGCTCGGCCATTAGTTCGCTCTCATGCAGCGCGCGGCCCAGCTCTCCCGGCACCTGCCCGGAGAGCAGCATGTCGAACCCGAGATCGCGAATCTTCCAGGTAATCAGCCCACGTGTCTCCGGCACCATCACCGACTTGAAGCTATCCAGCGCGAGACCCTGCTCGCGAGCAGTAATCAGGCTCGCCGCCGCGCCATCGGCAAAGACCAGGAAGGAGAGCACCTGCTCCAGCTCCTGCGTCTCCTGGAAGTGCAGCGTACACAACTCCAGGTTGACCATCAGAACACCCGCCTTCGGATCTGAGCGCACAATGTGCCGCGCCAGCTTCAGTGCATTGATCGCGGCATAGCATCCCATGAATCCAACCATCGTGCGCTCCACGCCCGCCGAAAGCCCGAGGTGGTCGACGATCTCAAAGTCCAGCCCCGGCGCATAGAGCCCCGTGCAGCAGGTCACTAGCACATGCGTAATACCGGAGCGTTCCTTCTCGCTCAGCGCAAGCCGGTCCACGGCCTTCTTCATCAGCACCGGAGCGCTCTGCTCAAACGACTCCATACGGCGCGCCGTGCTGGGAAATTTGCCTAGCCGGTAAAACTCATGCGCGTAATGCGACGAAAATTGGGCGGAATCTTTCTGCGGATCGAGGAACGAATAGCGATGCGCGATGTCGGCTCGGCTCACCATGCGGCGGAAGACCGTGCGTAGCCGCGGGTCGGCGAGCATCTGCTCGGCGAAGACGACAAAGGCGTCATGCACATCGTGCTCTGGTACGGCAGTGGCGATGCGGTTCAGGTAAGCCGTAGTTATGTGCAATAGGCCCTCAGCCCGGGTTATAAGGATTAAATGTCGAGTGTGTCTCGGGGATGCTGGACCACGAAGAGACGACGATCCAGCGACAGTCGACTACTTGAGAGAACAGGCTCCGTATTCTCCAATACAACGGCTACTCTTTGAGACGAGACCTTTGTTCTTTTGATAGCACTTTGCAGCACGGAAATAGGATGACGATTTGTTCATGGAGGACGCAATCACCCGTGCGGCAGGAGTCCATATTCCGGCTATCCTGGTTTTTGTATAGCGTTTCCCGACTCGTTTATTGCTGAGGGAGAAGCAGATGACACAATCGTCATCTTGCAGCCTCTTGAAGTATGCAACTCATGAATCAAATTGTCTTACCATGATTTATGCGACTTCTGCTGGTCGAGGATGAACCCGAGATTCAGGATTTCCTAAAGCAACCCCTTGCCGATGCAGGTTACGAGGTGGATGCCGCCAAGGATGGGCGATCCGCCATTCAACTCGCGTCTGGAAAGAAATATGACGTTCTGATCGTCGACCTTGGACTTCCGGATCAAGATGGCATTGACCTGATTCTTCAGCTTCGACACTCTGGCATCAGCAGCCCCGTATTGATACTTTCAGCCAGAAGATCGGTCGACGATAGGGTCAAAGGTCTAGAACAAGGTGGTGACGATTACCTGACAAAACCCTTCGCACTCGCAGAATTGCTAGCAAGATTGCGTAACCTCTTGCGACGTAATCTTGGTACGAGTGAGGAGGCGACCCGGCTCCGCGTACTGGACCTGGAGCTGGATTTCATCAACCGTAGAGCTTCTCGCGGTGAAGAAGTCTTAAATCTAAGTCCGCAAGAATTCGTGCTTCTGACGTATCTATGTCGACACGCTGGGCGTGTTGTTACTCGATCGATGCTTCTCTCCGAAGTGTGGGGAATGCGAATTCAACCTAACACCAATGTTGTTGATGTACATATCTACCGGCTGCGCGGCAAGGTGGATACAGAAGGCCGTGAGCCGCTGATTAGGACTTTACGAGGTATTGGCTATGTCCTCAAAGACCGCTAATCCCGTCATGCATAGCGCCGCATGGCGTATTTCTCTGTGGGCAACGCTTGCATTTGCTATTGGAACCATGTTGGTTTTTGCGATGCTTCATCGCTTCGTCGCGAACGACATTCAGCGGCGGAGTGACGCTTGGCTCTGTGGAGAGGTTGCGGTCCTCGGTGATGTTGCTGGTCGAACGCCGAAAGACCGCCTCTACGGTAGGGTCGTGAGAGAAGTAGCAGAACTTGCAAGCAGAGAGGTGCCCGACAAACTCCGCTCCAACAGCAATGAGAACGACTCCGTCTTCTTTCTTCAGGCTGGGGACGACGGGACTCTGAAACTTTGGGTAGGTGCCGGTGACGGGATGCCAAACTTAGCCGCGATTCGCGAGCGCAAGTTTATTTCCGACGTTCCCTACGATTTGAATGTCAAAGGATTCAAACATCCCTTTCGAGTAGCATCGGTACGGCTTGATGATGGGAGCCACATCTATCTCGGGCTTTCGGAACGCGATGAATTGCGTGTGCTAAGGAACCTCCGCTACCGTTTTTTCTGCCTCTGGCTGCTCATCGTGCTGTTCGGTTCCGTGATTGTGTTCTTCGTGACCGGACGTATGCTGGGCCATGTTCGCGAGATAACCGAAGCAGCATCCCGGATTGGGCAATCTGATTTGAGCAGCAGGGTTCCGACCAGCAAGCGGAACGACGAAGTAGGGCACCTGGCGCTAACGCTCAACCGCATGCTGGACCGGATAGAAAGCTCGATGCATCAACTGCACACCATCACTGAGTCCCTTGCCCACGATCTTCGTAGCCCGTTGACGGCAATTCGGGGAAAGCTGGAGATCGTTCTATCGGGCGATTTAAAGGTCGAGCAAAGTGAGCCAATCGTCTCGGCCATCGATGAACTGGATCGACTAACGGAATTCCTAAATACTTCGCTTGATGTTGCTGAGGCGAAAGCTGACGCGCTTAGGCTTTCGCTCACAGAAGTCGATCTTGATGAACTGATTCGACTCATGATTGATCTGTACGAGCCTTGCATGTCAGAGAAAGGGCTTCGAATGAATTTGCGCAGCTCTGGTCCTGTCACTGTACTCGCAGACGCCGCTCTTCTGCATCGAGTGATCGCAAACCTTCTCGATAACGAACTTAACCACTTGCCCGCGTCATGCACCGTTTCCATAAAACTTGGCGTAAGCGAGGACGCTGCGACGCTGATTGTGGAGGATGATGGTCCGGGATTTGCTCCGGAGATTGGCCTCCACATGTTCGAGCAGAGGGTGAAAGGAAGAGGCTCCAAGGGGCACGGCCTTGGGCTTGCATTTGTTGAAGCCGTAGTGCGCGCTCACGGAGGAAGTGTGACGGCGTCGAACCGTCCAGAAGGAGGGGCATTGCTGTCGATTTCCTGGCCTCGTGATACCGGAGAGAAGATCGAAGCTCCTCGCTCTTTGACACTGGTCAACAGGTAAGCACAGGCAAGCCTTGCATAAGATCGGTGTGATCTTTGCAGCTCCTCCTAACGCCTCATCAACACAGCGGCATCTACACTGTTAGAAAAAAGGTTTCGTGGCTGTACGACCGGTGATCTCTTAAACCGCGCCTCAGTCCGAGGAGCAAGAGCGCTCCACAGTGGGAACAGCAAGCCATCAAGCGGCTGGGCAATCCCGAGGACGTGACTGGCGCAGTTCTATTTTTGACAACCGACGATGCTGCATTCATCACTGGGCAGGCGATTGTCGTAGACGGCGGTCAGTATCGCATCGGCTAGGTCCTCATTTACGTGCTTATGGCGAATTCCAAAAGTGGGCCAAAATCAAGTAAACGCATTATCGCCATTCACTCACTGACATTTGGAAAGCGGCCCACATGTCCGTATAGTCGCCATCTCGGACAAGTGACGAAGAGGAGACGGCGGGGCCAATTGTCCGGGAGACTCGTTCACAAGAAGATGCGATCGGACGTCACGCTTTCTTGGCGGTTGGCTCAGCAACTGCTGCTGCGGCTTTGGCGGAGATTTTGGGAACATAGTCAGGACCGTATATCTGCCGCCCGCGTTTCTGATACTCGCCCTTCTCGCTGTTGGTCTTCACCTTTGCCTCGAAATGGCTGTCCTGCTGTGCCTTGATCAGAGCCAGTGTGTGGCCTAGACGTTTGTTCTCGACGATCGCCGTGTGGCTGACCCTCTGATCTTTGGTGAAGACACGGTAGGGAAGCAGGAGGCCCTTCGAACGTACCTCCAACCTGCCATTTGGAAAGTCGTAGACATCAACGTACTTGCCGCCCAGATCCTCGGACGTGGCGTTTCGTTCCAGAATGATTCGCTTACGATCGTATGACAGAGTCAGTTGGCTGCTCACGTAGCGCTGCTCGCGATGGCACAGGATATCGGTGAGCTTGTCCTTTGAGACTAAGAGGGGCCGGTGCATGTCTTCGTAGCGGACAGGCGTGACTGCAAACCGGTCGTTGAACCGAGCCATGAATTCGGGTAGGAACTCGTTGCCTTCTTTGATGGCGGATACGTTCGCGAGTCTGAGTTCCTTGACGAGGCGATCCTGAAGCGTGCGGTTCACGCGTTCGACGCGGTCCTAAGCTGCTCGCTGACGTGAAGCCGTTCACGGTTGCAGAGGATATCGCTCAGTCGGGACTCGAGCTTGGCAATCGTTTTTTTCTCGGCTTCATCGGTTCAGGTTGGCGTAGCCCAATCAGCGGGTGCACCAGTTAACACTGATTCGAGCCGTCAGACCAAACAGGAAAAGCAGGCTTCTAAGACGAAAAGTAAGTCGACTAAACCGGCTATCAAGGCTGAGACTGGGAAGAAGACGATCACTTCACAGGACGCCGCTTATGCCTTGGCCGCTCGGAAGGGGAAGACAGAACCCTCGAAAAGCACACCGCCTAAATCAATGTGGACCTAAAGTGTGCTTGGGCGTGAGTCGCAGGTCGCAAGCACATGCAGCCATTCCCCCTAGTTCCTTACCAGGCCAGGAGTCTCTTCGTCAATTGGCTGCGACGTACCGTCTTTGGGACGGATATCATCGAAGTTCTCTGGACCGGGGGAGGTTTCACTCCCGGCAGGGACATTGCGATTTTCTTTGCGGGGATCGGATTCGAGTGGCGTCTTGAGATTGTTTTTCTGGGCTTGTTCCATGATTAGCGTCCTCCTTTCGTTTGACGCGGTAGAACGCAGGGGAGTGGGCTGGGAAGCAGTATCAGCGCAGCCAAGGCCGGGTGTGCGTGGTCCGCGTCGGCTAACGGTGCGGCGGCCGCGGGGAGCGATCAGCTTATGGACGTGGTTCACTTTGCTATAGTCCCAGGCGCGATCAACCCGATAGGGCTTCACTCGCAGTTCGGCAACCCTCGCAGAGAGTTTGGCGTCGGACAACCGCGACAGTTCTTGTTCTACAAGCGCGTCGATGGCCTGTTCGCTCAGCATCTCTCAAACATAGAGCAGTTTGACATGAACTGCACGAAAAACGTGGTTAGCGGCAACCTCAGCCGTCAGCGAATCAAACTTGCCGCAAACTGACTTTGCAGGAGGCTGGGGAGGTCTGTCACGAAAGCTCTGAGAAAGCGCCAAGCAAGCGGCCAGACGCAACAGTCTTCTTAACCGTCCGACCAGGGTCGTGTAAGAGGGCAGATTTTATATACGACGGATTCATACTTTTGATTTCTGCGTGTTCCTACAATTTCACCGTCAAGTTTTTCGGCGATACGCCTGCTGGCGACATTTTGTACTGCTACGGGGTAAAGGAAGCTCCCCTTCGCGAGAGTTTTCATCGCCCATTCAGCAACAGCTCTGATGGCTTCTGTTCCGTAGCCGTGACCATGAGCTGCTTCTTTTAGCCAGATGCCAAGCTCTGGGCTTGGTTGATCCACCTCATCCAATTCGGCAATGCCTAGACATTCCATGGTGTCACTGCGTCTTATAACAAAGGACAAAACCGATTGATCGTTCGCCTGTAATCTGGCTTCCCCGTGTGCTTTGTACTCGTTGAGCGATTTCGGGGGCTCCCAGCGCATGAAGCG
This sequence comes from Edaphobacter sp., assembly GCA_025462755.1. Lineage (GTDB taxonomy): Bacteria > Acidobacteriota > Terriglobia > Terriglobales > Acidobacteriaceae > Edaphobacter. The sequence goes on from JAOAPF010000372.1 coordinate 14,834, forward strand.
AGCGGTCGCAGGGGTGATGCATTCGAATACCTCTCCGGCATCAGCCATTTTGAACTGGCTTAGTTGCAATCTGGCGGATCGGATCAAAACCTGCATCATGTTCGCTCTTCCAGACATTCTTCTTTATAGTCGCAGGCAATGCGTCGACAGAATACCGATTCCCTCCAGCATAGCAATCCGTCCACCTGTAAACGGGGTTTCCGGAAACTCCGGCTTCCCGAATCGCGTCGCTGAGTGAACTTGCCGAAAAAAGGGATGAGTAGGTCCTGCGAATCGGAGAGACTATGCCCATGAAAAAACCAGCGCAGCACTTCATCGCCGAAGTTCCACGCAGCATCACCAAGGTTGGGATGACGATCGGGATCGATCTTGGGG
>JAOAPF010000436.1 GCA_025462755.1 Edaphobacter sp.
GCCGAGGTGAACGGCATCTCGCATTTTGTCGAACACATGGTGTTCAAGGGAACGACAACCCGGTCTGCGCAGCAGATTGCCCGCGAGGTGGATACGATCGGCGGGAATCTGGACGCCTTCACGGGCAAGGAGATGGTCTGCTTCAACATCAAGGTGCTGGATGAGAATGTGCCGCCGGCGCTGGATGTGCTGGCCGACCTGGTGCAGCATCCGACCTTCACGCCGGACGAACTGACTCGCGAACAGGGCGTGATTCTGGAAGAGATCAAGATGGACGAGGATAACCCCGACTATCTGGTGAACGAGGTGTGGACGCAGAACTTCTGGAAGGGCGATGCGCTGGGACGGCCCATTCTGGGGACGGCGAAGACGGTTTCGAAGTTCAACCAGCAGGTTGTGTTTGATTATTATGCAGGCCGGTTTACGCCGCGCAATATGGTCTTTTCGGCTGCGGGAAATCTGGAGCACGATGCGTTTGTCGCGCAGGTGGAAAAAGAGTTCGATTCGCTTACCGCGAATGGCGAAGCAGCGAGGCCGAAGATGGATGCGCCTAAGGCGACGCCGCACATTACGCTGAAGCGGAAGAAGGCGCTGGAGCAGGTGCAGTTTTGTCTTGGGGTGCCGGCTCCTCCGGTGAACGATTCGCGCCGGTACGGGGTTTATCTGCTGAATACGATGCTCGGCGGGGGGATGAGCTCGCGGCTGTTCCAGACGATTCGCGAGGACCAGGGGCTGGCGTATGCGATCTACTCGGAGATGAGCCCGTTTCGCGATACGGGTTCGCTGTGCGTGTATGCGGGAACTTCGGTGGATAAGACGCGGAAGGTCTTGCAGCTTACCCTGCAGGAGTTGCGGCGTCTCAAGGAAGAGACCGTCAGTGAGGTCGAGTTGAAGCGGGCCAAGGACCAGGTGAAGAGCAACATGGTGATTGGGCTCGAGAGCTCGGGCAGCCGGATGGCGAATCTGGCGAGGCAGCAGATGTACTTCGGGCGCTTCTTTGGCGTCGACGAGATGATGGAAGAGATTGAGGCGGTGACGACGGCGGATGTGCAGGAGCTGGCGCAGGAACTGTTTCAGCCGGAGACGATGGCGTTGACGCTGCTGGGGAATCTCGGATCGATGAAGATCGAGCGAGGGGATTTGGCCTGTTAGGGCGATGCTGATAGAGTTTGTTTCGAAGTGGGAAACGGGATCGCCGAAGAATGATGAAGGCCGGGGAATGATGAAGAACATGAACGCACTGGTACGCGCAGAGCATTTGAGTGAAGAACGACGAACAGAAGATGGATTTACGCTGATTGAACTGTTGATCGTTATGTCGGTGATGCTGATCCTGATGACTCTTGCGGTGCCCCAGATGTTGAAGCTGACGAAGCAGGCGCATGAGACCTCCGCGGTTCAGTCCGTGCGTACGATCGGTCAGGCGCAGCTGCAGTACAGCTCGGCCTATCCGCAGAATGGATTTGCCTGCTCGCTCGCGGTGCTGGGCGGCGATCCGAAATCGGGTGCTCCGTCGGCGGAGTCTTCGCAGTTGCTCTCGCCGGACCTGGCGAGTGGGCAGAAGGCGGGTTATACGTTTGCGATCACCAACTGCACCAAGGTGAATGTAAATAATCACGACATGATCACGGGTTATGAGATAACGGCGGTGCCGAACTCGGTTGGGCGGACGGGTGATCGCGGGTTCTGCTCAGACGAGAACAATGCGGTTCGCTTCGATCCGGCTGGTGCAACCAACTGTACGCAGCCGATTCAGTAATGCGGGGTGCCAATTCAGTCAGGGTGGCTCTGCTGGCGGGCTTGCTGGGCTTTCCTTTGCTGATGGTTGCGCAGGAGAATGATGCGCTTATTCGCAAGGTCGATGACCATTACAACCATTTGAGTTCTTTGCGGGCGCACTATACGGAGCACTACTCCGGGATGGGGATGGATCGCACGGAAGAGGGCACGCTGCTGCTGAAGAAGCCGGGGCGGATGCGATGGAGCTATGCGGCTCCCGTGGGTAAGGTGTTTGTGCTGGATGGGAAGTTTGCGTGGTTTTATACACCGGACGATGCGCAGGCGACGCGGGTGCCGGCGAAGCAGTTGGACGATCTGCGGTCTCCGCTGCGGTTTCTGCTGGGGCATACCCAGTTGAAGAAAGAGCTGGATAATTTGACGGTGGTGGCGGAGGGTTCGGGTTATCGTATCTCGGGTGTGCCGAAGGGGATGGAACAGCAGGTGAAGCTGCTGTCGCTGTGGGTGACGGCGGCGGGGGCGATTGAGCGGATGCGGCTGGAAGAGGTGGATGGAGCGGTGACGGAGTTCGTCTTCTCCGACCTCAAGGAGAATGTGCCGGTGAAGGACTCGGATTTTGCTTTTGTTCCGCCGGCTGGGGTGACGGTGGTTCAGGGGTTGCCGCCGATTTAGGGATGTCGACTGCTTTGTGGGTGTTCGGTGGGGTGAGTGCAACGAACAGGCAAAGGCAACAGCAGATTCCTTCGCTTCGCTGCGGATGACAAAAGAGCAGGCAAACGACACGTAAGATTAATACTGCAGGGTTATAACGGGGCATCGTAGTAAAGGTCGACGCGTGTGGGTCGGCGCAGAAAGGTTGTGGATTCCGTGAGCAAAGTTGTTGCAGTCGGTCGTTTGAGTACGCCGGAGTTTCGTGAGGCGGTGCATGCGTTGTCGCCCAGGGTGGCGGTATTCGATTGCGATGGGACGCTGTGGTCTGGGGATGCGGGGTCGGGGTTCATGAACTGGACCGTCGAGACGGGATTGGTTTCGCGGGAGGCGACCGACTGGATCGATGGGCGGTACCGCGGATATTTGAAGGGCGAGGTGTCGGAGGCAGCGATCTGCGGGGAGATGGTGCAGATGTACCAGCGGCTGCGCGAGGAGGAGATGCGGCGGGCGGCGAAAACTTTCTTTGAGAAGCAGATTGAGCGGAATATCTTTCCCGAGATGCTGGCGCTGGTGGAGGAGCTTCGCGGCAAGGGAGTGGATATCTGGGCGGTGAGTTCGACGAACAACTGGGTGATTGAGGAGGGCGTGCGGCGTTTCGGGATTCCTGCGGAGCGGGTCTTGGCGGCACAAGTTACGGTGAAGGATGGCGTGGTAACGGATGTGTTGGTGGATGTTCCGACGGATGAAGGAAAAGTGGCGGCTCTGGCGCGGGCGGGGGTGACGGCGCCGGATGCGGTGTTCGGCAACTCGGTGCATGATGCCGCGATGCTGGGGATTGCCCGGCGCGCGTTCCCGGTAAACCCGACGCCGGGGCTGTTGGAGCGCAGTGCGCAGGAGGGCTGGCCGGTTTACTATCCGGGTTACTCTTCGGGGCCGGTTGACCCTAAGTAAAGCGAATTGAGGCTTTTGGCGATGGGCACCGTCTAATCTACAGGCATGAGTGAGCCCATTCGCAATCTCGAGGACGATGTTGAGGTGACGTTCGCAAAGCCGCTGCGGCTTGTGGTGGCGGCGCTGATTCTGCGAGGAACGGCAGGGGATGGAGCTTCGGGGGTCGAAGTGTTGATCTGCCAACGGAAGGCGGATCAGCCGATGAGTTTGAAGTGGGAGTTTCCGGGGGGGAAGATTGAGGCCGGGGAGAGTTCGGAGGACGCTCTGGCGCGCGAGCTGGATGAAGAGCTCGGGATCAAGGCGGTGATTGGCCAGCGGGTGGCGCGGGTCAGGCACAAATACAGGAACGGCGGGGCGATCGATCTTCAGTTCTTTGTGGTGCGGGAGTTCGATGGGGCGCTCGAGAACCGGATCTTCAACGATGTTCGATGGACTCCGCTGGCGGAGTTGCCCGGGTATGACTTTCTGGCGGCGGATCTTGGGTTGATTCGGGATTTGTCTGAGGGAAAGCTGCTTTAGAGCTTTGACCTGTCAGCTTTGGGCTCGGTAGTAGAGAGCGGATTTCTCCGCGGCGCAGCCAACGATGACACCGTGAGCTGCTTCGGTCGAAATGACGCTTGCTTGAGCGGGGCGAGAAAAGACAACAGCAGATCCCTACGGGATGACAAACAAAAAAATACAGGCAATAACAAAAGCGAATGCGGGGGTTCTTCGCCTGCGCTCAGAATGACACCCTTTGCTTCCACCGCGGTAAGCCGGAACGACACACTAGCGGTGAAGGGTGTTCCAGACCAGGACGAGGGTGAGGGCGGTGACGATGATCGCTGTGGCCCAGGCGATTACGTTGAACCAGCGCTTGTTGGTGTATTTGCCCATCAGCTCGTGCTTGTTGATGAGCTTCAGCATGAAGACCAGGACCAGGGGTAAAAGGATGCCGTTCAGGACCTGGGAGAGGATGCTGAACTTTACCAGCGGGAAGTTCGGGATGAGGACGACGGCGGCGCCGGCGAAGAGCAGTAGGCTGTAGAGCCAGTAAAAGAACTTCGCTTCGTTGAAGCTCTTGTCCAGGCCGCTTTCGACCCCAAGACCTTCGCAGACGGTGTAGGCGGTGGAGAGCGGAAGGATGGATGCGGCGAAGAGCGAGGCGTTGAAGAGGCCGGCAGCGAAGAGGATGAAGGCGTAGTCGCCGGCGAGCGGCTTCATGGCCTGGGCGGCGTCGGAGGGATCGACGATGTTGTGCATGCCGTGGGTGTAGAGGGTGGCGGCACAGGCGACGATGATGAACCAGGCAACGACGTCGGTGAAGATGGAGCCGACGATGACGTCGAGGCGTGAGGCTTTGTACTGCTTGACGGTGACGCCCTTGTCCACGATGGACGACTGCAGGTAGAACTGCATCCAGGGGGCGATAGTGGTGCCGATGACGCCTACGGTCATGTAGATGTAGGCTTTGTCCGACCATACGCTGCGTGGGGGAAGCTTGACGGTTTCGACCATGGCGAGATGCCAGTCGGGCCGGCTGAGCACGCCGGCCATGATGTAGGCAATGTAGAAGGCGCTGGCGATGAGGAAGATTTTTTCGACGCTCTTGTAGTCGCCCTTGACGATGAGTGCCCAGACGATGAGGGCGCAGATGGGCACGCTCACATATTTTGTGACGTGGAAGAGCTGCATGCTGCCGGCGATGCCGGAGAACTCCGTCACGACGTTAGTGAAGTTGACGACGACGAGCAGGATCATGATGACGAAGGTGATGCGGAGGCCGAACTCTTCACGGATCAGGTCGCTGAGGCCTTTTCCGGTAACGACGCCCATGCGGGCGCACATCTCCTGTACGACGATGAGGGCGACGGTGATGGGGATCATCGTCCAGAGGAGCGTGTAGCCGTATTGGGCTCCGGCGGCGGAGTAGGTCAGGATGCCGCCGGCGTCGTTGTCTACGTTGGCCGTGATGAAACCTGGGCCGAGGACGGCGAAGACGAGGATGAGCCGGGTTCTCCAATGACGCCAGGAAGTCATTTCTTGTTTCCTTTTTTCTGGTCGGGAGAACGCGTGGCTCGCCTCTTTCAGGCTAACTCATCTTTCGCTATGGCATCGAACCTGAGGGGTTTAGATGGTCATCAGAAGCTGGTCGCGCTCTGACTGGACGAGATTGTAGAGTTGGCGGGCGGGGAGTTCGAGGGTGGTGTCGGCGGCAGTGTGGATGTTGGCGTGGATGTGCGCGGGGTTCTTGGAGGAGAAGAGAATGATGCTGGTTGGGTTCATCACGAGGGAGGCTTTCAGCATGAGGTGGGCGAGGGCTTCGGGGTGGCTGAGGTCGGTGTTGGTGGAGGCGGACCAGCGTTGGCAGAGGGGTTTGTTGTTGAGGATCGATTTGTGGATAGCGTGGAAGTTTTTTGTGAGGGCGCCGTGGTGGATGCGGAGGGGTGCGGAGGTCCGGATGAGGGCGTCCGGTATTGGGGAGTCGAAAACGGACCACTCGTATTGCAGGGCGCGGCAGTAGGCGGGGTGCGTGGCGAGGAGGCCCGGGATTTTATCGGCGCTGCTGCCGATGCCGAAGGTGCTGATGATTCCCCGTTTTACTTCGGCTTCGAGGAGGGAGAGGAGGGTGTCATCCTGCAGATCGGCGGCGGTGGCCTCGTGGAGGAGCCAGAGGTAGATGTGGCCGGTGCGGAGGGCGATGAGGCTGCGTTCGAGGGAGGCTTTGGCCTGGGTTGCGGTGAAGGCCGGGCGTTCGGGGTTGCGGGTGGCGGCGTTGGCGGCCTTCGCCAAGTTGTGCTTGAGGCTCGGGAGTTGCTTGAGGATTGGGCCGGCTATGCGGCGGCCTAATTTGATGATGGCTGATTTTTTTGGCGGGGCTATCCCGTACTTCGTGGCGATCGTGATCTGGCCGCGATGGTTTTGGAGGAATTCGCCGAGGCAGGCTTCGGCTTCGCCGTAGCCGTACATGGGGGCTACGTCGAAGTGGCGGATGCCCGCTTCGTAGGCGGTCTCGAGGAGCTTCAGGGAGTTGCGACGGTTGGTTGCACCCATGATGCTTCCACAGCCGAAGCCGAGGCGGGTGGTTTGGCGGTTGGTGTCGGCTAAGGAGATGGTCTGCATGGTTCGGTTTGAGTGTACTTGGGGAGTGGACGGCTGTGTTGGTTTTTGGGGCGAGAAGGTTCGAGCGGTATGGGTGAGTGAAGCCTCTCGGGATCCTTCGCTGCGCTCAGGATGACAGCCAGTGCAAAACAAGAACAACAGCAAAAGCAACAGCAACGACAAAGACAAAATGCGGGGTTCTTCGCTTCGCTCAGAATGACAGCAAAGACAGAACGACAGCAAAGACAAGGCGAGAACAACAACAAAGACAACAACAGCCACCGCAACGGCACAGGCAGGTGTTCTCTGCTGCGCTCAGAGTGACAAGCGCAGATGGGATGATGTGCTTGGGGTGGGTCAGGTTAGATGATCGCAGAGGCGGACGGCGAGGGCCAGGACGGTGTGGGTGGGGTTGGAGAAGCCCGAGGTGGGGAAGACGGCGCTCGAGCAGATGTAGGTGTTGGTGAGGCCGTGGAGGCGGAGGTTGGTGTCGACTACGCCGGTCGAGTCTGAGGGGGACATGCGCATGCCGCCCATGTGGTGGTTGCTGTCGTCGCAGCGGGCGAGGAAGTTTGGATTGCCGGACATGAGGTCCTCGTCCGGGATGATGCTGGCTATGCCGGCGAGGGAGCGTTGCGCGATGAGGACGTATTGGCGGATGGTGTCCAGTTCCCTTTCGGAGATCTGCCAGTCGAAGCGGACGCGGAACAGGCCGAGGGCGTCGCGCTGGTTGGTGAGGGTGATGCTGCTGCGGGAGGTGGGCTCCTGTTCGCAGTGGATGCGGAGGAAGATGCGTACCTCGGGTGGGGCGTAGGCGCGGCGCTGGACTTTGTAGCGCCAGACCTGATGGAAGAGCATGGGGACGTGTCTTGCGGTGTGGGTGAGGTTGCCGCGGGTGACGTCGCTGAAGCGTCCGCGCGTGAGATTGCGAATGGTGTGCTTGGCTTGCATGCGGGCCTTGCCGGTGTCTTCGAAGGACATTGTCGAACCGATGCTGAGGGTGCCGTGCTGGGCCTGGAGGTGGGGTGGGAGGCGCAGCTTGGGGAGATATTTGAAGCCGTGGGTGATGATGGGATCGAAGGTGTCGTGGAAGCTGGCGAGATCGTGTGGGTGGACGGCGGCGGCGTTGCAGTCGATGTGGTCCTGAAAGTGTTGGCCGAGCAGGCCGGAGCGGTTCCAGGGCAGGCCGCCGGGGCGTGGCTGCAGGAAGAAGCGTGAGCTTTCGATGCCGCCCAGCGCGAAGATGTAGCGGCTGGCGTGGAAGATGGTTTCGACGTCGGTGAGGGTGCGGCAGCGGAGGCCGGTGGTGGTGCCGCCTTCGGTTATCAGCTCGACGGCGCTTGCGTGGAGCCAGAGGTGGATGTTGGGGTGGCTGGTGAGGGTCTTGTTGTGTAGGCGGGCGAAATTTGGCTCGGGGCACCAGCGGGAGAGGTAGGCTTCGAGGTCGGCGAACTGGGTGAAGGGCTGGTTGAGATCGCGCCAGACGGCGGCGTCGCTTCGCTCTACTTTGTCGAGGCCTTCGAGGTGGAGGGCTCGCTCGTAGAAAGGGATCAGTTCGGTCTTGGGGAAGGGCCAGCCGCTTTCGGGAACGGCGGGGCGCGGGTTGAAATCGTCGGCGTCGAGTTCGAGGATCTGGCCTCCCCAGCGGACAGTGGTTCCGCCTTTCACGCGGATGCGGCCGGTGTGAATACCCCGATGGGGGAGGCCGGCGACTTCGCTGTCGTAGAGTGCCTGCGAGGAGTCTTCACGGACGGCGCCGCCGCCTTCGAGGAGCAAGATTTTTTTGCCTTTGCGGGCGAACTCGACGGCCAGCGTGATGCCGGCGGCTCCCGCACCGACGATGCAGATGTCTGCGAGGAAGCCGAGAGGAGGGGTTTCGTTGAGGAGGTCGTGAATCACGGACCAACCGCGAGAGCTGGATTGGCAGAGTGGCCGGTTGGTGTGCGATTGGACAGGATGGACTGGATCCGCTCGATGATGAGTCCTACCTGTTTGTCGTTGTGGTAGCCGTCGCGAGCGGCACGGAGATTTCCGGCAGTGGCGATGCGCTGGCGGGCTGCTTCGTCTGGGAGGTATCGGCGAATTTTTTCGGCGAGTTCGTCGAAGGTGGAGAAGAAGACAGCCTCTTCGTCTTCCCTGAAGCGCTGCAGGTGGCCTGGGGAACGCTCGGCGAGAAGGAAGCCACCGCAGCCGGCGATCTCGAAGCTCTTGTGGACGAACTCGTCCTGATTAGAGTGGGTGAGGAAGCTGAGGTTAATGCGGGAGCGCCAGATGGCGTTGCGGTAATCGTCGCGGTAGAGTTCGCCGTCGCGGAAGGTGGCTGCAAAGACGTCTGGCCGCATCGCTCGGCCCCAGAGCTTCGCAGAGCCTGAGACGGCTACTGAGAAGCCGCAGTCGCGCCAGAGTCGGCCGAGGGTCTGGGCGCGATCGTCGTAGGGCGTGCCGATGAAGGAGACCTGACGGTCGCGGTCGGCGTCGGACCAGCCATCGGGCGGCGGATAGTGCAGCGTGGGCTCGTAGGCGGTCTGGATCTTTATGACGTCGCGTGCGCCTCGCGAGGTGTAGTCGAGGATGTTCTTGTCGCGCTGGACGACGTGAAGATCGTAATGCGGGATGTTTTTCATGTAGAGGCGCCAACCGGGGTCGCGGCGGGGGCCGAAGGGGTTGTCGATCATGTAGCTAACGGTGGCGAGGCCCATGGCGCGCATGCGGTCGAGGGTTCTGGGGCGCATGGAGAGAAGCTTGTCGGCCCAGAATAGGTCGGGCTTTTCAGCTTCGGCGATACGGAGGAGATCGCGATTGAGGCGGTTGACTGAAGGACCGGCGGAGAGGCGATGGGCGACCTTGCGGACGAGGGGACTGCGCGGGAGATAGTCGAAGGTGTTGAAGGGGACAACGTTGTGGCCGAGGCGCTCAAGTGCCCAGAGGCGATACAGCGAGGATTCCTTGGGAGAGAGGCCGGCGGCGTACAGGATCTTCATCGAAGGCTGCGTTTCCTTTGTGTCTGCCCTGATGATAGCGAGCGGGGGGCTGCAAACAAAATGCGGGGGTTCTTACCCATTCGACTTCGCTCAGGGTCAGAATGACAACTCCGTAAATTCGTTGACTTCAGGTTGATGGCTGCTGGTTGGATTCACCACCGTGCAACGGCAAGCCTGGGTGCCTAACGGCTGGCCCGAAGAAGGGCGATGACTTGTTCGGCGTGAATGACTCCGACGAGCTTTTTGTCTCGATCAACGACGGGGAGGGAGCGGAGATTGTATTTGTCGAAGAGCTCGGCTACTTTGCGGCCGTTGGCGTCGACGCTGCAGGTAACGAGGTGACCCTGCGGCAGGCCGGACAAGGACACATGGGGTTCTGCGAGGAGGATTCGGACGATGGGGATGAGACCGGTGATTCGCTCCTCTTCGTCGAGGAGGTAGATGTCGGTGATGGTTTCGATGTCGCCTTCGAACTCGCGCAGCGCGTTGATGGCCTGATCGACGATGCCGGCGGCCGGCATGGCAACGTATTCGGTGGTCATGCGGCCGGCGGCGGAGTTTCCGGAGAATTCGAGAAGATCTTCGACCTCCTGCCGCTCCTCTGGATCCATCTCTTCGAGGATGGCCTCGGAGCGCTCGTCGGTGAGCTCGGAGAGGAGGTCGGCGGCGGCGCCGGGGTCCATCTCTTCGACGATGCCGGCGATCTGCTCGGAGTCGAGAGACTCGATGAGGGACTGCTGCATCTTGGGCTTGACCTCTTCGAGGGCCTCGGCGGCGACCTCTTCGTTGAGCGAGAGGAAGAGGGCGTGGCGTTCGGGGGGGGCGAGCTCTTCGAGGATATCGGCGATATCGGAGGGGTGCATCGTCGAGAGGCGGTCCTGCTCGACTCTGAGGCGGACGCGGCGGGCGGGGTCGCGGTCGATGAGGTCGACGAAGTCCCAGGGGATGCAGCTGGCGCCGAAGCGGGCGGAGAGCCGGTTGACGGGTTGCTGGGGCAAGCCTTTGAGGAGGCGGCGGACTGCGCCTCGCATGCCTACCTCAACTTCGGAGATTCGGAGAGAGAGGGGTTGACTGCCTTCGGCGCCGTTTTCCTCCCAGTTTTCCCAGACCAGGTTTACATCATTGACGCGGACGACCTTGTGGCCATGAACATCGATGATCTGCTGGTCGAGCAGGTCGCGCTCGAGCAGGAGGTAGCGCTCATCGTCGGGTAGCGGTATGGGTTCGGCGGTGTCCCGAAGCTGTATTGCGCCGGTGGAGGTCAGCTGGAGGTGCGTGACCGGGACGACAGAGTGGCGGTCGCCGCGTTTGGCTAAGGCCTGCTTGATGACCATGCCGTGGATGTGAGCGGCATCGATCGAAGGGGCTACGGCAAACTCGCGCACGTGGCCGAAGGTGCCTCCCTTGGCGTCGACCACCGGGGACCCCATGAGGGCGGAGACGCTCGTCTTGTGATTGGCATGCTTGGTCATGGAGCGTCCGCTGTCTTCGACACACTTTACCTACTACTGGGCATGTTAGCCCAACTTGCCGTCGACCGGAGCCGTCGAGGCTGGTCCTGTCAATATGATGTCAATACGCCGTCGAAAAGGAGGGGAATCGGGAAAGATCGATAGGGCATCCTTGACATTCAAGAAATCCACAAGCACACTGCCATCAATACCGTTAATCGAAGTTGACAACGGGCACATTAGCAAGCAAGGACATCTTTGGCCGACTCTAACTCAAGCCGTGTCAGCTTTACACTTGACTCGTCTCTGGACAGCGTTAATAAGATTGAGCTGACTGCCGAACAAATTGCACAGCGGGCCGGGTTCGACGAAGATACGATTCCGCATATCGCCATGGCTGTTCGCGAGGCAGCCGTGAACGCTGTGCTGCACGGCAATTCGTATGATACGAACAAGCACATCGTGGCCTCGTTTGAGACGACCTCCGACTCTCTGATCATCCGCATTGCGGACCAGGGTCCGGGGCTCGATCCGGATAAAGTTCCCGACCCCCTGGCACCGGAAAACATCCTTCGCGGGTCGGGCCGGGGCATCTTTCTGATCAAGGCCTTCATGGATGAGGTAAACTTTCGGCAGTTACACCCGGGCACGGAACTCACACTGATCAAACATAGAACACCCGCGCACCCTGGAACCTAAGGAACGGGACCTTAAGGAGAAGACAAGACATGAGCATGAAAGTACACACTCGCCAGGTTGACGGCGTCACCATTCTGGATCTTAGCGGTCGCATCACTCTCGGCGAAGGCAGCGTAACGATTCGCGACGCCGTTCGTGATGTGCTGGCCAAGGGTTCAAACAAAATTCTGCTGAACCTTGGAGACATCACCTATATCGACAGCTCGGGGATTGGCGAGTTGGTCAGCGCCTTCACTACGGTCAAGAACAGCGGCGGTGAGCTGAAACTGCTGAACCTGACCAAGAAGGTTCACGATCTGCTGCAGATCACGAAACTCTACACCGTCTTTGACATCAAGGACGACGAGGCAACGGCCATCTCGGCGTTCACCAAGTAAACGGTTTGGGGCATGCTTTGACTGAATAAGCTTTGGCCAATAAAAAACCGCCGCAGATGCGGCGGTTTTTTATTGGGCCGAAGTTCAGTTCGCCTTCGTTACTTCGAGAAGTCGACCTTCGGCGCCACTTTCGATCCGGGTTCCGCCGTGTAGTATTCGTTCTTCGGATGGAACCCCGCGAAGCTTGCCCAGAGGCTGTTCGGGAACTGCTGAATGAAAGTATTGTAATCCCGAATCGCTTCATTGTACCTCCGGCGGGCCACGGCTATCCGATTTTCTGTGCCGGCGAGCTCATCCTGGAGGCGCATGAACTGATCATTGCTCTTGAGCTGAGGGTAGTTCTCCTGCAGCCGCATCAGGGGCAATAGAGCAACGTTCAGCCGGTCGTTGGCGGCCAGCTTCTCATCCGGCGTCTTGGCCTGCAAGAGGCCGGACCGCGCCTGGGCGATGTTGTTCAGGACGGTCTCTTCGACGTTGGCGTAGCCCTTCACGGTCGCGACCAGGTTTGGGATCAGGTCGGCGCGGCGCTGGAGGTTCACGTCGATCTCGGAGAAGGCGGCCTGCACGTTCTGGTCCTTGGCGACCATCTGGTTCTTGGAGCCGATGTAGCTGCCGCCAATAAAAAGAAGCACGACAATGAGAAGTGCCACGACACCAAGCACAATCCATGTAGGTTTCATGTTTCCTCGATTTCCTCTCGTTTGGGGTTCGATGTTTTCTGTGGCTGGTCTGTTCGGCTGTACTTTATCATCTGGAGCCGAATCGAGCGCGCCCTTCTTTGCAGCAACTCTCTCTTACATTGGCTCTCCTCAATAGTCTCCGCTGGCTCCGCCGCCACCGGAGCTTCCGCCGCCAAAGCCGCCGAAACCGCCCCCTCCGTCACCGTCACGGCCGCCTCCTCCGCCACGGCCGCCGCGTCCACCACCGAAGCCGCCGCCCATCAGGTTCCCCAGGAGGAAGAAAATCAGGCCCATGTTGCCGGTCTTGGCGAGGAAGAAGAGGATCAGCAGGATGGCGCCGCCGCCGA
>JAOAPF010000179.1 GCA_025462755.1 Edaphobacter sp.
GGCATCGGCCAGTCCCAGCAGGAGACCGGCGTCCCCCACGCCTTCGGCGTCCTCACCTGCGAAACCCTCGAGCAGGCCCTCGACCGCGCCGGCCTCAAAGCCGGCAACAAGGGCTTCGAAGCCGCCACCGCCGCCATCGAAATGGTCTCCCTCCAAAGAAAACTGGCCGCGGGTACAGTCGATCCCTCCGCCCGTCTTTCGGGATTAGCAGGGGGCTTCAGCCCCCTGAATGCAGCTTCGGAAAAAGAGGGCTTTAGCCCCGGGTCCTCTTCGTTCACTCCGAAAAGCTCCGGGAGCTCCAAATAATGGGCACCCGCCGCAAAACCCGCGAACTCACCATGCAGATGCTCTTTCAGGGAGACCTCGGCAAGCAAACCCCCGAAGAAGTCCGCAAGCTCTTCTGGGCCTCCGTCGAAGAGGTCGACCCCGACACCCGAGGCTTCGCCGAAGACCTCCATCGCATCGCCATCACGCGCCAGGAAGAGATCGACGCCCTCATCGAATCGCACGCCCAGAACTGGCGCATCGAGCGCATGGCCGTCGTCGACCGCAACCTCATCCGCGCCGCCGTCGCCGAGATGATCGGCTACCCCAACACCCCCGCCGCCATCATCATCAACGAGTCCCTCGAAATCGGCCGCCGCTACGCCGCCCCCGAGTCCATCCACTTCCTCAACGGAGTCCTCGACGCCATCGCCCGCGACCTCCTCAAAAAACGCCTGGCGTAAAATTTCTCCCGTCAGGTCCACGCGCACGCCCACGCATCCAAGTCAAGAGGTCCAATGCCCAAGACCTTCGACTCCATCATCATCGGCGCTGGTCAGGCCGGCCCAACCCTCGCCGGACGCCTTACCCAATCCGGCCGCAGCGTTGCGTTCATCGAACGCAAGCTCTTCGGCGGCACCTGCGTCAACACCGGATGCACACCCACCAAGGCTCTCGTCGCCAGCGCCTACGTCGCACAAAAAGCCCGCACTGCCGTGGATTACGGAGTCACCGTTCCAGGCGCAGTCTCAGTCGACATGAAGGCGGTCAAAGCACGCAAAGATCAGATCGTCCTCAAATCCCGCAACGGTGTCGAAACCTATCTGCGCGGCATGAAAAACTGCACCGTCTTCATCGGCCACGCTCGTTTCGAATCCCCCAATCAGGTACGCGTCGGCGACGAAGTCCTCACCGCCAAAGAGATCTTCATCAACGTCGGAGGCCGCGCCACCATTCCCGAATTCCCCGGCATCGACGTCGTCCCGTGGATGGACAACGTCGGCATCCTCGAACTCGAAACGCTGCCCCGCCATCTCGTCGTAGTAGGCGGCAGCTACGTCGGCCTCGAATTCGCCCAGATCTTCCGCCGCTTCGGCAGCGAAGTCACCATCATCGAAAAATCCCCTCGCCTGGTCTCACGCGAAGACGAGGACGTCTCCGCCGCCATCAAAACTTTCCTCGAAAAAGAGGGCATCACGGTGCGATTAAATGCCGAGTGCATCCATCTCCACTCCCATGGGGAGAACGTAGCAGTCGGCGTGAACTGCGAAGACGACAACTCCGACAGTGTCGGTTCGCACGTCCTCCTCGCCGTCGGCCGCATACCCAACACCGACGACCTCGGCCTCGACCGCGCCGGCATAGTCCACGACAAGCATGGCTACATCACCGTAGACGACCAGCTACGCACCAACGTCCCCGGCATCTGGGCTCTTGGAGACTGCAACGGACGCGGAGCCTTCACCCACACCGCCTACAACGACTACGAAATCGTAGCCGCCAACCTCCTCGATAACGATCCCCGCCGCGTCACCGACCGCATCCCCTGCTACGCCCTCTACACCGACCCGCCCCTTGGCCGAGTCGGCCTCACCGAAGCCGAAGTCCGCAAATTAGGCAAGCCAGCTCTCATCGGCACCCGCCCCATGACCCGCGTCTCTCGCGCAGTCGAGAAGGGAGAGACCGAAGGCTTCATCAAAGTTCTCGTCGACGCAAACACAAAACAAATTCTCGGCGCCTCCATCCTCGGAACCGGCGGCGACGAAGCCATCCACTGCATCATCGACACCATGTACGCTCGCGCCCCCTACACCCTCATCGAACGCGCCGTACACATCCACCCCACCGTCTCCGAACTCCTGCCCACCGTCTTCGGCGACCTCAAGCTCCTGTAAGACTCAGCGGCCGCTAAGATTTTTGCCGTCATCCTGAACGCAGTGAAGGACCCCGAAGAAATCCATTTGCCTCGACCTCTCGAATCTTTTCACCTACAATCTTCCCGGCCTCCGCTGTTGCTCATCCAACCCACATCCGGTAACCCAATCCGGTATCATTCGCTCTGCTAGCGAACCCGGAGCCAAGCATGCGTCTGCTTCACCCGATCCTCCTTTCTCTCCTCACCCTTCCCGCTGCCGCCTCGCCCGTCCAACTCCGTACCGACCACCTCACAAACCCCATCGGCATCGACAACCCCAAACCACAATTCGCCTGGCAAAGCGACGCGACCACTCCAAACTGGATGCAATCCGCCTATCAACTCCTCATCGCCACCAGCGAAAAAAACCTGGCCCCAGGCAAAGGTGACGCCAAAGCCGACGTTTGGGACTCAACCCGCATCGCCTCCTCCGACTCCATCAACATCCCCTACAACGGCCCAACCCTCAAGCCGCAAACCCGCTATTTCTGGTCAGTCCGCGTATGGGACAACAAGGGCGCCAGCTCTACCTCAACCCCAGCATCGTTTGAAACCGGCCTGCTCTCCCCCTCCGACTGGAGCGCAAAGTGGATTCGCCGCGCCGATCCAGCCGCCGACCAGGAACTATCCGCCGTCCGCTGGCTCTGGCTCCGCGGCGCCGACGCCCAGCACGTTCCCGCCAACACCACCGCAGAGTTCCGCTACACCCTGCACCTCGACGCAGCCCCCACCCGCGCCAGCCTGCACATCGTCAGCCCCGGCGCCTACGTCGCAACCGTCAACGGCACCGTCACCGGTCAACACAAAGCCTGGGGAGCCTTCGACTGGGAAGAGATCGGCCCCCTCCTCAAACCCGGCGACAACCAGATCCTCGTCAAAGTCGTCGCCCAGGCAAAGGTCTCCGCCCCGGTAGTCTCCACAGCCTTCGCCGCCTCCCTCCGCATCACCGCACAAAACGGCACCGAGCAACGCATCCCCAGCGACACCACCTGGCAAGCCCGCACCGACAGCAACGCCGAATGGCAGCCCGCACAAGTAGTCGGCCCCATCACCACCCCTCTATCCATCGGCACCGACCGCCACTCCGAAGTCCCCGGCCCCAACCGCATCGCCACTGAAGCCGCCCTCCTCCGCAAAGAATTCGTCATCCCCTCCACCATCCAATCCGCCCGCCTAACCATCACCGCCCTCGGAGCCTACCAGGCCTTCCTCAACGGCAAGCCCATCGCTCCGCATAATCTCCTCGACCCCGGCTGGACCGACTTCCACAAGCGAGTCCTCTACCAGACCTACGACGTCACCCCGCTACTCACTACCGGCGACAACACCATAGCCGCCGTCCTCGGCGCAGGCTGGCACGGCTCCCCCATGACCTGGGCCGGCACCCGCGAGTACCCCGAACCCGACACCCTCCGCGCCCAACTCGACATCACCCTCACCAACGGCACCCACAAAACCATCGCCACCGACGAAACCTGGCAGACCGCCCCCGCCCCCACGCTCTTCTCCGAGATCTACGCCGGCGAAGTCTACGACGCGCGCCTCGAAATCCCCGGCTGGAACACCCCTCACTTCACCGCCAAAAACTGGACCGCCGCAGTCCCCGCCACCATCTCGGAACAAATAAAACTAACCGCCCAACCCAACCTCTCCATCGCCATCTCCAACACCCTCCATCCCATCGCAATGAACCCCGTCAATGAAGGCCGCGCCGTCGTCTACGACATGGGCCAGAACATGGTCGGCAACATCATCCTCCACGTCCACGGCCCTCGCGGCACGATCATCCGCATGCGCTTCGCCGAACGCCTCAACCCGGACGGCAGCATCTACACCGAAAACCTCCGCAACGCGACAGTCACCGACACCTACATCCTCTCCGGCAACGGCGACGAAACCTACACCCCCGCCTTCACCTTCCACGGCTTCCGCTACGTCGAGCTCTCCGGCTACCCCGGCACCCCCACCACCGCCAGCATCGAAGGCCTCGTCTACGACAGCCTCCCCGCCACCCCCTCCATCCGCTTCCAAAGCTCCAGCGACCTCCTCAACAAAATGGGCCAGCTCGGCATCTGGGGCCAGCGCGGCAACTTCCTCTCCATCCCCACCGACTGCCCCCAGCGCGACGAGCGTCTAGGCTGGATGGGCGACGCCGGCGTCTTCTGGCGCACCGGCACCTACAACTTCGACATCGCCAGCTTCACCCGCAAGTTCATGCTCGACATCGACGACGCCCAAACCCCCGACCACGCCTTCACCGACGTCTCCCCCAACCTCCTCGGCCCGCAGGAAGGCGCCCCAGGCTGGGCCGACGCCGGCATCCTCGTCCCCTACGCCGCCTGGCTCCAGTACGGCGACAAAACCCTCCTCGAAACCTCCTGGCCCAACATGCAGCGCTACATGGACTTCATCCTCACCACCAACCCCGACTACCTCCGCCGCAACAAACTCGGCCACAACTACGGCGACTGGCTGGCCCCCGACCAGAACACCCCCAAAGATTTAATCGCCACCGCCTACTGGGCCATCATCGCCCGCGACATGCGCGAGATGTCCCTCGCCATCGGCCGCAAACACGACGCCGAAAAATACCAAACCCTCTACGACCACATCGCCGAAGCCTACCGCAAGCAATACATCCAGCCCGACGGCGCCGTCCTCGGCAACACCCAATCTGCCTACGTCGTCACCCTCTACTCTGGCATCGCCCCCGAAGCCCTCCGCGCCAGCATGACCGCCCGCCTCGTCGCCGACATCGAAGCCCACAACAACCACCTCACCACCGGCTTCCTCGGCACACCCTTCCTCATGTTCGTCCTCGACGACAACCACCGCGCCGACGCAGCCTTCAAACTCCTCCTGCAAGACACCTACCCATCCTGGGGCTACATGGTCGCCAAAGGCGCCACCACCTGGTGGGAGCGCTGGAACGGCGACACCGGCGACCCCGCCATGAACTCCTACAACCACTACGCCTTCGGATCGGTCATGGCCTGGGTCTTCCGCAGAGCCGCCGGCATCGACACCGACGCGGGAGGCCCCGGCTTCCACCACCTCACCATCCAGCCGCAATTCGACCCCGCACTCCCCACCCTCCACACCGAATACGACTCCCCCTACGGCCTCATCACCACCGACTGGACCAGCACCAACCACCAATTCACCATCATCACACCACCCAACACCACCGCCACCATCACCCTGCCCAACGGCAAAACCGAAAACGTAGGCAGCGGCACCCACACCTACCCAATCCAATGACCGCTCTCGTCGCCCATGGAGATTGGCAACAGGCCAATTGAAAGGTCCTCGATCAGCGCAATAACTTCGGGGTGAGGGATAGTCAACATGGGTAACCTCGGTCGAACGCTTCCTGCCGCAACGTAGTCAAGTCTGGCGAAAAGAGAACTTCCAGAATTTTGTATGCAGGCACAATGAGCGAAATTCCCATGTTTACGCTCCGACCATCCGCCTCAGAAAAGTCGGGTGGAGCATCCCAGTGCCCCAGCATCAGGCCAAGAAGATGGAACGTGCCGAGAGCCGAAAGTTGCGCTGGCGCACCATCTTGCGTTCGAACTGGAAGCTGCACGGTGTCTCGAACGAACACGGGGGATCCACTCAAGCCTCCGATCGAGCGACCCTCCGCTAGATAAGCCTCAACGCTGCCATATACCGGATGAGGCAGACGACCGTCGGGCATCATCGCCAACGTGCCAGTTCGCACAATAGGCGTCAAACGAGAGCTGCCTATGAAAGGCGAAAAGAGCCCGATGTTGATGATTTCGTCGCCTACCCCGATGCCGTACTTCTGGATTCGCTCGGCTGTGGCGAATCGGTCTATGGATATGTCTTGATAGTCGTATTCAGGTAGACGAAGGGATGCCATCGGCAGAACAGCGACGTCGACAGAGGGATCGTCAGGATGAAAAAACCAGCCCTCTCCTCGATTCTTCATAAATAGCGGCAAACCGTCTTTACCGTTCATTGCTATCACGGCCTCGCCGTTCTGGAGAGCAAGGGCGACGTGTTTTGCCGTGACCAGATGAAGACACGCAGAATGGTCATCCAATGGGACAGACACGATGAAAGCGCTCCCTCGATAGTCGAACCTCTCCTCATCCCGACTGACGAATCCAATGCATTTCAACAGCTGGTCAGGAATTCTCATGCAACAAGGTTATCCCTAAACTATTGATTGTGAACGAGAAGTCGAATTTTCAGGAAAAATGTCTTCTTACGGAACTACAAAAACCTCAGCATTTTCACGTGTCAAGCCCCAAAATCACCTAAAACCTTATCAGACAACAACATCCACTTGGCATGTTAGTTACCTCCAATCTGCTATTCTTAAAACAGATAGAAAAAAGCCCCGGCACTCACCGGGGCTTTCTCTTTTGGAGGCAACAAGTGAACCGTAACCCATTATTTTGCAATATTTTAGCCGTAACCCGTTTAGATGGAATATTTTGCAGACACCAATCCTCCGCAAAGGTAATAATATACTTGACTGACTAAGGTCAGTGTGCTACCTTAGTCTACATGGAAGCCCCAAAGACCTTAATCGAAGCTGTTCAATACTTTAGCGACGCTGAGAACTGCCGTCAGTTCATGATAGCCGTTCGCTGGGCTGATGGCATTGTGAAATGCCCGATTTGCCAGTCTGAAAAGGTCACCTATCTCGAAAAGGCCAAGGTCTACCGCTGCTACGGCAAGCACCCAAAGCAAAAGTTCTCGCTCAAGGTCGGTACGGTATTCGAGGATTCTCCTATCGGCCTAGAGAAGTGGCTTCCTGCCTCATGGCTGCTTTCCAACTGCAAGAACGGCATCTCCTCCTATGAGCTTTCCAAGGCTATCGGCGTGACACAGAAGAGTGCTTGGTTCATGCTCCATCGCATTCGTCTTGCCATGAAAGAAGACCACGGCGATCTGACCCTTGGCGGTCACTGGCAGAACCCCGTAGAGGTCGATGAGACATTCATCGGGGGGAAAGCTGTCAACAAGCACCTAGGCGAACGTAGGCAGAAAGAGCGCAAGACAATCGTGATGGGAATGCTAGATCGTGAGTCTCGCCAGATTCGCGCCAAGGTAATTCCCAACGTGAAGCGGGAGACGTTGCAAGCTGAGATTCTGAGTCACATCGGATTCAACGCTTATGTCTTCACTGATGGTCACGTCGGTTATGACAAGCTGAGCGAGTACAAAAACTTCACCCATAAGACCGTCAACCACATCAATGAGTATGTGAATGGCCGTGTCCACACTCAGGGAATCGAGAACTTCTGGAGCTTGCTCAAACGCGGTCTGAATGGCACATACGTTGCCGTAGAGCCGTTCCACATGGATTCATATGTTGACGAACAGGTATTCCGCTACAACAACCGCAAGGGCAAGACAGATGCCCAGCGGTTTACTAAACTCTTATCGCAGGTCGCGGGGAAGCGGCTGACCTATGCTGAGGTCACTGGCAAGGTGGGAGGGGCGGAAGCCTTCTAGGAAGAGGCAGGGGCGTGGGAAGCGCGTTTAGATCGCTTCGCTTTCTTCTCTGCATCAAGTTCTGCTTTGATCTTCGAGTGCGGTACGGAAACAAGCCGCCTCATAAAATTCGTGAACTGTGCGAAGTCACCCTGTACATCCTTCGAGGGAGAGTTTAGGCGACCCGCTTTAGGTTCGGTCTTCATCCGCTAGCCGTAGTTTATCACGCGGCGGAAAGGCTTACGTGCGCGAATTGCTACCCGAAGAATCTCTCGAACAGCGGGAGAATATCGTAACCAACCCAATCCATGAGGGCACTGAGAGTGGCCGTGACTTCTATGCCATGTACGATGCTGCCATCAAACGCAAGAAAAGCCAACAACCGCTCGCCCGGTATAGAATCTCCGCCCCGATGCCTGATGACCTCTAATTCGATATGAGGGAATGGCACCCCTCCTTCGGGCTTCAACATGGTGGCTAGCGTAGTAGAGAGAACCTGCCGATGCTTATTGGCATTGGTCAATTCATCTAGTATGTGAATCGTTTGTGGTCTATTTCCTGGATTTCTCTCAGGGTACGGCTGCAATTTTTCTATAAGTTCTATCGCCTCTTCGGGTACTCCTGCGAGTTTCCGGCCCTTCGCATCGTTGAACGACTTTGGCGATTTGCATATAGGGAAAGATGTATTAGTTTCGTGTGGCGTTTTTCCGTTCGCAAGGATTAGCTGCCATACCAAATAGTCGAAAACAGAGCGCAAATTCTGGAGATAGTCACCAGCTATCAACCCAAATCTCGCAGGTACAGGTTTGGCGGGTGCATAGATAAAAAGGGGGACTTCCGGCGTGCTGTCCGGGCCGGGCATGATTTCTCCCGGCCCAGATGGGC
The DNA here is from genome assembly GCA_025462755.1 of Edaphobacter sp. GTDB lineage: Bacteria > Acidobacteriota > Terriglobia > Terriglobales > Acidobacteriaceae > Edaphobacter. The sequence continues at coordinate 8,537 of JAOAPF010000179.1, forward strand.
CTGAATTCATATATGTAGCGGCTTCTCGCTTAAATTCCTCGAAATGCACCTTAGCTCGATAGAGCTTCCAATGAAGTTGTTCTGGAAATTTCTCAACTAGCAATTCATTGAGTCTTTCGCCTTCGGTCTTGTCCATGCGGAATCATAGCAGCGCATATAATTGCGCCCTATGAACCTACCACTCAAACACGCCGAGACTTCTTTTGCCGACAACATCATGCCCAAACATCAACAAACGAACGTCTGGACTTATAACCTCAGCGTCGGACTTGCTAGTCTGGCAAAAGGACTTCAGATGCTTGACGCAAAGATTGATCTGCTTCAGAAAGCCCAGCAGCCGCCAAGATAACGGCAGCTTCAGATCGCGTGTACGCGTTATCCATCACGGCCTGACGGAAAGATTTAACGTCGGGGATGATGTGCTGCCCTGTCACGGTGTTCATAAGTTAAATTCTCCCTTGTAGTCAGTCAAGTATATTATTACCTCCGCAAATTACTGAATACAAGCAATTTACGTCCAAAATACCCCCCGGGGGGGAGGGGGGGTACCCCCTCGCTGGAAACTGCCAAACAACAAGAAGGAGAGTGAAGAGTGATATGACCGCGCAACATAAAAAACGTTCCCCTTCTTCACCTCGATCAAAACCGATTGGGGACTCTTCCTTCCTGCTGACCCACCGCAGCACAGTGCTCCTGCGCAGCGCACTGGTCGTCCGAATTGGACGCTTCGCTATTGACGCCTACGCTCGCAAAGAACTAAAACTTGTCATCGGGCCATTCGTACGTTTCATCAGCATCGGGAGCGTGATCCATGAACCTCTCGGCCCCCGCAATATCTCCGTCCTCATTCCATCCCCGCCTCATCCTCCTCGCGGCTCTCCTGACCCTCGCCTGCAGCAGCGTCCTCGCACAATCGGCCAGCCCCGACTACACCAACGACCTGCCCTCCGTCGAACGCGTCAAAGCCGAGATCAAAGGCTCCGACGCCACCGATACCCTCGCCCGCCAGGTCGCCGTCTTCACCTACCTCCAGGCGTACGTCCAGCGTATCAAGTACAACCGTTCCTACAGCGGCCCCTACACCCCCGGCGAGCAGCGCGTCATCGCCGCCTACAGCCTCGCCGCCTACCAGATGTCGCAGGACTACGCCAAAACCCACACCCCCGACGAAGCCAAAGCCTTCGAGCGTCTCCACGGCCAGTACGAGATGAACTCCGACTTCTACAAAGACTGGTCCA
>JAOAPF010000509.1 GCA_025462755.1 Edaphobacter sp.
CGGCTCCGTAGGCCGCACCGACCTCCCCGGAGGCAACACCACTAAGCTCCTCCGCTCCATCCACGAGCGCCTCCTGACTCTTCCCGAAGAAGTCAATGTCATTCCCGGTCACGGCCCCGCCACAACCATCGGTTCCGAACGCGTCTCAAATCCGTTCCTGCAAGACACTTGAAATGAAACAGTTGCGATAATAATTGAACCCAACACCTTACAAGCATCGCATGAACTAGTAACTACCGTGGTTCAATTTAAGACCATGCACGATGCGTTCCAAACCCTCTGCAAACTCCTGTTCAAATCCCAATAAACTCACCACCACCCGCCCCGATTCGGCAATCCCATAAAACGATCCAGGGTGCACCACCACCCCCGCCTCACGCGACAACACATCTGCAACCTCGTGATCACGACCCATCTGCGGCAGCCGAAGGATTGCACTCCACCCCGCCTCCACCCGCAACATCTCCACCCCACTCTCCTGAACCGCAGCAAGATTCCCCCGAACCCGCGCCAGAATCTGCTCCTGGATTCCCTTCCGTCCCGCCAGCCAGTTCGGCAACGCCATCTGCACCGGAGCATTCATCGACAAGAAAGTATCCGCGATCACCTCCAGTCGCCCCAGCGCCTCCCGCCGCACCCCCTCCGGCCCCAATCCCACAATCCACCCCACCTTCATCTGCGGCAGCCCGGCAATCTTGCTCACCCCGCTCAAACAGAACGTCAACACCGGATGCGGCCCCACCGCAAAACTCGTCAGCCGTTCTTCCCCCAGCGGATAATCCAGAAACACCTCATCCACAATCAAAGCCAGCCCACTCCGCGCACAAATCTCCTGCAGCCTCTCCCGCTCTGCTGCCCACGTCGCATGCCCGGTCGGATTATTCGGATGCACCACCACAACAGCCTTCGTACGAGGCCCAATCCGCCTCTCCAACTCCGCAAAATCAATCCACCACCCATCGTCGTAAAACAGCGGATAAGTCCGCAGCCTCACATCCTCCAGGGCCGCTAGAAAATCAAACAACGGATAACTCGGCTGCGCCACCAGCACCTCATCCCCAGCATCGCACAGCAGACGAAACAAATACCCATACCCTTCACTCGTACTAGTCGTCAGCACCACCGCATCCGGATCGACATTCGCCCCATGATCCCCGTAGTACCCCGCCACTGCCGCCCGAGCCGAACGCATCCCCCGCGGATCAGGATCGTAAACCAACGCACCCGCACCAGCCAATGGCGCAAGAATCGCGTCAGCATCATAGGCAAACCCACAAACCGTAGGATTCGACACCGTCAGATCAATCAGCCTCCGCCCCGCCGCCCGAGCCTCGCGAATCGAAGCCGCAAACCCGCTCTCCCCCACATCCCAACCCGTCCGCGCCGAAAACCGAAAACTCACCCCTCCATGCTAACCGCCACCAACCCACGGCAACGAGAAACAGCTTGTGGTGAATCACTAAAATCGAGCGGCCTATCCTTTGTGGCCTCATCGCAAGAGTGGGATTATTCGCGCAGCGCACGAACCGCCTTCTCAAACGTATAAACTTCATCGGGGAATATCCATGGCCAACCAGCTAAATATCACGGCAGAGCAAACTCTCATTCGTGATCTGCTCTCCCGAATCAACGACGCATGGATCAAACAACGAGGCGATGCCATGACGGCTGCCCTGAACGAGTGCTTCGCTGAGGATGTGGTGATGCGCGGTCCCGGATTTGTCTTCCTCGGAAAGGGGCGCGACCGCATCGTGCAGAGCTATCACCATTTTGTCAGCCAGGCTGAAGTGAAGAGTGTCTCTCTTGATGAGCCGGAAATTGATGTCACCGGCGAAACCGCAACAGCTCAATACAAGTGGGCGATGACGTATGCCTTAGGCGGACAGGAATTCACCGAACACGGCCGTGACGTTTTCGTCCTCGCCCGACGAGATAAAAAGTGGCTCGCCGTCTGGCGTGCGATGTTGCCAGAAGCCGGCTAAGCGTGCCGTCGCAAGCTCCGCGTCCTCGCCTATGCACCCTGGAATCTCCCCGTTCCCTTACAATTGAATCCTCACCATGACTCCAGTCAAAGCAGTTCTCTTCGACTACGGGATGGTCCTCTCCGCTCCACCCGACGCCGCCGCCTGGGCCCGCATCCTCTCCGTCACCGGCCTCAGCGAAGACATCCTCCACCGCGAATACTGGGCACACCGCCACGCGTACGACCGTGGCGACCTCACCGCCCTCACCTACTGGCACAAAGCCGCCGCCGGAGCCGGAATCGTCCTCACCCCCACCCAGCTAACCGACCTCATCGCCGCCGACACAGACCTCTGGGCGCAACTCAACCCGCCCATGCTCGAATGGGCCCAGCACCTGCAGCGCGCCGGCCTCCGCACCGGCATCCTCTCCAACATGCCCGACGCCGTCGAAGCCGGCCTCCGCGCCCGCCACCAGTGGATCGACACCTTCGATCACAACACCTGGTCGCACGCTCTCAATCTCGCCAAACCCGAACCCGCCATCTACCTCCACGCCGCCGAAGGCCTCCGCACCGCGCCGGAAAATATCCTCTTCATCGACGACAGAACCGAGAACATCGAAGCCGCCCTCGCCCTCGGCATGCAGGCCATCCTCTACACCACTCACGCGGCCTTCGTAAACGAGATGCACACCCGCAACCTCGACCACTTGCTACAACTACAGGGGCATACGGCTTCCCAAAACGGGAAGCTATAGTACCTCGGTAACGTCTTTCGCAATTTCATTCACCAAAACCGTTTCACAACCCATGGATAGTTAAGGTCAGGCTGTAACAGCGCAACGCCCGCAGCCAACAACCCATGAAGACGAAGAAACCGCGTTCTCTCCGACGTATCGTTGCCGGTCTGTGCGGCTTCTTGGCCTTAGCCCTCGCGAATCAACCGGGCACCGCACAAAACACCGGCCCCCAGCAACTCGTCTTCACCGGTTTGCTCGGTTCAACCAACTCAAATTCAAACGCCCAATTCAACGCCGTCCAATCCGACGCCTCCGGCAACCTCTACCTCCTCCTCGATCAAAAAGACGGAGTCCGCCTCCTAAAGACCGACCCCACCGCCACCAACATCCTCGCGCAAGCCCAGTTCGGCGCAACAGGCGATATCGGTGTCGCGCTCGCCCTCGATTCCTCCGGCAACCTCTACGTCACCGGCACCACAACCTCCAGCACCATCGCCGCGACCTCAGCCGCAGCCTTCCCCATCCCGACAGGAACCTCGACTAACGCCTTCATCGGCAAGTTCGATCAGAACTTGAATCCAATCTTCCTCACCTACGCCGGCAGCGGAGGCCTCTCCGTCACCGGCATCGCCGCCACCGCCGACGCCGTCTTCCTCACCGGCAGCATCTTCGGCTCCAACCTCCCCGTCACCCCCTCCGCTATCATCCAGTCACCCGCCTCCGGCAGCCTGCAGAACGGCTTCGTCGAACGCTTCAACGCAACCGGCACCACACTTATCTACGCCACCTACCTCAGTGGCCAAAACGGCAACACCGCTCCCGCCGCCATCACCGCCGACTCCAGCGACAACGCCTACATCGCCGGCTACACCACCAGCTCCGGCTACCCCACCCTCAACGCCCTCATACCCGACATCATCCCCAAAACTCCAAACACCACCTCCGGCTTCCTCACCAAACTCACCCCCGCCGGCGACGGCCTTCTCTTCTCCACCTTCATCCCCGGCCCCGGCATCACCTCCATCGCAATCGACTCCGCATCACAAAACCTCCTCCTCTCCGGCGCCATCGCCCTCGGCCAATTCCCCATCGCCACCGTCTCCACGCCCCTCGTCAACACCACCTACCAGACCCTCCTCCGCCTCCCCCTCGACGGCAGCGCCGTTCTGTCCTCCGCCCTCCTCGCCCCCGGCATGCCATCCACCCACACCCCCGCCCCCAGCCAAAGCGTCTGGATCACCAGCTTTCTCACCACCCCATCCTGGCTCCTTCCTCTCACGCCGCTCTCGACCATAGGCAACAGCTACGCCCTCCGCGTAACCCAACAAAACGTA
>JAOAPF010000526.1 GCA_025462755.1 Edaphobacter sp.
AAAAGCCGCTCTAGTCAAAGAAACCGCACAGGCTCTCTCCCACTATCTCAGTCCGATGGTCAGCGAACGACAGATTCAGTCGACCGAGTAAGCAGCTGGAAAAGTTGACCCGCGCCTCGATCCTGAACTGTCCTCGGTATCGGACGATTCAAGGACTGGTCACGTACTCTTTACGCTTTCGAGCATACTTTAGAAGTAGTCTGAGCCCATGAACAACCAAACAACTCGTATCTCGGGGCGTCCCGCGACACTTGCGGACCTCGATCTGTTTAAGCATGTTGAAGAGCACTTATACACGGCTGTAGTGTCGGACTCGCTGGACGAGTTAGGGTATCGAAATCAGGCGTTGCGTGAATTTATGCGTCCACTCTCCCCGAATGACTGTTTTGCCGGCTGGGCTCGTACGTTCTCATGCGTTGATATGTATCACATTCCCACAGAACCATATGCCATGGAAATCGCCGCGCTCGACTCTGTCCTTCTCGGAGAAGTCGTGATCGCTTCAACAGCCGGTTCAATGCAGAATGCACCATGGGGAGAGTTACTCTCCACCGCGGCGCATGTCAGGGGAGCCCGGGGAGCAGTCATCGACGGGCTCGTGCGAGACGTCCGCAAGATTCAGGAGCTGGGTTTTCCGGTCTTCGCTCGCGGCATCAAGCCCGTGGACTCCAAGGGCCGCGGCGCAATTATCGATTACAATGTCCCCATTGAATGCGCCGGTGCCCGCGTCTGCCCAGGCGACCTGATATTTGCGGATTACGATGGCGTCATCGCTGTGCCTGCTGAAATTTTGCCTCAGGTCATTCAACTGGCTACGGAGAAAGTAGCAAAGGAAAACGGAAGCCGTGCAGAGCTGTTGCGAGGCGCCTACCTGAAAGACGTGTTCGCAAAGTATGGCGTTCTGTAATTAGCTCTCCGTATTCCATTCGTCTGCACATCGGGGGCTTCTGCTAGTCCAACCAAGATACAGAAAAATGCCGAAGTCAAGAAGCTGACTTCGGCATTTTTCTTGCATAGGTCTGGCCCAGTCCTTAGTGGTAATGCACTGGTTCCAAAGACCAGGACTCCACACCGTAGGGTTCCAGTCGCACGTTGAGTGCGGGAACCCCCGAGTTCAGCGTGAGATCCGGCAGCGGTCGCAGGCGCACATTTTCGTCGTCGGACGGTGCCGCCGCATCCAGGGAACGGCGCTTCGCAACAAGCGCCATGGGCAGGTCGTGAACATTCAGATCAAGCGTGACGGGTGCGCCGGAATAGTTCCATACCAGCAGGTTATAGATTCCGTACGAACTGTCGTAAGAAAGAAAAGCGTGAACGGAGCTGTCGTTGGAATCCGCACCTAGCCGGTCTCCCATAGCACGCGAAAGTAGCTTGAACGCGAAGTACGCTGGTCGCAGCCTGTTTTGATAGTCGAAAAGACCTGAATATTGTGGCATGCGATTCCACCAACTCGCCATGTCAGACGCACCCTTCATGGAGAAGAACTGTGCGAATCTGTCCCTATCCACGTGATAGTCGCGGATATGGTAGTAGCAGGAGTAATCCAGTCCTTCCTCCTTCATCCGCCACGCTGTCTCGACAACGAATGCGGGTTGAATCCGCGGATCTGTGGGAGGAACGGTGAGGGCCATATTCCACTCGTCGAGGATCGTCTCAGGATGCAAAGATGGGTGCTCGGCAAGAAGTGCCTTGACGCTCTTGATCGTCGCTTCGACGGCCTTCGGATCGCTGTTGTAGATATGCCAGGAGACGAAACTGAGCGGCACCTTCTCCCTGTCGCAAAAAGCGAGCAACGCAGGCAGGATCGGGGAGGTCCATGAAGCAAGTGCGGGGCCACCCACTCGCGCCTGCGGATCGGCCCGAAGAATTGCGGCAACCGTATGCTGGTAGTAGCGGGGATAGTTCTCTGCTACGAAGAAGTAGGGAGAACCACCGTCTTCGCCGATGTCAGGTTCGTTTGCGACCTCCCAATAGAGGCCATGCAAACCCCGCTCCTGGTAGTGGCTCACGAGCCGGAAGATCAGCTCTTCCCACTTGCTATAGTCTTGCGGGTCAACCACCTTCTGGTTGACCACAGGGAACAATACCTTCGGCTTGATGGCAATGGTGAGGAGCGGTATAGCACCTGCCTTAACAATCTCATCCACCGACTGATCCAGAGTGTCGAAATGATATTTCCCCTCTGCAGGCATAACGTCGAAGTATTCCTGCACAAACAGCCGAATAAGCCGCGGATGAAGTGCGCGAATCTCCGCGATGCGGTTGTCCCATATCGGGTCCTCCGACAATCCGCCCTGCCCCAGGGAGACATGGTCCATCTCTATGGGCCCTAGAGACTTGCCAAACTTGAGATCCAATGTCGCGGCACGCGTTTGGGAGTAGGAGATGGAACTTGTTCCCAAGGCAAGGATCAATGCCAGGAGGTACGGTATTTTTTTTGTCATGAATCTCTCCGTTGCAGTGTGTTTCCTCTGAATTGCAAATGCCCGTTACACACGTTTCCGCGCGGAGCTTGAGGTCCAACCCCCGTCCACGGGCAGCGTAACGCCGGTGATGAACGAGGCCTCATCCGAAGCTAGAAATAACGCAGCCCATGCCACTTCCTTCGGATAGCCGACGCGACCCAGCGTGGTCTGGTCGCACTGCCACCGTAAATGAGGGTCGTTAGGATCGGCCGAGATTCGTGTCTGGATTGGCCCAGGGCACAGCGAATTAATCCTGATGTTCTGGAGACCATAGTCGTACGAGACGCTCATCGCATAGCCAAGCAGCGCCGCCTTCGTCGCGGTATAGGCAGCCGAGGTCATCATGCCTTCCATCCCCTGGATAGAGACAATATTCACGATCGAACCCTGCTGCTGATCGATCATGTAGGGCAGCGTCGCCTTTGTGAGAGAGTGTGTTCCAAGCAACGCCACATCGATGCACCTGCGCCACTCCTCGTCAGTCGACTCCAACGCCGCATGAAAGTCGGGAGACAGATACGCCGCGTTGTTGCAAAGAATATCGATACGTCCGTTGTGGGCTGCGGCCATCGCCACGGCACGCTGCACATCGGCTGGATTGGACACATCGGTCCGGCAAAACTCTGCCTCTCCGCCTTTGGCTCGTATCGCTGCAACCACCTCTTTTCCGCCGGCCTCTTCGATATCGGCAATCAAGACCCATGCGCCTTCTTCGGCGAAGAGTTCGCAAATGGCTCGACCGATCCCGTTTGCTCCGCCTGTGACGATTGCGACTTTGCTCTTGATTCTGTCCATAACGTCACGCCACCCGATACTTGTCGATCGTTGATTCATCTACCTCGACGCCAAGTCCGGGTCCCTGTGGAACGCGAAGAAAACCGTCTTCCAGTTGGATTGGGGTTTTACACAACTCGCGGCTTAGAGGTCCGCTCGTAACGTTGAATTCCTGAAACGTCGCTCTCCGCATAAAGGCATTCAAGTGCAGCGAAGCCGCCGTCAGTAGATCGGAGATCCAGGAGTGCGGAATACAAAGCTTGTTATGCATATCCGCTAAATGGACGATCTTGCGCCCTGCCGTAAAGCCGCCGCAACGCGAAAGATCCGGTTGAACGACATCCACCTGGCCTCGCTCAATCAACGTGCGGAAGCCCCATTCCGTCGCCTCCTGCTCCCCGCAGGCGATCAGAGTATCCACCGCCCCGGAGAGCTGTGCATACCCGTCATAATCCTCAGGAGAAAGCGGCTCTTCTATTAAAAAGGGCCGGTACGGCTCTAAAGTCCGCACCATTCGGATCGCTTCCTTCGCGGTGCGGTGGACATACCACCCCGTGTCGATCAGGAGATCCACGTGACCCCCCAAAGCCTTGCGCGCTGCAGCAACCAGTTGAACATCGCGTTCTGGATCCTGCCCGAACACACCCCATCCAAACTTGATCGCAGTAAATCCGCGTTCCACATATTGACGGCTGGCCTCTGCCATTCCTTCCGGCGTCGAACGGAAGAGAGTGCTCGCATAGGCTCGAACCCGATCACGATACCCTGCCCCGAGCAACTTGTAGATCGGCTGCCCGACCCGCTTGCCGACAATGTCCCACAAGGCGATATCGATTCCGGAGATTACCTGCAGCGCCGCCCCGCGTCTCCCGTAATAGACCGAGGCCATATACATCTTGTGCCAAAGCCGTTCCATTTCGAAGGGGTCTTCGCCTAACAGCACCGACCGGAGCCCTTGAAATCCTGGCACCGCTCCCTCGGAAGGAGCATCGACGATGGCCTGCGCAACATGCGGTTGCGTTTCAAGATCGGCATATCCCGTGATGCCGGCATCCGTCTCGATCTTGACGATCCCGAGGTACCTGATGCCATACGCCTCTTCCGCTCCCGCAGTCGCCTCATACGCACCCGGCGATTCAAGAATGATCACCTCAACGTTCGTTATCTTCACGCGCTCTCCAATCCAAGGCAGGTGAGCGTCGGACTATAAATAAGTCGTTCGATCTCTTCGCCTGTGAGCCGCGGTAGATTTGTACCCTCCGTAACATGATTGATATTTCGCAGCCCATCCATTTGGGCCTCCGGAGTCGTGAACGGATAGTCGGACCCGAAGAGAATCTTGTCGAGGACGCCGTATTCCTTGGCCAGGATAAGAGCGTTGTAGAACTGCCAAGGTCTGTAGTGCAGCGCCGAGATATCGGAATAAAGGTTTGGATGCTTCCGAATAAGCACCAGAGTCTCTGCGATCCACGGATGTCCAAGATGAGCAATGATCATCTTGAGTTGCGGGAACTGCATGGCGATATCATCCAGAAGAATCGGTAAGGCATACTTCAGCGGACCAGTTCGTACAAACGTGGTCCCCTGATGGATCATGATCGGTAAATGATTTGCCTGACAAAACTCATACACCCGGAGCATGCGCGGATCAGAGGGATGAATGTTCTGGTAGATCGGACCCAGCTTTACTCCACGAAGCTTGAGACGAACGATCTCTTCTAGCGTCTCCTCGACCGGATCGACCATAGGATCGATAGCGCCAAATCCGATCACCTTGTCTGGATCACTTGCGGCGTACGCGGCAATATATTCGTTCGGAACCCACAGGCCAGAATGAAAAGCGCGCAAGCCAAAGACGATGACCTTATCCACTCCAGCCATAGCCTGCCGATGCTTCTCTGGCGGAATATCAAGATCCAACGCATGGCCACGGGATCTTGCATTGGCCTCGTTCACAAATTCGTCTGATAGGTGTCCTGGATAGGCCCAAACATGGGAATGACAATCTACTAACAAGGATTCGCCCTCTTTCTCCCAACCCACCCCACTTTAGCAGGCAGAGAGTACTGCGCATCCTTCGCCTCCGATGACCGATTCGGCTGCATCCTGCTAATCGGATACTTGATGGGCATTCTGGATATAGGCACTATGGGCAGGTATTCCACCGGAGCGCCACAACGACAGATGCGGTCCGTCGAGCGAACGACATAGTCAAGAGAGACTGATGTCGCTGGCTTGCCAGCCACGGCATCAATCCGAAGACAGTCTCCAAGTGGAGAAAGCGTTGCTCGACGGCGATCGTCGTACTGGCCCACCAGTTCCAAAAGTCCACGGTATGTTGTCGGTGCGACAGGAAGTCCTCAGCGTCGCGTTTCGCAAGCACACGCTCTTGCCTCTCGAGGACTGTCTGTACGCGCGGCACGCACCAGCTCTTCATCGACCCGAAGGCCTTTCAGAGTGTGCAGGAGATGCTCACCGGTCATAACCGTCCAAAGTACTCCAGGCAGGAGATTGCCTTTCGTGGACTGATGACCTGCGCCCACGATAGTTGCATGCTGACAGGGGATGTCCAGAAGCAGAAGTACGTCTATTGCCGCTGTACCGGCAACCGCGGTAAATGCGATCTCCCGCGCTTCAAAGAAGAAGTTTTATCGCAGAGACTCGGCGAACCGCTAAAAGGTTTACAGGTGCCGCCCGCGATCGTCGAGCAGATCGTTGCCACGTTGCGTGAAGGCCAGAATCAGGCCGAGAACAGACTGGAGAAGGAGAGAGCACATCTGGAATCCCGTCTCACATCCATACGAAATCGCATGGACTCCGCCTACATCGACAAGCTGGATGGCAAGATTCCCGAGGACTTCTGGGAAC
>JAOAPF010000223.1 GCA_025462755.1 Edaphobacter sp.
GTGAGCGCCCGGATTCGCGGCCGCTCACCGACCGTCATCCGCATCTGCTTTGGATCGTTCTTCTCGTGGTGATCTGTATCCTTGCGATCGTTGCGATCCGCTCTTCGAAGACGGTACACCACTAGCCTTTGCTCCGGCTTCAAACCAGCTTATCGAATCGCTGCGTCTACTTCGCTGATCCAGTTTGGGGACTTGAGAATCTCCCGAGGCTTCGAGCCGTCCGCCGGACCAACGAGGCCGTCGTTGTGCATCATGTCGATCAGATGAGCGGCTCGCCCGTATCCGATGCGGAGGCGGCGCTGCAGGAGCGAGGTGCTGGCCTTGCCAAACTCGAACACAAGCCGTACCGCGTCGTCATACATGGGATCGTTATTGTCCCCTTCCGTTCCGCCGTCATTTTCTTTGCCGGTGTCTTCCTTCGGGCCTTCCAGGAAGCCGTGAACATATTCGGCCTCGCCCTGCGCCTTCCAGAACTTCACGACCTCGGAGATCTCCTTCTCGGTGACGAAGGGAGCATGCACACGCTGCACCCTGCTGGTTCCGGGCGGCAGATAGAGCATGTCGCCGCGACCGAGCAGCGACTCCGCTCCGTTCGAATCGATGATGGTGCGCGAGTCCACCTTGGTTGCGAGGCGGAAGCTCATTCGCGTCGGCACGTTGGCCTTAATCAGGCCGGTGATGACATCGACCGAGGGCCGCTGCGTCGCGAGCACAAGATGAATCCCGACAGCACGGGCCATCTGGGCGAGCCTCGTGATCGATTCTTCGACATTGGCGCGATCGAGCATCATCAGGTCGGCCAGCTCATCGATGATGATAATGATGTAGGGCAGCGGTTCCTGATTTACGTCTTCGAAGAGATACTCGCTGCCATGGTCGAACAGCTTGTTGAATTGGTCGATATTGCGTACGTGGTTCGCGGCTAGTAATTTCAAGCGGCGCTCCATCTCGCGCACGGCGTTGCGTAGAGCGTTCGCAGCCAGCTTCGCCTCGGTGATGATCGGCGTAAACAGATGCGGGATGCCTTCGTACATGCCCAGTTCGACGCGCTTCGGGTCGACCAGAATCATGCGCACCTGTTCGGGTGTGCTCTTGAATAACACGCTCATGATCATTGCGTTGATCGCGACCGATTTTCCTGAGCCGGTCGAACCCGCGATCAGCACGTGCGGCATACTGGCCAAATCCGCCGTCACGATGCGTCCGTTGATATCCTTGCCCAACGCGATCGCCAACTTGCTCTTGCTCTGGGCGAAGCTCTCGCACTCGACCACATCGCGCAGCCAGATCGTCTCCCGTTCATGGTTGGGTACCTGAATGCCAACAGTGCTCTTACCTGGCATGCGCTCGATCAAAATCGACTCCGCCGCCATGGCGAGACAAAGATCGTCCGCGAGGCCAGTGATGCGGGCGACCTTGACGCCGGCCTCCGGCTTGAACTCGAACGTCGTGACTACCGGCCCGGGATTGATCTGCGTTACCTGTCCATCCACACCAAATTCAGCGGATTTCTGCACCAGCACCCGCGCCTCTTCGCGCAACGCCTCCTCGCGCACGATGGTGTGCTCCTCGTTGCGGTACAGCAGCGACGACGACGGCAGCTTGTATCCGCGTACACTCTTCGGCACGATGGTGACGGGCTTGATGTCCGCATCCGCGCGCTTGCCAAATGAGATGCCATCGGGCAACGTTGCCGGCGCTGGCGTGAACGCAGCTCTCGGTTCCTCAACCGGCTTCTTCGCGACCCGGGTTGGAGCCGGGGCAGGTGCCGGGAACGATTCTTCTGCGTCAAAGCGAGATCCGCGATCGTTCAGGGCAAGGTCGTTACCGAGCGCATGGCCCGGTGCGGCGGCCTTCGCCAGCGCGTCGGCAAAGGGGGCTACTGCGGCTGCAGCCGTGCTGTAAGGCGTCACCGGAGGAGCATCCACCAGCGTGCGCGGCATACCCTGCCACATCGAAGTCGCGGGTGCCGGGCCCGCAACTTCTTCCGGCGCGACCGATATCGGCTCCACAGGCTTCTTTCTGCTCAACCAGCCAAACAGTCCGCTCAGCAGCGTTGTGCTCCGTGGCTCCGAGCGCTTCCGCTCAGCCTCTTCGGCGAGCTGACGCGCCCGGCGTGCCTTTGCCTCCGCCTGCTCGCGCTTGCTCCCGTACGACTCTTCGATCGCATCATGCGAACCTGCGCGTCTGACGCGCCGCTGCACCCACCACTCCCACAGCCGTTGCAGAAAGCCGAAGCGGATGGTTGCCCATTCGCGCGCCGTGTTGAAGGTGAAGGTTGTCGCAAGGTAGAGCGAAACCGCGACCATCAGGGTCAACACAATGGCCGCGCCCGGCAGGTTCAGGTACTGCACCAGAAAATCGGCCAACAGACGTCCCGAGGTGCCTTCGACGGGAAGCGAATTGCGCCACAACATCGAACCCGGCAGCAACGCTATCGCTGCAGGTGCAAACACTACCCACATTCCAAGGCCAATCGTCTTCGCCAGCGGCGAGCCCGCCGGTCGTGACCGCATCCAGCAGACTCCCAATCGTCCCAGCACCAGCGGGAGAAAGAATGCCGCCACTCCAATCAACTGCAGCATCGCGTCGGCGAAATATGCGCCGACGATGCCGGTCCAGTTGTGCGCTGGACGCCCCGTGACGTAGTGCCCAACCGTATTGAACGAGGGGTCTGTCGGGGTGTAGCTGGCGAGGGCGAGCAAAAGCAGCGCTGCACCCACCAGGACAACCATCCCGATAATCTCATTCAGACGGCGATTGCGCGTCGGGGTCGATACAAGTCGTATGGTTTTCATTGGGGAGCCTTCATTGAGGGGGTGCGCACGGCCTCTCTCGCCGGGGCGCACAGACCCACCGTGCGGACCCACTGCACAGCGGGTGATGCAAACCGGTCCGTAAACCTCCAGAGCACCTCCGATTATCCCAGAGCGCAGCGTGGCGACGAGCGGTAAAGTGCGAAAACCTTCTTCGGGGTACCCGAATGCAAACCCATGGGCCATGCCTGCATCTATCTCTCAAGTACTCGCCGCCAGGCCACTGCCTTCCTGGCGGACCTTAGAACCGGTTGGCAGGGGCGCGGGATTTTCGCGATTTCTCCTGCTTGCCGCCGGCGGAGGAGAATCGCGCACAGCCGGTGGACCCTGCACCAACCGCACATCCAGTTCACTGAAACAATCGAGGTTCTTAATGTCCACGGATGCAGGAAGACAGCACGAAATGCAACTTGCCCTGAACTCTCTTATTAACGTTCTCCTCGACAGCCAGAAGGGCTTTGCCGACATCGGCGAACATCTGAAGGACGAGACGCTCAAACGCTACTTTCTGGCCGAATCGCTGAAGCGAGCCAGGTTCCGCGGCGATCTGGAAGAGGTGCTTCACCAGAACGGCGTCCATGACATCAAAGAGTCGGGCACTACCGCAGGCGCGATCCATCGTGTCTGGGGAGACCTGAGGGCGAAGCTAGGCGGCGGAGATCATGCGCTGCTTGAGACTGCCGAGCAAGGTGAAGACACCGCCAAGAAGGCCTACGCTGACGCGCTTGACCAGGACCTTCCGCTGCCTGTTCGGCAAATGCTTGCAGAGCAACAGGCGCACGTCCTTACCTCGCACGACTTCGTCCGCAGCCACCGCGACGCACTCGCCGCCAAATAACGCCCCGATAATCTGATCGAGCGGGACTCGCAAAGGGCGGTGGGATTGACCCCGCCGCTCCTGTTGCGTTTGCCAGCAGACAAACAGGTTCTTATGGCGGAGACAAATTGCAACTATTTGCAGCGTTTTGTCTCCCGAGAGAAAGAAACCTCCAGGTGTAAAACGAGCGTCTTTATTGGCGAATTTCTCCACGACTTCGCGAGGGAGTTGTGTTGTAGGCAGGTGGGGTCAGGGAAGTTTAACGATACTGGATTCGAAAGCTGTTAGTTTGATCAGCGGTCAAGTGAAGAGGTTCTCGAACAAGCTTCCGGAGCCGTTTCCTGAGCGGCACCGGTCGTCGAGGGCTTCGTGCGGACGACACCCTATCGCTCGCACGAAGCCTTACCTGTGCTCTGCTACGCCTATTTACGTTTCGCGGCTCAGTATCCCGCGCGATATAGACCGAAGACCGCCACCGAGGCGACCAGGCAATAGATCCCGAACAGGTACCAGCGTCCCTCTTCGAGCCAACTGCTCAGCCACTTGAGAGCCACCAGACCGGCCAGGAACGCGAAGAAAGCCCCGAGCAGACCCATCAACAGGCTGCTATGGAGATCAATCGGCGTACCGGCTGCCGTTGCTTCGTGCGACGCCCTTACCAGGCGCAGCACCTCGCGTCCCACGGCGGGAGGCGTCAACACGACCGCCAGGGCGAAACTGAATCGCTCTGCGCGCTCTTTGCTTGCGCCGGTCAACATGCCGGTCGAGATGGTCGCTCCCGATCGCGAAAATCCACGGAACGGAAGGCACAATCCCTGAACCGCACCCATCCATCCCGCCTGCCGCATGGTCACGCTATCGCCGTAAACCTTAGCGTGGGCGCCCATGCGCCGCTTCTCCATCAACCCGGCAAGCAGGATCAGGAGGCCGGCGGCAGCGAGAGCCGGAGCGATCAGGTCTAACCGTCCAAAGAGGAGTTCGATCTCGCCCTTAGATGCGCCCTTGAACGCCGTCTTTTCGATGGTCTTGACGATAGCTTCGCCAATGATCGCTGTGAGCAGAGAAGCCCAGACGAGACGAACCAGAAACCGCTTGAACGCGTCGCCGCTGGAGAAATAGGTTTTCTTCCACTGATTCCAGAAGTAGACGATCACGGCAAACATCGTTCCCGTATGCAGCATCACTAGAAGCAACGTCATTTGCGGCGAAGAGGCATCCAGCCCCATCAGTTTTTCTGCGACGACAACGTGCGCCGAACTGGAGACGGGCAGTAGCTCTGCAAGTCCCTGCACAAGGGCCAGGATAATCACTTGGAAAATCGACATGCTTTCATCCTAAAACGTCAGCATGTGTAAACCGTGAATCCAAATGAGCCATGACCCGCGGAAGATACTCTCAATTTTCGATCCAGTCGTTACTCGATTCACTGGATTTTCGCAAAGAGCCTTTGTAACCAATCTCAATCCCGGTCGCTTCCGTAGATTGGAATTCCCTGAGAGACGCGGAAGGCTATGCTCTGCCCGCGCGCTGCATAGTCGGACTTCGGATACTTCTCCTTCAGCTCCTGCGCCAGTGACTGGGTCCTCTGCGCCGCTGCCTGAGATCGCTTGCGGTCTTCCTGCACCGCGTACATCGTCACCACAACGCCCTGGCGGTAGACCGCGTTGTAGAGCGCCTCAGCGGACTTGGGCCCGTCCGGATACTGCTGCGCATACTTTTGATACAACCCGGTCTCCATCTCCGGACACTTCGGCAGGCCCTGCCAGTCGCCGCATAGTTTGTTGTCCAGCAGATCGTAGGCCGCCATCGCTGCAAACTTGGTTCCGGGATAGGTCTTCATCACCTTCTTCAACTCGCCTTCGTAGAGCTGCGGCCGCAGATAGGCCTCCTGCTCTTTCGCGCTGGGCAACGTGCTGGCGTCGAGCTTGTCGATCTGCCAGCGGATATCCGCGGACCTCCACGCCGCCTCCGGCGCCAGTGACGAATCCGGGAAGTACTCGGCTACCCGCTTGTACAAGAGATGGGCTGCTCCGGCAGCTCCCTTCGGAGCGCGGGGATGCTCCGCTTCATCCTCGAAGTTTGCCGCCGAGCCAAACAGGATCGCGTCGCCCCCTGCGGTAGTTGGTCCCACAACTCCCTTGTCGCGGATCCACCCCGAAGCCGGCGTGACATTCGCATCGTCGCCGAACTCGGGCTTATTTCGGTCATCCTCATTCGCCTCGTCACCCACGTCGGTATTTGCGAATACCTTCACCCATGGCGAACTCCGCTCGACGACCACGACCTCATGGCCCGGTGTCACCAGCGAAATTTTCTGCGCGTCTGCATCCGCCGCGACATAGACGTTCGCGTCGTGTAGCACAGTGGCCCGAGCCGCCTTGTCGTAGTTCTGCTTTTGGGCCTTTGCCTGCCCTACGGCCACGCCGGCGAACAGCGCCATCGCTACCGCAACCCCCATCACCAAACATCGCCAAAGATAAGAAAGCCGCATAGATCCTCAATTAGACGTCAAAGTCGACTGCAGGAAACCCGAACCCGATCCAGTCTAAACCTTGTGTGGTGGCCACAATCTGTTCCGTAACACTCTTCTCGTCCGCGGGGTGCGGAGGTATTCCTATCGGCATCCAATCCATAGACTAGATATGTGCTCTTGGAAAGCACGGATTTGCTACTCGGCTTATGACCTGGGAAACAGAGAACGATCGGAGCGTGAAGCA
>JAOAPF010000540.1 GCA_025462755.1 Edaphobacter sp.
GGAGGAATTTATGAAATACATCTGTTTGGGATATATCCAGCCGGGCAAGTTCGAAAACATGTCTGAAGGCGAGCGCAACACCATGCTGGACGAGTGCTTTACCTACGACGACGAACTGCGGCAGAACGGACATTTTGCCGCTGGCGAAGCTCTTCAGCCCGCCAACACAGCGATGACCGTGTATTGGAAGAACGGAAAGGTTGCAGTGACAGACGGTCCGTATGCGGAAACGAAGGAGCAATTGGGTGGAATTCTGGTGCTTGAAGCGCGAGATCTGAATCACGCAATTCAGCTCATCTCCCAACATCCTGGAGTGAAGTGTGGACCGTTCGAGATACGTCCAGCGGCGGATTTGAACGAAATGATTAAGGAGAGCGAGCAGCGACGGAGAAAGGACACCTCGCGATGAGACGGGCCCGAGGGAAAGAATGATCAGGATCATGGCCGGGGCTGGCCTGGCGGCAATCATGCTTTTCAGCTGGATTGGGCAAGCTGACGCGGTGCAGCTTCAGGCCAGAGCAAGAAGGAAAACGAAACGGAAGTCAAAAAAGGCTACGCGCCGGTTGGCGGCCTCAGAATTTATATGACGATCACGTCGTAGTCATTTATTGCGGCGGCTCTTTGCCGGATTGCTCGCGCACCATGTACTCGGCGTACCAGTCGGGCCAGTTCTCGTCGCGCTGCCCGCCGGTGCGCTTCTCGTGCTCGCCGTGGGCCGCCGCCGCACGCCGAAGCGCGCTTGCCAGGTCGCTCGCCGACGCGTACGTCGTGTCGCCGGCCACACGCCCAGCAAGCCGCGCCGTGATCTCCTGGAACAGCCAGCCGTTGCCGTCCGGATCATGGAACGAGGCGAACGAGCGGTAGCTGCGATGCTCGGGATCCGCACCGCTGACCCTGCGCCGCCCAAACAGATACGGCTCGTCCGGGCCAGCGTACACGCCGCCGGCGTCGTGGAAGACCTCGCTGATCTTGACCCCGCGACCGAGCATCTCCTCGCGGGCGGCCGCGATGTCGGAGACGATCATGTACAGGCCCTGCGTGGAGCCGGGCGCTGCCCCGGTGACGTTCTTGCCGAAGATGACCGAACACCCCGAGCCCGGCGGCGTGAACTGGATCACGCGGAAGTCGTCACCGTTGTCATAGTCCGCATCGAGCCGCCACCCGAGCCTCCCGTAGAACTCCTTCGCGCGGTCTACATCCGAGACCGGGATGACGACTATCTCAAGCTTCGTGTCGACTCTCGCGACGCTGGCCCCGTCGTTACTACGGACTTCGCCTGCGCTCATGGCTGCCCTCCGAGGTTGTGTGGGGTCAGACTGTATCACCACATTTACTTGTTGATCAAGTGGTGCTTGCGCATCCGAATGTCTTACTGATGCGATTCAACATATTCGCGACTAAACCAGAACAAAGGCAGCGACCCCATTAGACGAAGGTAAACGCCTTTCGCGCGAACCAATCAATCGCTGTCGATAAGCCGAATTGTCGGTATTAATCGGTTTTGGCGAGTGCATTTCGATTGCCCCTATCGCAATTAATGACGCCAAACAAACAGGGCCATATGAGATCTGTTAATGAATGCATCTCGGTCTCACTCGCTACGCAGAATTTCGGTCGGATCTGTTCGCAGCGCGCGAAGCACGGCGGGCAGGGTGGCAACGAACGCAGTGAGCAGAATGGCGCACGTCGGCAAAGCGATCATATCTGCGTCAGTTGCTTTGACCTGGTAGAAAAGCGACTCGACATAACGCGCCGCGCCGAATCCGAGCGCGACGCCCGCGCAGCCTCCGAGCGCGATCATCAGGAAGACATCGAGAGTCACAATGCGCACGATGCCAGCCCGAGTCGAGCCAATCGCCATTCGGATGCCGATCTCGCGGCGGCGCTGGAGAACGGAGTAGTTGAGGACAGCGTAGAGTCCGATGCCCGCGAGCAGCAGCGCAACGGCGGCAAAGAAGGCGGCGAGCATGGCGATCAGGCGCTCGCGAATGGTCTGGTCGCGAACCAGATCAAGCTGCGTGGTGATGTTCGAGACGCGAAGGCCGTTGTGGCCCTGCGCGACGAACTGACGGAGGGAGTCGGCGAGGCCGAGCGGGTTCTGGACATCGGTGTGAATGGTGAAGGTAGCGAAGTCGACGGGCTTGGAGGCAGATTTCGTGTCGATTTCGATGAAGGGGATATAGAAGACGGCGCGGCTGGGCTCGCGCAGTTCGCGGTAAGGAGCGTCGGGGGTGACGCCGACGATCTTGTTGATAGGTTGATTGGCGCCGCGTTCAAACGTGCGGCCGATGGGATCCTGGCCGGGGAAGAAAGTGTTAGCGAAGGTTTGGTTGACGATGGCGGCTCCCGGCGAGGTGTCTTGAGGGCGAAAGTCGCGGCCGGAAATGAGAGGGATCTTCATCGTCGAGAGCCAGCCCGGGGAAACGTTCAGGAACCAGGCGGGAGCCGGACTGGGAGGCGCGCCGTTGATGGAGATATCGCTATTTATGGCGATGCGCCCGAGAAGGGGCCAGCCCGAGATGGCGACCGAGTCGACGCCGGGGACGGCACGGAGCGCCTCGGCAGTTTGATTCCAGACGACGGGGAGCTGGCCTTTGCCGGCAACGGTTTCGAGCAGGAGCAGACGGTCGGTGGAGAAACCGAGGGGGCGGTTCTGCAGGCGCTGGAAGGATGCGACGAAGCGCGAAGACAGAAAGAGGACGAGGAAACAGAAAGCCACCTGAAGAGCGATGGCTCCACGCATCAGACGGCGTGGCGAGTGCGGATCTTCACCACCTTTGAGGGCGGTGACGGGCTGGACGGCAGAGGCGCGGAGAGCAGGAAGCAAACCCAGCAATAGAACGATCACAATAATGAGCCCGAAGCCGAAGAGAAGCACACGCCAGTCGGCGGGAAGGGCGAGGCGCGCAGGGTTGTCGGGCGGATTGACGAGGCTGAGCACAAAGGGCGCTGACCACGCCGCAAAGAATGCGCCAAGGACGGAAGCCAGGAGGGCGAGCAGCGCGCTCTGGGACA
>JAOAPF010000004.1 GCA_025462755.1 Edaphobacter sp.
TGCCAGGTAGCGGCTCGGTGAAGATCTTCCGCCGGCAACTGTCGCCAACGCAGAAGAACTTCCGGGCCTGGAGCAGGATCACCACCGGCAGACCTTCCCATGGAAGGTCGGCCAACTTCCGTTGATAAGGGGCTATGGACTCGGCGCGAAGCCGTTCCACACGCCGGGGATGTAGAGATGCTGCGACAAGCACGCAGCTGCATCTCGATCGCCCCATCCTTCGGGCCAAGACAGACTAGGGTCACTTCCGCTATGTTCGGGACCAGGCATCCTTGCCTCATCAGCAGGAGCGAAGCTCGCCAGAGCTACCTCCCTCTTACGCCCTGAAGCACCAGTTGGGAAGAATCACCAAATGTGCGCCAGAGCCGCTATTTGTCGTAAATCTTGAACGCTATTTGGCGTAGTGGCACCGCGCCGAGGGATTGTCGATCGTGAGTGACGGCAGCACGTGCGGCTAAGAAAATTGAAAACGTGTGCTGGCGGTACGCCAATTATCTCTGAAACATTACGCCCAACTGGGTTTAAAGACGGCATGAAAGGGCTCACAGACGAGCTTAATCAAAGTGCCAACCCTCAAAGGCTGCTTCGCCTGAAGCCGAAGCTTAGCTCAAGCAGGCTAGCAGATTGCTAGCCATTGACGACCCTTGCATAGCAGCTTCTATGCAGGTAGCTCATTTTGTTCGATCGAAGACGATACCGAAGGCCGCTGTCGAGTAAGGTAGCAATAGCGAAACCGTATCCTGCTTGTTGGCAATATTAATAGAAACAGCCTACATAGGAGATGTTCTTTACGGACCGGGAGGAGCTGACTATCCGCAGCTCCGCGGTGTTTTATGAATGCTTCTTCTAAGGTTTGGCTGGCGACTGCCCCTGTGCCGACCGATTGGAATACGCATCGTCTACTGTCACGTTGTTGTCAGCCAAGGTTGAACCAACCGCTCTTTGGAGCGCGGTCTTCGCCTTGGCATAGACTCCAAGCGCTGTTACCTCAGCGGACTTCGCCTCTGCCAGACTGCTTTGGTATTGCAGAAACTCATACGCCGTGGCAACACCGGCTTCGAACTTGGCGCGCTCAACGTCGAGTGCCTGCACCTGGAGCGTACGCGCTTCTACCGCCGCTTTGTAACTCTCCTGTGCCTGCTGGACCGCAATAAATGCGTTGCCAACCTGAAGGCGAACCTGACTATGCAGTTGCTGAACGCGGACCTCGCTCTGCCGGTACTGCAATTCATCTCGTGCAGCATCTGCCCTGGCGATCCGGTTATGGATCGGGATGTTCAATTGCGCGCCTACCGAATAGTCGGGATAGTCTCGTTTGAACACCTGACCGAGCATCGAGCCGTATCCACCCGTGAGGTTCGATGGCGGGGGGGTGGCGCCTCCCGCAGCTACATTCGCGCTCGCCAATCCAGCTCCTCCGTTATTCTGCATGGAG
The DNA here is from genome assembly GCA_025462755.1 of Edaphobacter sp. Lineage (GTDB taxonomy): Bacteria > Acidobacteriota > Terriglobia > Terriglobales > Acidobacteriaceae > Edaphobacter. Next base: position 1,436 of record JAOAPF010000004.1, read on the forward strand.
GCTACGAGGTTGAGCTGGGGTAGAAGGGCGTTATGCGAGCCTTTCAATACAGATCGCGTGCTGTCCTCCTGTTCTTGTGCGAGTACCAGGTCAGGCCGTTGCTTCATCGCTTTGTCGAGGAGTGTTCCCAGGGGCTCGATTGTCTCCGAGTTAGGCGATTCAATCGGTGTGATAGCAATAATCGAAGCCGCTGCAAGCGCGGGCTCTGAAATTCCTTTACGAGTCAAAACCTCTTTGAGAAGCAGTTCTTGCTGCAGAACCATGCCTTCTGAATTGATATAAGCTTGCCGATTGCTGGCAACCTGCGCGAGCGCAGAGGTAAGGTCCACAGGAGCCTGAGTCCCAAGATCGACCTCATTCTTCGTGTCCTTGTATAAGCGTTCGGCGGCTTCAAGTGACTCCCGCTTTACCTGCAAGTCTTGCTGCAGGCTGACAAGATCCCAATAAAGACGAGTGGTGTCAGAGATTGTGCTGATCAGTTGCTGTGCGAAGGTCTCTTTAGCGATGCTGTCTTCGTTTTTCGCAATGTGAATGAAGCGCCTGTTGACATGGATGCCAAAGCCCCGAAGCAGAGGCTGGGTGATTGTGACGTTCAGCGCACCGGTGGTAAAAGGATTGAGGTTGAGGCGGGTTGAAGCCTCGTTCACTCGATTGCTGGTGAACGTCGCATTCAGCAGTGTGCCAGTAGAAAATCCCTGAGTATAGCCTACCCCTGCCGATAGGGAATGACTGGAGAAGTAATTCGATCCGGTCGCGAATGCATCCGACTGGGGATAATCTAACTGGGTGAGGCCTACAGTCGCAGCGACGGAAGGATCGAACTGCGGGACATTAGGGCCAGAAGAGAAGGGCGTCGGACTCAGGATCGATAGATCGCTCTGCGTCCCCGTGATCGTCGCGAGATCCGCCGCGCTGCTGGGTAACTGTAGCACGGGAGAATATCCGCCGACTGTCGTCAGAAGAGGCTCTCCTGGGCCGCCTTCTCCTGAAGGTAGCTCGCCGACCGTCGTGGGCACTCCACGAAGCTGCCCGCCTCCCTTCGCGCGGAGAATTTCAGTCGCCGCAAATCCGCGATCATATCGCTGAAGTTCCACGTCAAAGTTATTCTCGATGGCGAGTTGGATGGCGTCTTGCAGAGTCAGGGAAAGTTTTCCATCGTGGTGGAGATTCGAGACCAAGTCTGAGTTCTGACTACGGGAGGGCCGTACGACGGGAGCCCTGTAGGCAGAGAGAAACCAACCGGCACGGCCTGCCGGCCGGAAATCGAGCTGAGAGGACGAACTGACGGCGGCTTTCGGCTCGGACGGTAGGGCCTGCGACCATCCGACGGAGCTGTACGCCAATGAAAGAAAGAGAACCGTTCCGCCAACGACCCCCCGTCGTTGATGCGTGGTTGTCTTTCTTCGTCCCCATGTATCCACCAAACGTGTCATCTTCCCTTCTTTCCCGACTGCGTCCAGCCTATTTCTGCTGGGTATTGCTTTGGGTGTTCGAGCTTGCCGGCGCGGCGGGCGAGAGACTTCCAGCAGCCTGTTTTACTGTTATGGGATTGACCCTTGCGCCCTCGAAAGTTGTGTCGTTTGGATTCACAACGACAGCTTCTCCCGCCTGCAGACCAGAGACGATCTCGATCGAAGCGCCATAGTCGTGGCCAACGACGACTTGGCGGAAGGTCACGATGTGGTGATCATCTACGACAGCGACTGTAGTGCCATTCGACCTGAAGACGAGAGCTTCACTGGGAATCATTATTGCCGCCACGGTTCGTGGGACATGGAAGGTGACCGCCGCATACATGCCAGGCAGAAGTAAGCCGTCGTTATTGTCGATATCCACCTCAGTCAGGACGGTGCGGGTATTGAGGTTGAGGGAATTCGCTGTCCTGGTGACCTTGCCATGGAAGACCTGACCCGGATGCTGCACAAAGTTGAGATCCGCGGTATCTCCAACCTTGATCGAAGGCGCGTTGATCTGCGGTACGTCGATGAATGTTCGAAGCACATCATTCTTTGCGACTCGGAACATGAGGGTATTGGTTGCGGTGATAAGAGCGCCGTCGTCGACGTTGCGCTGCGTTATCACGCCGTCGAATGGTGCGCGGACCACTTCAAAGCCTTGCAGCTCGCGGTAATGATCGAGGTTCGCAGCATTTGCGCCGACGCTGTTATTGGCGGCTGCGACGCTGGCCGTAGCGACACCGACGGCCGCGACCTGTGAGCTGTAGGCAAATTGATAGTTGTCATTCGCTTGCCTTGACACTGCACCGCGCTTGACCAGTCCAGCCCATCGTTCTGCCGTGATCTCCGCAATACCGGCGTTGGATTTCGCCTGGTCGAGTGCTGCCTGACTTTGCTCGAAGGTTGACTTGCTCTGTTCGTAGAGGGACTTTGCCTGCTGAACCTGCTGATCCAGGTCGGGAGCGTCAATGATTCCCAGAATCTGACCGGTGTGGACATGGTCGCCTATGTCGACCAGCCTCTTTTTGAGGTAACCGTCGGTCCGGGCGACGACAGGGGCTTCCGTAATGGGCGACATGGTTCCAGACAGCTGAACCGATACGGAAGATGGCGATGCTTGCGCAAGCGTCACGAAAACATTAGCCGCCGTCGCGGCCTGCTGCGAAGCCTGTTTTCTCAGGTCTCTGTTGAGAAAGAGGCGGGGTATCAAGCCCACCGCTATCAGCGCAACGATGCAAAGGACTGCGACGATGAGAATGACGTTCCTGCGCGGCCGGCCCGGTTGGGTCGCTTGGGTCGTAACCGTGGGGTTTGAACTGAAATTATTTTGTCCTTCGTGTTCTTGCGTCATTGGACTTTCCTCAGCCAGCAGCATTCGATTCGGTTTGTAAAGCTGCGACAGACTTTGTGTGCTTACGAAGCCTCGCCTTGCGCCTCTTCTTCGATCAACTTGTCCAAGTCCACGGGAGGTGTCGTCCGCAGGTAGCTGTAGATCACAGGAATAAATAGCAGGTTCGACACGGTGACAAACAAGAGCCCGCCTATGACTGCGCGCCCTAGTGGCGCATTTTGCTCTCCACCCTGTCCGAACGCCAGGGCCATAGGGAGCATTCCGAGAATCATTGCGGTGGCAGTCATGATCACTGGGCGCATCCGGACATAGCCCGCAGACAGTGCGGCTTCGAGGGAATTCTTTCCGTCTGTCTGCTCATCGTTGGCGAAGGTGACGACGAGAATCGCGTTGGAGGTTGCGACTCCGATGGTCATTAGTGTGCCCATGAGAGACGGCACGCTCAGCGTGGTCCGCGTTATGAAAAGAATCCAGAGGATCCCGGCCAGTGCCGATGGAATCGTCGAAAGCACGATCAGCGGGTCAATCCATGACTGGAAGTTGACGGCCATCAGCAGATACACCAGAAGCATGGCGCAGAGGATGCCGATTCCGAGACGAAGAAAGGAGTCGTTCATTGTCTGTACTTGCCCGCGAAGGGTGATGGTAGAGCCGCCGGGTAGTTGAGACTGATACTTCCGCATGACCTTCTGAACATCTCCTGCAACGCTTCCAAGGTCACGTCTGTCGGGAGTCACGAGGATGTCGAACACCGGACGTATGGAGTAGTGGTCGATGGCTTCCATTGAAACGCCACGTTTGAAGGTCGCAAGATTACCCAACAGATCGCCAGGGTTATTCACGGCCCCTGGATTCCCATAGGCCAGCGTAGATCCGACAGGAGCCTGCAGTATTCCGGACGAGGCGACTGATGCGTACAACGGATTTGTCGAAGAGGTGATCGGAGTCTGAAAGAGATCGGACATCGAGTCCAGCTTGTACTGAGGCGTTTGCACCAGAATGGAATAGCTGACCCCGTTCATCGGGTCGACCCATTGATTCGGCGAAAGCTGGCCGCTCGCGCTCAATGAGACCAACATGCTGCCGACGACATCTCGCTGGGTGAGTCCAGCTTGCTCTGCCTTAACGCGATCGACGTTGACGTCAACCTCCGGGTAGTTTGGCTCCTGGAAGATGTTGACATCCGTCGTCCCAGGAATCTTCGAGATCTCGTTCCGCATCGCCTGGGCGATCTTGTAGTCGCCGTCGTTGTCACGTCCACCGATCTGAACGTCGATCGGAGCCGCCAGCCCGAAATTGAGGATCTGTGTCGTCATATCGGCCGGCTGAAAGAACGAGACACAATCCGGGAACTTCTCGCGCATCATCTCCCGAATAGGTTTCACATAGCTCGAGCTGCGCTGACCTTCCTTCATTGCGATAAGAATGTCGCCATCTCCGTCCCCGACCGTCGCAGTGTCGCTAAATGCCAGATTGATACCGCTGGCAGGAAGGCCGATATTATCGAGAATCGTATCCATCTTGTTGGCAGGGATGATCTTCCGAATCTCCTGCTCAACATTGCCGAAGAGGACTTCAGCCTCCTCGATTCTTGTACCCGCGGGCGCGCGAAGGTGAAGCCGTATCTCACCGGCATCAACGGACGGAAAGAAGTCGCGACCGACGATGAAGATGAGTGCCAATGACGAGAGAACGATGGCTCCGTACAGGGCAGTGAAGGGAGCCCGATGCTGCATGATCCACTCGAGCAACTCCCGGTACTTCTCCCGAAAGTTCTCGAACCGTCTATTGAACGCCTTATGCATCTTCCAGATTCTGCCGTCGGATGGGAGTGCGGGAGCGTCCTCTGGCCGTTCGATTCGAGGAACCTCGGGCTTCATCAGATAGTGCATCAGTGTCGGAACCAGCGTGCGAGTCAGGAAGTACGATGTCAGCATCGCGAATACGACGGCCATCGCCAAAGGTGTGAAAAGGAACTTGGCGGCTCCCGAGAGCAAGAACACTGGGATGAAGACAATGCAGATGGATAAGGTGGCGATGAGTGTTGGCGTAGCAATTTGGGAGGCTCCATCGAGAATCGCCTTCACGATAGGTTTCTTCATCGCGATATTGCGGTTTGTATTCTCGATCTCGACCGTGGCATCGTCGACGAGGATGCCGACCGCCAAAGCGAGCCCGCCAAGGGTCATTACATTGATCGTTTCCCCCAGGGAGTTGAGGATCATGATTGAACTCAGAATGGAAAGGGGAATCGAAATACAAACGATCATGGTGCTGCGAACGCTACCGAGAAAGAAGAGGATCATCAAACCCGTGAGGGCGGCGGCGATTGTCGCCTCTCGGACCACATCACTGACCGCGGCTCGTACGAATATGGACTGATCGAAGATCGGCTTGATTTGCAGCGTCTTTGGCAGTCCCGCAAGGATAAGCGGCAGTCTCTTCCTCACCTCGCTGACGATGGAAAGGGTAGAGGTAGAACCATTCTTGAGGACAGTGAGCAGGGCGCCCCGTTGACCGTCCTGGCGCACGATATTCGTCTGGACCTGGAAGCCGTCTCGGACATGCGCGACGTCCTTAATGTAGACCGTGGCGCCGTCCACCGACTTCACAGGAATCATGTTGAATTCCTGGATTGCGTTCGGGCTGCTATTGGTCTTGACGAGATACTCCCTGGTCCCCATCTTGATGGTGCCGGCCGGGAGGATAGGACTCTGGTTCGTCAGGGCATTGGAAATGTCCGAGGCAGAGATATGATACGAGTACATAGCATGCGGATCTGAATCGACCATAATGGAGCGTGTTTTGCCGCCATAGGGAAGCGGCACGGCCGCTCCCGCCACGCTTGATAAGTCGACGCGGACGAAATTCTGCGCATAATCAGCCAATTGCTGTTCGGTCAAGGTATTACTACTGAGTCCCAATTGCAGAATCGGCACGCTCGAGGCGTCGTACTTCACAATTAGCGGAGGAAAGGTGCCAGGAGGGAACTGACGAAGCAGGGTTTGACTTACGGCAGTAACCTGGGCAATTCCCATTTCAACATTGGCAGTCGGCTGAAAATAGACACGGATGACCGCCACGCCGGTATATGACCGCGATTCGATATGCTCGATATCGTTGACGGTTGTGGTCATGGCCCGCTCGGAAATTGTCACGATACGGCTCGCCATGTCGTCCGGCGAAATTCCGTTGTAGGACCAAATGACACTGACAACGGGAATATTGATCGGGGGAAAGATATCGGTCGGCATCGTGAAGATTGAACCGATTCCTAGTACAGCGATCAGAAGAGACATCACCACGAAGGTATAAGGGCGCTTAAGCGCAATTCGTACAAGCGCCATCATGGCAGCACTCTCCAAACCCAGGCGCGCACGAGTGGGACCCGACGGAGGATGGTTCTCTTAGGGTTGCGGAAGGTGGGCAGCATTCTCTTGCCTCTGCTGCACTTCAGTGCAAACGGCATACCATTTGTAAGTTGCTGAAACGATACCTGCCATGAGTCAAGGTGCTGTCGAGATTTCGACTATTCGGTTGGGGGCGTCGGCCCATTGACAAGAGAGAGAGAGAGGAGGAACGAGTGCGAATCGTCATGGTGAACCACATATCTCAGGTTCACGATGAAGCGTGTATGCGCGTATTGACGCGGCAGGGTTGTTGGTCGAATTCTCGACGGAGGTTCAAAATTTTCGACACGTACATCGTATCGATTTGAGGAGCACGAATACCTCAACCGTTGTTTCCTGAATGCAGGTCCTTGGTTTCGGCTTCCCGTCGTTGTTAGTCACCGGTCAAACCTGAATGTATGTGGGAGACGGGTTGATCCGAGCGTCTGCTGAGTGAGGTGGTTCCCAAACCGGTTGTGCAGCACACCAGTGAAAAGATGCAGATGAGGGCGCTGACCTGATAAACGAAACGGGCGGCCGCCTGAAAGAGCGACCTTCCTGGACGGAGGTGGCGCCGATGCACAATCCGGATACCCACACCATCTGCCAGGCGAAGAGGTTAAAGGAGCCGGTGTCCTGCAGTGGAATCTGCAGGGTAGTGACATGAACAACCACATCGTGAACCCAAGCACGCAGACCGAACTGCTCAAGCAACCAGACAGACCCGCCGGCCAGCAGTATGTTTTTCCAGCCTCGGCGTGCCGCAATGGCAAGCAGAAATGGCGCGATCAGCAGAAAAATCACGTACATCGGCAAGTATCGAGCAGTGGCGGGCAATAAATCAGCAGATGTGAGCCGACGATAGCGGGGAACGGATGTGCGAGATAGAAGTCCGAATTCCACGGCCGGGCTCAATCATCTTTTCCATCAACCTAACGGCTCCTTCACATTGACGCTCCATATTCTGCTGTGCCGACCATTTCAAGGGCGCCGAGGCCGCGCAGTCTGGGATCCGACAGGCTTCTCAGGGTGAGCGGGCCGAGCGGCGTGTGATGATGTGGAAATTACCAAGGGGTTCCACATCACCACCCGTCTACCGCCGCGTATTGGTGTCGTCCGCTGGTTTGCGGCGGCTTCCTCTGTGCGGTATTCAACTCGACCCGCCCCGATGAAACCTTAAGGCGGGTGATGTTCATTACCGTAGGCTGGCGGATAGTGAATGTTCCACGACCTTAGCGTTCGCGGCTGTTTTCGTTTCGGCCTTGGTAGGATCAACCTTCATTCCATATTCCTGACCTTGGACCCAAATCCGGTTCAGGTACTCGGTGTCTCCATATTTGTGGAAGGTGACATCGGAGTGGGGATGAGGTTGCGCAGAATGCGTGGGTATGAATTCAACGAGCGCCGAATGAACGCCATCGTTACTCTGGATCTGCAATATGCTCTCATCCATATCGGAGTGGGTTATTTTGTAGGAGCCGGCCGGCATCTTGGCGTTGCCTGCGTAAAACGGAAATGAGGTTGTAAAATCCACTCCGTTATCGATTTGCGCGGCGAGCGGCATCACGGACAACAGGGATAGCAACCCCATCCTTACAACTAGTTTGCTTACGTTCTTCATAAGATCTCCTCGATTTCGTTCGTATTGATTACCATGCTTCTCCCCTCTAAGAGCATCTGAAATGCCATTCTTGATGCGTTTCTTGGTCAGCTACATAAATTGAGCTAACTAGTTTTCTCTCCATATCTTTCCCGGATTGGATTTGCCCACCCAGGATTCCTAGTGTGCAGAGCTATGCACTCATGCGTGTCGGCTATGTGGCATGCGGCGACTGCATTTCGACTGATACTTACTAGAGGCTGATAGACGCTTTTCGAGAAAGCCAAGAGAGCGTCCCATGAGGAGGATGGCGGTAGTTCTCTTCAGCCGATAGTCGATAAACACCGATAAGCGCACTATGTGCGCGAACCCACATCTCTGTAGGAGAGATGTGGGTCAACCTATCCTTGGAATACGGGCCCTTCGCTAATCAGCCGC
>JAOAPF010000009.1 GCA_025462755.1 Edaphobacter sp.
GGAGCACGGTGCGGTATGTGGTCTCGACCGGAGGTGCGGCGGGGCCGTTCAAGGTGGAGGCGGAGCTTTGGTATCAGCCGATCGGGTTTCGCTGGGCGCATAATCTGGCGCCGTATCAGGCGAGTGAGCCGCAGCGGATGGTGCGGTACTACGAGGCGGCTGCGGGTAAGTCGGCTATGGTGCTGGCTAAGGCGGAGGCTACGCGTTAGGCGGCCGCCGTAGTGCCGTTCTCGGAACCTATCTTCTGACGGGAGTTCGTCTTGCTCTATCCTGCCCTCTGGGGATTGTGATGAAGCCTTTGACCTTTGCTCTTTTTGTTGTGTCTGCGTTTGGCAGTCTGAGCACGCAGAAGTCTGTGTGGCAGCCATCGCCGGGACATTCGCAGATACCGATTTGGCCGGGGGCGGCTCCTGATCCGCAGCCAGTCGCGGGGCCAGAGTACGCCGAGACTTCGGGGAAAGACTTTCTTCCCGGCGGCAGGCCAGCGGTTGGCGTGAGCAACGTGACGCGGCCGACCATGACGGTTTATTCGCCGAAGGGAAAGAACACGGGCGCGGCGGTGGTCGTGTTTCCCGGTGGAGGCTATCAGGTTCTTGCGATCGATCTTGAAGGCTCGGAGGTCTGTGACTGGCTGGTGCCGAAAGGGATCACGTGTGTGCTGTTGAAATACCGCGTGACGGATGTAGGGCCATATCCGAAATCGGGGCCGTATCCTGAGTCGCCGATGGCGCTGGAAGATGCGCAGAGGACGGTGGGCCTGGTGCGCTTTCACGCTGCGGAGTGGCACATCGATCCGCACAAGATTGGAGTGCTTGGGTTTTCGGCGGGCGGGCATCTGGCGGCAGCGATCAGCACGCATTATGAGAAGCGCTTGTACCCGGCTGTCGATGCTGCCGACAAGGAAAGCTGCCGCCCGGATTTTGCGGTGGTGATCTATCCGGGGCATCTGTCGCTTTCCGCGGCGGAGTGGGATGCCAAGCGAGGCACCAAGAAGTTTGTGGTTCCTCATCCGGCGACTGCCGATAAGCATCTTGCGTTGAATCCAGCAGTTCCTGTCAGCAGCCAGACGCCGCCTACGTTTTTGCTGCAGGCGGAGAATGACCACGTGGACAACGTAGCCGACTCGCTGGCGTACTACATTGCGCTGAAGAAGGCTGGGGTTGCCGTGGAGATGCATCTGTATGCGCAGGGTGGGCATGCGTTTGGGCTTCGGCGCACGAAGTTTCCGATCACGAGATGGCCCGGGTTGGTGGAGACGTGGCTGGGGACGATCGGGATGATTCCGGAGTAGGTTCTCTGGGATTGCACACGAATACGGGACTTTGTTGGAAGCCGGTCGCTGAGGTGCAGGATGTCGGGCAATCCGGAACTGATCTAGTAAGCTCATTGCGGCGCCGGGGTGAAATCTCCGGGGCCATTGATTTATACTAGTTACTTGCCCTGCACCCGGCGTGGCGCGAGTCGAAGGGCTCCCCCGCATGGTCACGCAAAATCCCGGGCACTCTGCTTTCCGGAACGGAAGCGGGCCCACGTAAAGTGAAGGTCTCTACAAAGCATGATTCGTCTCCTGCAGCAAGACAACCGCATCATGAAGATTATCTTCGCCGTCATTATTGGGCTGGCAGCCATAACGATGGTGATTACCCTTGTGCCGGGTATCTTCGACAACGCCAGCACGACTGATTCGTCGGTGTACGCAACGGTCAAGGAGCCTGGCCTCCTCGGCAGAACGATTGGCGAGAGTACGCCGATCAAGGCGGTCGAAGTGAACCAGCTGGCCGCGCGCCAGTTGCAGCAGCAGCATCTCCCTGAAGCCCTGATGCCGTATCTTTTGCCGCGCGCCGGGCAGATCCTGGTACAGCGGGCGATCCTGAAGCATGAAGCCGACAGGATGAATCTGCAGGTGAGCGATGAGGATCTGCGGCGCGAGTTGCAGACCGGTCCGTTTGCGCAATATCTCTTTCCCAATGGGAACTACATCGGCGACGACGCCTACATCAACTTCGTTTCGAGCGCGTTCGGGAATCAATTGAGCCGTGCGGAGTTCGAGTCGCAGGTGAAGAGCGACATGGAGCTGAACCGCCTGCAGGCTTTGATTACGGGCGGCGTTACGGTGTCCGACAACGCGGTGCGCGAGGCCTACAAGACCGATGGCACCAAGGTGAAGTTTGACTATGTTGTGATCTCTGCGGACGACGTGCGGAAGGGCATCAACCCTTCGGACGCCGACCTGCAGGCCTTCTTCAAGAACAACGCAGCGCGTTATGCGACGGCCATTCCGGAGACTCGCAAGATTCAGTATGTCTCCTTTGACGCGTCCAATCTGCCCGGCGGCAAGCCGCAGGTTTCGGACGCGGATGTCCAGGCCTACTACAACGCGCACAAGGATCAGTATCAGGTGAAGGAGCAGGTGAAAACCCGCCACATCCTGATTGCTGTTCCTGCGGGCGCGGACGCGAAGACCGATGCGGCTGCCAAGGCGAAGGCGGAGGATCTGTTGAAGCAGGTCAAGGCGGGCGGAAACTTTGCGGATCTGGCGAGCAAGAACTCGGACGACCCAGGCAGCAAGGTTCAGGGTGGCGAGCTGCCGATGTATCCGACGAGCGGTCTCGATCCGGCGTATGCGAAGGCTGCGATGGCTCTGAACCCAGGACAGACGTCAGATGTGGTGAAGTCGCAGTTTGGATATCACATCATCCAGACCGAGCAGAAGGAACCCGCGCACACCAAGCCAGTGGCCGAGGTGAAGGCGGAGATTGTTCCGATTCTGGAGCAGCAGCGTGCGGGTGCGGCGGAGCAGACCTTTGCTTCGACACTCGCTGCGGATGCGAAGAAGAACGGCATCGACAAGGCGGCCGCTGCGAAGGGGCTGCATGTGGTGACTACGGACTACGTTGCGAAGGATGGCGTCATTCCCGGGCTGTCGGACGGGGCCGGATTACTGTCGCAGGCGTTCGCTGTGGTGAAGGGTGCTGATCCGGCTTCGGCGTCGACCGGCGATGGATTCGCGGTCTTCCAGGTGACGGATATCAAGCCTGCGCATGCTCCCGATTTTGCGGAGTACAAGGCGCACATCCTCGAAGATTATCGTGAGCAGCAGGTGCCGCAGTTGATGAATGCGCAGCTGAAAAAGCTGGACGACCGGGCGAAGCTGCTGAATGACCTGAAGAAGGCCGCGGCAGAGATGAACCTTCCGGTGAAGACGAGCGACCTGGTGAGCAAGGACGGCCAGGTGCCTGACCTTGGCGCGATGAGCGGTCCGGGTTCGGTTGCCTTCTCGCTGGCCAAGGGTGCGATTTCGGGGCCGATCAATACGGGGCGGTCCGGTGTCGTGCTGAGTGTCCTCGACAAACAGGAGCCGACCGCGGAGGATATCGCGAAGAACTTCAATGCGACTCGCGAGAAGCTGCTGAACCAACAGCATGAAG
>JAOAPF010000025.1 GCA_025462755.1 Edaphobacter sp.
GTGCTGCACGAACGTAGGGCTCGGTGTCGAGAACGGAGATAAACACAACGTCATGTCCACGTGCTTTAAGCCTCCGGGCCAGTGTGGTCATTGGATTGAGGTGGCCTGGTACGCGAACACCTAAAAAAGCGATTTTCATTCGATCTCCGGTATGTGGTATGCGTTGAAAAGAAGGAGAGATGGAGACATATTGAAAATCTGATCCTTGTTGGCTGCGCCTGTAGTAACTTGCGCGGTAGAGTTCATACACTCTCTCGTGTGGCTGAAATATCGGTCTCTCTTCGTTGTAGCTCTGACAACAGAACGAACTGTGTCCAAACGTTCTGTCATGTGTCGATTTGTCGGACATTTACGCAAACACTCAGCCGTATTACTCCCAAGTGCCCAGACACTTGTTTCCCATCCAATAGAAAGGCAGTCTTCGGCAGCACTTTCAGCCAGAATTGACGGCTCCTTGACAGGGCGGCGAGGTATGACGTTGGCAGATTGGATTGATGTATAGTCCCGGCATTTGATGGTGCAGCCTTTCTATTCCAGAGGATGGATAGAGGCATTATGGGACAGGTACTTCACCGGAGCGCCACGACGACAGAGCCGATCCGTCGAGCGATACAACATAAGTGAAGAGAGCTTGAGGGCATTAGCTCGCCGTCACGGGATCAACGCGAAAACAGTAGCCAATTGGTTCAGGACATTGAGCATCTGCAAGATTTACCGAGAACGGAGGGAGGGTTATTTTCTCATTCTTGTATCTCTGGTTCTCGGAATCTCGTTCCTGGTCCTCCCCACGTATGCTCAGTCAGCGGCGAAGTGGAGCAAGATTGGCCTGGCGGCAGAGGCGCGTGAAGATTACGATGCAGCCTTTGAGGCGTATCGTCACGCCCATCAGGAGAAGGTGGGGATCTGCGCTATAAGACTTCCTTTGAGCGAGTGCGTTTTCACGCGGCAACTTCACATGTGGACCGTGGCCGCGTATTACGACAGAGCGGAGATCTGAGTAATGCACTTGCGGAGTTTCATCGAGCGCTGGAGGTCGATGGGGGTAATCAGGCAGCGATCCAGGAGATCGATACGACACAGAAGATGGTCTCCAACTCCCCCGCTGCGCAGGCATAGCTACCTGATCTAATGACGCGACCTTCATCGAACTCTGCCGGACCGATTACTCTACGGCCTGTGTCGAACGACCCTATTACGCTGCATACGGTAGCCGATACGAAGGAGATCTACCAGGCACTGGGCAAGCTTGCGGGTCTGAACGTGATCTTTGACACTGATTACACTTCGAAGCGGATTCCGATGGATCTGACCAATGTGACGCTGATGAGGCGTTACGCATCATGGGAATGATGTCCGGGACCTTCTGGAAACCAATGACCTCGAATACGATCTTCGTTGCGCAGAATACTCGGACGCGCCGCACGGACCTCGATCCAATGGCGATGCAGACGTTCTATCTGTCGAATGTGAGTCAGCAGGTGGATGCCACAGAGGTGTTGGCAGCACTGCGCAATATCTTTGACCAAACAACGAAGGTCTTTCTGGTGCCGAGCCAGAATGCGATTGTGCTGCGCGCAACTCCTGATCAGCTAGCTCTGGCGCAGGAACTACTGAACAATCTGGACCGCACAATGCCTGAGGTTGTAGTCGATGTTGCGGTGCTGGAAGTGAACAGAGACAAAGAGCGGAAACTTGGGATTGTGCTGCCGCAGAAGGTTACACTGACGCCGGAGACGAGCAGTACCAACTCCTCTACATCGACAACTACCTCGACGACTAAATCAGCAACCTCATCAACTTCGGCGACTGCATTATCAAATCTGGCGCTGAACTGGCACAGCTAAACGGATCGAACTTCGCTGTGTCGATTGGAACTGCTCAAGCAGATGCATTGCTGAGGGATGTAGATACCCGGATTTTGCAGAACCCTCGTGTCCGTGCAACGGATGGACAGAAAGCACAACTGAAGATCGGATCGAAGATCCCAGTTGCGATTGGTTCTTACAACTCCGGCGTATCAGGCGGAATTGGCGGCATCGGTGTGCAGACACAGTTTACCTATATGGATATTGGCGTAGTGATGAAGATGACTCCGACTGTCCATCTGGATCAGAGATCTCGCTAAAGATGAAGATCGAAGTAACTTCGAATCCGAGTAATGTCACAATCTCTGGCGTGACGAAGCCAGTTATTGGACAACGAACGGTAGAACAGGTGATTCAGTTGAAAGAAGGGAGCCGAGTATCCTGGCCGGGCTGCTCGAGGTGGATGAGTCTAATGGGAAATTTGGAACACTTGGTCTTAGCCAGATACCTTTCTTGAAGAACTTGTTTAGTTCGACCGACAAAAGCAGTATCCGGGATGAGATTGTCTTCCTGATCATTCCGCATATTGTGCGCCAGCCTGTGCTGACGCGGATGAATACGCGTGCGATCGACACTGGCACTGGACAAGTAATCGAGTTGCGCCGGGCGGACGTGTCGCAGGACTGGAGTACAGTTGACGGGCACCCGTTGCCTTCGGTATCTACTGAAAGACCAAAGTGAACAGACGAGGCCTGATTGACGGACTCACAACCCGTAGATCACTGGCTCGATTCCAGTCACCGCCACCAGTAGTTTCGTACACAGGGCTTACGCAAGGCCTCAACCGCAGGTTTCTCCACTTCGCTACGCTCCGATCGAACTGACGATTTTGTGGTGGAATGCTATTCGGTATCTCTACCGGCACGAGCATCTGTTCACCTTGCGGCAATCGCTAACCGCTTATCGCAGTTACCACGAGCTGATCGATGACTGTGATCGCGAGATCCGGCAGCAGTTGGAGAGGATCCAAACACCAAGCCCAACTCAGGCGCCGGCAGCACCATCGACGCCCACGAAGCTCTCCACCGACGGAGTCTTGAAAGCGCAGCTGCAGCGCACCTTCGGAGTTGACTTGACCGCTATTCCCGGCATCCGGACCGGCATCGCGCAAACCCTGTTTGGAGAGATTGGCCCGGATTTCACCAAGTTCCGGAGTGCCTCGGCCTTCGCCTCCTGGATGGGGCTGGGTCCGGACAATGATATCAGCGGCGGCAAAGTGCTCTGGGTGGGCACGCGCAAGGTCAAGTGCCGTGCCGCCACCGCTCTGCGCATGGCCGCACAATCTCTCCACCACAGCTCAAACTACGCGCCAAAGCCAAGTCTCTGGGCTTCACGCTCATCCCCCTTGAACAGGTGGGGTGAGTTCCTTAGGAGCCTTAGCTAAAGGCTTCTTCTTATTGTGCGCCAGCCTGTCCTGACGCGGATGAATACGCGTGTGATCGAAACTGGCACAGAACAAGGAATCGAGTTGCGCCGGGCGGAGGTGTCGCAGGAAGGGAGTACGGTTGACGGGCACCCGTTGCCTTCGGGAACTGTCGCCTACCAAAGATTTCGCGATCACATGCAGCGCCGATCCCGCCTCGGCGGCAAGAACGTTGAGGTAGGGCTTCCACATGTCGCTGCAGACGAAGCGCAGCCCTTTGACCACATCCGGTCCCAGCGCCTTCAAGCCCTGCCGCAGCGTCTTCTCCGAGCGCCGCTTTCCGATCCACAGCAACCGCCGACAGCCTGCGTCGATTTGGTAAACGACAGTCAGGAAGTTGTCGGCCTTCATTCCGTGTCTCCAGTGAATCTCGTCCACGCCGATCGATGTGATGCCGTCGAGTTGGCGATGCTCCAGACCCCACTCCACGAACCACTCCACCGACCGATAGACCGCTTCCCAACTGGTCTGAAAGGCCTGAGCCGTTTCTCGCCAACTCAGCCTCGCGCCCAGCGAGCAAGAAATCCCATCATGGCGCCGGTCACCGGATGCTTGCCGTCGCTCCCGGTCATATCCAGGCGCTGGCCGGCGGCAGGGGGAGCATCGCCCACGAATGCCCCCATGCGGCATGACGGTGATCTCAATCTGCTCCGCGTTGCCCTGGCCCGCGCACAACCGCACGTCCTGATAAACAAACCCAATAAAGGCTTGAATTCGGTTCAAGATGGTCTTTACCTGTAGCCGAATAGCTGATCTCTCCTGCATGTGAGCCTTGAGTCTTTTGTCTTCGCAAACAGCAAACTAAGCCAACACGCTGAGGATCAGCTATTTCTTCTTGCCGGGAAGATCAGACTCATGCCTCGTCGCGGACGGGGCGGTGGGAGAAGTGGGAATCCGGCCGCACTTGCGGGATTTCCAAGCGAGGTGGAAAAGTCCCGCACTTGGAATTTTTCACGGAGCGCCTTCTTCCACAGCCATCTTCACCCACAGACATTGCTATAGAGCCATAATAGCGGCCCTATTCCAGGGTGAATTAGCAAGCCGTGAAGACTTTTCGCATGAATGAGTACATCTTCGCAAGAACTATTGCACCGGCTCCTCCAATCAGTTATCTACTTAGGTTGGTCAGCACTCGCTGACGACTGGCCTCAACCCGATTTCGATCGTGTGAGTCCTGATCGAGGTAGATGTCTATGGAATACATTGTTCGTGACATGGCGCGGCTCGCATATGCAGAGATGGGTACAGGTAACCGTTCTTTAGTCTTTGTGCACGGTTGGACTGGCAATCACAGCCACTTTTCTCCCCAGATGGCTGCCTTTGCAGCGGACTATCATGTCATTGCCGTGGATCTTCGTGGACACGGACGAAGCGATAAGCCGCAAATGGAATATACTCTTGGTCTCTTCGCGGAGGACCTTGCAGCAATCTGCAAAGATCTCATGTTAGAAAAGCCGATCGTGGTCGGGCACAGCATGGGCGGGACCATTGCTCTTGAGATTGCAACACGTTACCCCGACCTCCTATCAGGAATCGTATTGATTGACACAGTATTACAGCCAGAAGCCCCCGTGTTGGACGCTCTTCGAGAGATGTATGAAAACCTAATAGCACAGGATTTCGGTGCTGGTATGGAGCATATAGCTTCACTTTTGCAATTGCCTTCACGAGATACGAGTCTTCGTTCCGCAATTCTTGACGGTATGAAACATACTCCGCGTGAAGTCGCTCTGTCGGCATTCGAACACCATATTCTTAAGTACGATTCAACCAAATCGATACTCTCGTGTCGTGTGCCCAGTGCGTATATCCGCTCTCTCCCTTTTGTCACAAACCTCGAAAAACTCAAAAATATGTGGCGGGATCTTTATGTTGCAGAGACGCTGGATAGCGGGCACTTCTCCATGCTGGAAGTCCCTGACCAGATCAATGCGATGCTGGGACGTTTCTGCTACAGGGTGTGGGGAGAAGAGGTGCGGTACGCACGCGCA
>JAOAPF010000027.1 GCA_025462755.1 Edaphobacter sp.
ACATCACTCACTCCGTAGGAGCCGTCCTTCTTCTCATCGCCGGCACCGTCATCGCCCGTTTCCTGGAGCGCTCCGTCCTCATCGGAGCCGTCAACGCCAAACTCCAATATGCCCGCTTCCTCTCTCTCGGCATCAAGTGGCTCGTCCTCGTCCTCACCGCAGCCATGGTGCTCGACCACCTCCAGATCGGCGGCGCCGTCGTCGAACTAGCCTTCGGCATCCTCTTCGGCGGCATCGTCCTCACGCTCGCTCTCGCCGTCGGCCTCGGCTCCCGCGACATCGTCAGCCGATCGCTCGAACGCAGCACCAGCTTCGACCCTATCCCCGGCGACCCCGACTACAAGATCACCACGCCCTCAGAGACCCTGCGCCACTTCTAGAGGCCTACACCCTGCGAAAGCCGCCATCCCGGAGTTCAGCTTGCGGAGATGTCAGGTTGGCTTCCAGTTCGCCTGAATCGCGCGACAAGAGAGAGCAATAGGTAGAAAAGGATCGAATAGAACAAGCCCGAAACTATAGTCGCTATGAACAAATTCGGATCGTGAATGTTGCCTCCGCTCAGCGGGAGAGCGACGAGCAAACCGGGCAAGAGAATGATTCCCATCCACTGGAAGAGCAAATCGACATACTTGGCAGTAAAGAGATATGACTCAATAGTTCCGGCAGCAGGCTCAAACCATATCCGAACACGAGCGCGGCATAACCACGTTTACCGTCGAGTTTTATCTTGGTGCCTCACCAAGCACAAGCCAGGTATAGCGTCTACACTCGGCAAACCGTTGAAGGCTGCTCAAATCACCTGCGGGGCCGCAGCGACCTCCTTCGGCTGCACCCGCGGCGCCAGAAATCCATACAACCCCACCCCCGCAAAACCAACCAGCGGAACGATATACCCCCACGCTAAACTGCCCGTCGCCCGCGCAATCCATCCCAGCACCAGCGGGAACACCGCGCCGCCAACGATAGCCATTACGAGGAAAGATCCACCCAGCTTCGTATTTGGCCCGAGCCCCTTCAGCCCCAGCGCAAAGATCGTCGGAAACATGATGGACAGGAAGAAGCTTGCAGCAACGATCGCATACGCTCCCACCATCCCCGGACGAAGAACGGCAAGCGCCATCAGCAGCACATTCGCCAACCCATAAACACCCAGCAATTTACTCGGCGAAACATACTTCATCAACGGCGTCGAAGCGAACCGCCCCACCGCCAGCATCACCAGCGTCGCCGTCAAATACCACGAAGCCGTCCGCTCACTCACCGGCGTATACTGCTTCATGTAGAGGATCAGATTGCTCCACATGCAGATCTGCGCCCCCACGTTGCAGACGTTCGCAATCACAGCAAACCAGAGCTGCGGATAATCCAGCAGCGCGCGAAAACTGCCCTCACCCTCCTCTTCGCCTTCGGCCGCGTTCCTCATCGAAGGAAACTTCATCCGCGACAGGATCAGCGCGAACAGCAGCACCGCCGATCCCAGCGCAAGATAAGTCGGCACAACCCGCATCAACTCCTCATGCAGATAACCCGCGTACGTTCCCGCCTGCTTCATCGCCGCCACCTCCGGCGCCTTCAGCTCCACCCCGGAAAAGATGAACTGCCCCCCGACAATCACGCCCAGGATGGTCCCCGGAGGATTGAATGACTGCGCAAAATTCAGCCGCCGCTCCGAGGTCTCCGCCGGCCCAAACTGCGCCATGAACGGATTCGCCGCCGTCTCCAGAATCGACGCCCCACATCCCACAGCAAACAGCGCCACCAGAAACGGCACATACTGTCCGCTCACCGCCGCGGCCAGAACAGAATCATCCCGCAGCCAAACAGGCATAGCCCCATCACCATCCCTGTCTTGTACCCCCAACGTCGCATCACCAGCGCTGCAGGAATCGCCATGCAGAAGTACCCGGTGAAATTCGCCGTCGATACCAGCTGCGCGCTGAACGTCGACAACTCGAACGACTTCCTGAACTGCTGCACCAGAATGTCCGTCAGGTTATTCGACATCCCCCAGAGAAAAAACAGCACGGTCACCAGCGAAAACAGCAACATCTGCCCAACAGGAAACACCGGTTGATTAGTGTCGCCTTGTGCCTTCGTATCCGTGCCGACCGACGTTGAAACCTGCATGCATGACCCTCTCGAAATTCCACTTTTACTAGTAAACGAACTTCACCCTCGCCACCATTACTCTAAAAAAGTGATGCCCAGTCTATCTCAGAGGTCATCGGCTTCTCCCGTCAGAAATATTTCGCCTCCATCGACCTTCCATCCGAACCGGTGCTGGCATACTATGGTCTCGCTCACAATTGGCGCTATTCGCGCACGGCCCTCTCACAAATTCATCCCCCAAAATTTGGAGATTCTCCTCATGACAACGAAAAAGAAAGCGATCGCTAACCTCGCCGCCTCCCCTCGCGCCGTTCTACCGGGCAGCGAAAAGGCTCCATTCGTCCAGGCTGCCGGGGAAAAACCCGCGCCAGCTGGCGCCAAAATTACTGTCTCGGTTGTCGTCAGACGCAAGGCCCCGCTCAAACCCAGCAACCGCACCGGCAAAGAGCGTCTCACCCACACTCAGTACCGTCAGAGCCACGCCGCAGACCCAGTCGCCGTCAAGCTCGTCCGCGACTTCGCCAAAGAGTATGGCCTCACCGTAGCGCCGGATACTCCCGGCCCCGAACGCCGCACCATCAAACTCATCGGCACAATCGCCAATATGCAGAAGGCCTTCGGCGTCAACCTCGTCCACATGGCCCACGAAGGCGCCTCCTACCGCGTACGCGAAGGCAGTATCACCTTGCCTGCCGAACTCATCGGTCCCGTCCAGGCCGTACTCGGTCTAGACAACCGTCCGCAGGCCCAGGCTCACTTTCGTGTCTTGGGCGAAACCGGAAACATGAGCGCACAGATAGCCCAGGGAAGCGGCTTCGCCTCTCCTCACGCCGGCGGCTCCAGCACCTCCTTCACCCCGCCCCAGATCGCCGCGCTGTACCAATTCCCGCCGAACGCATCCGCCGCAGGCCAGACCATCGCCATCATTGAACTAGGCGGCGGCTACAGGACCGCCGATCTCACCACCTACTTCAAATCCATCGGTCAGAAAACCCCCAAGGTCTCCATGGTCTCAGTCGACGGCGGCAAGAACTCCCCCACCAACGCCAACAGCGCAGATGGCGAAGTCATGCTCGACATCGAGGTCGCCGCCGCCGTAGCACCCGGAGCCAACATCGTCGTCTACTTCGCCCCCAACACCGACCAGGGCTTCCTCGACGCCGTCGCCAACGCCGTCCACGACACCAAAAACAAACCCAGCGTCATCTCCATCAGTTGGGGCGCCGCCGAATCCAACTGGACCGCCCAGGCCATGGCAGCCTTCGACGCAGCATGCCAATCCGCCGCAGCCCTCGGCATCACCATCACTGTCGCCGCCGGCGACAACGGCTCCACCGACGGCGTCACCGGCGGCCAGAACCACGTCGACTTCCCCGCCTCCAGCCCACACGTCCTCGCCTGCGGTGGAACCAAACTCCTAGGCAGCGGCTCCACCATCACCTCCGAGGTCGTCTGGAACGAACTCACCAACAACGAAGGCGCAACCGGCGGCGGCGTCAGCAACTTCTTCCCCCTGCCCCCATGGCAGGCCAGCGCGGGCGTCCCCAAACCCACCAACCCCGCCGGCGGTCGCGGCGTTCCCGACGTCGCGGGCGACGCCGACCCGGTCACCGGCTATGTCATCCGCGTCGACGGCAAAAACATGGTCATCGGCGGCACCAGCGCCGTCTCGCCTCTCTGGGCCGGCCTCATCGCCGTCGCCAACGCGCAGAACGGCAAGTCCGCCGGCTTCATCCAACCCGCCATCTACTCCGCCAAAGGCAAAGCCGCCTTCAACGACATCACCTCCGGCACCAACTACACCGGCTCCCCACTAGGCTTCAAAGCCGGCCCCGGCTGGGATCCCTGCACCGGCCTCGGCACCCCAATCGGCACAAAGCTCATCGCCCTACTCAATGCAGGCACCACCACAGGTGCGAAGAAAGCCGCTAGCAAGAAATCCACGAAGAAATCGACCAAGAAAGCGGCAAAGAAAGCAACCAGGACCGTGAAGAAAGCCGCCAAAAAGGCAGTTAAAGCAAAGAAGGCCGCTCGCTGACGGCCTTCTTTACCGTCATAGTCTCTGTTAATGATTTGAAAGCAGCTTGTGGCAGACGTCCTTGATCTGCTCCCGCAGCGAGTCATCGTCGTCGGAGGTCTTCACAAACACCATCCCATGCGGGCTCTTCAGTCCGCTCACCACCGCCGTCGCCTGCCCGAACTCCAGGTCCAGCCGCCCACAAAGCCAGGCGCCGCACTGCTGCCGGCCACGCCAGCCGAGTAAGCCACGCCTGGCGCAAACTCCGCCTTCTCGATCTTGTGGACAGTATTCACGGGCGTATCCGCTACCAGAACAAAGCCATCGCTCCAAGGCGTGAACAAACTATCATCGACCTGTGGCGTGCCATACGGCGAGCTAAGCGGAATCAGCATCGGGACAAAAGAATCGTCATTCGACCGAAGCTGCTCACAGTCTCATCGTGAGTGGCGCAGCGGAGAATCCGCTCCTTACCCAAACCGCCACCCACCCGAAAGCGGCGGGTATACAATCGTCGGCGACTCCAGAGGAAAGGCAATGACAACGATGGAACGGACGCGTCCCTTCTTTGCCACAATCATCTGCGTCGTAACCGCCCTGTACCTGGGCTATCGGTTATTCCTCATGCTGCCCGGACACCAGCCTGTCCTGACCACGCAGACGAGCGAATTTCAGAATCATGCACGATTGTTTTCCGTCGCTATAATGTGGATCGAAATCGTTCTTTCGGCGAGCGGAATCATCGCGCTTTGGCTCATGCATCCTGTCGCAGCCATCATCTACGCAGCGAAAATGGTGACGACGGTCATTGATGTCGCCATCGGTGTCTTCGCCTTGCACGTTGTACACGCAGAACAAGCAATGCTGGCAAATCCGACCCACTCCCTCGGCCAAACGACCATGCCGGTGTGGGCCACCTGGGCACTTCCCATCATGGCAATCATTTTCCTCGTCGCCTTCCAGGTCTTGCTCTTCCTCTATGTCCGGCGCGTCACAGCGCCCGTTCCAGAACTTCGCAATAGCAATAAAAGACCAGATTTCGTCTAAGCGAAGCCGCCACACCAGCGGCCGATCAAGAGCCGCCCCCAACCAGCCGATCGCGCAGCTTCGCCGACAACCAACTCTCCGCCGCCGGATTGCAAGGAGTCTCCTCCTATAAATTAATGAAAAAATGGTTTGTCGCCGGGCAGCGGCGGAGGGGTATCTCTCCCGAAAAGGGGAAAGAACGCAGCAGAAGAAACCAGATGAAGACAAACTCACCCATTGCGCTCTTCCGCCGCCTCGCCCTCGAACTCCCCGGAGCGGTCGAAGCCTCCCACATGAACCATCCCGACTTCCGCATCAATAATCATATCTTCGCCACCCTCTCCGCCCAGGAAAAAGGCTGCGGCGTCCTCAAGCTCACCACCGAGCAGCAAAGCGCTTTCATCGCCGACCAGCCCCACATCTTCTCTCCCGTCCAGGGAGGATGGGGACGCATGGGCATGACCTTCATCCACCTTAACCAGGCCGACGAGTCCATCATGGCCGGCGCCCTCAAAACCGCTTACCGTAACCTCCAGGAGAAGCAATCGCAAAAGAAGTCCCCTAAAAAATCCCAGCTGAAATCCCAGCCAAAATCCACCCAATCCGCGCGTCCGGCCAAAACCACACGCCGCCCCCTACAATAGCCACCGTGAACACCAGTCTCTTCGAACTATTCAAAATCGGCATCGGCCCCTCCAGCTCCCACACCGTAGGCCCCATGCGAGCCTCCCTCCGCTTCACCCGCGAACTCGCCTCCGCGAATCTCCTCGAGAAAACCGCAAAGGTGAACGTAGACCTCTACGGCTCACTGGCCCTCACCGGCATCGGCCACGGAACCGACCGCGCCATCCTCCTCGGCCTCCTCGGCGAAGCACCCGACACCGTCGACCCCGCCACCGTCGAGACAAAGATCGCCGCCATCCGCTCCACCAACTCTCTCAAGCTCGCAGGCCGCAAGACCATCCCTTTCACTGAATCTGAGAACCTCAACTTCCGTCGCAACCAGATGTACCCCGACCCAGCCGTCACCTCGCACCCCAACGGCATGCGCTTCACCGCCTTCGGCAACACCGGCACAAAACTCGTCGATGAGGTCTTCTACTCCGTCGGCGGAGGCTTCATCGTCTCCGAAGCCGAACGCACCGCCGAAAGCTTGACGAGCACCCGCACCGTCCCCTATCCCTTCCGCAGCGCCGCCGACCTCCTCGCCACCGCCAAGCAGCACAACCTCACCATCGCCAACCTCCTGCTCGCAAACGAAGTCGCCCTCCTCAACGACCCAAACATCTCCATCAACCGCCCCCAATCTTTGTCAGTTGAAAGTTGTCATCCTTCGCGAAGCGGAGGACCTGCTTCTCCTCTCTCCGCCACAAATGCATCCTCCGAAGAAAAGATCCGAGCGAGCATCCTAGCCCTCTGGCAAGCCATGCAGCAGTGCACCGAGCGCGGCATCGCCACCGAAGGCATCCTCCCCGGAGGCCTCAACGTCCGCCGCCGCGCCCACCGCCTCGCCGAACGCCTCAACACCATCGGCTCCAAAGACCCTCTCGCTCCCATCGACTGGGTCACCGTCTACGCCATGGCCGTCAACGAAGAGAACGCAGCCGGAGGCCGCGTCGTCACCGCCCCCACCAACGGCGCCGCCGGAGTCATCCCCGCCATCGCCAACTACTACACGCACTTCATCGAAGGAACGCAGCAGGAAAAACAGGAAGGCATCATCCGCTACTTCCTCACCGCTGCCGCCATCGGCATCCTCTACAAAGAAAACGCCAGCATCTCCGGAGCCGAAGTCGGCTGCCAGGGAGAAGTCGGCGTGGCCTGCAGCATGGCCGCAGGAGGATTAGTCGCCGCCCTCAATGGAACCAATGAGCAGGTAGAACACGCCGCCGAGATCGCCATGGAGCACAACCTAGGCATGACCTGCGACCCTATCGGCGGCCTCGTCCAGATCCCCTGCATTGAGCGCAACGGCATGGGCGCCGTCAAAGCCATCAACGCCTGCCGCATGGCCATGCACGAAACCGGCGACCACAAACTCTCCCTCGACCAGGTCATCGCCACCATGTACCAGACCGGCCTCGACATGCAATCCCGCTACAAAGAAACCAGCCTCGCCGGCCTCGCCCTCAACATCATCGAGTGTTGATCTAGCAAGCACTCGTTGAACCCGCCATGCGTAGCGTAGTGACTTTCAGGCGGCGAGTCTCTGAATCCTCGTCGATGACTATGTGCAACCGTTTCAGAGGATGCCGTTCATCGGAGACCCAATTCAGCAACTGCTGGACTTTGGGTGAATGAGAGGAACTTGCACGAATCGACGTTTCCGGATTCAGCGAATAGCCAGAAGTCACGAATTCTCGAAGCATCTCTTGTATCGATCCAGCTGCAAGGTCGCAAATTGCGACCAAGTCCTCCAAATCACGCGATCCTGTGTCCGACCGCATAGTCGCTAGTCGAAAGTGGCCCATCTCCTTCGTTAGGTAGTGACCACATACGGTTCCGAAGGCCTCGACAAATTGCGCATGACGTTCATCGTTAGCCACAATGTCATCTTCGTCGATGAACCAATAGACGTTCTGACGGGCGGCAGCAAGGCCACGGACGAGCAAACTCGCAAGATGGATCGTTTGCAGTGCCCTCTCAGCTGTATCGCTTTTCCAGACTTCAAGAGGCGTACTTTGCAGAGTGTCGCGAGAAATGCGTCCCGTATTCGAAAACAAACTTTGAATACTCGAGCTTACGGACACAGTGAAGAGTAATCCGTGTAGATCATTAGCCAGAGTCAGATATGCAGGCAATGCGCGTTGGCGAACCCTGTCATTCAGCGACTTGAATGCCATGCGTCTCGAACCTAGCCCATAGGCCGTTCGAAGATGTACTCTGGCGTCGTTCCACCGCAGGAGAGCGTCGGGGTTGGCAAGAAGAAATGACGTCACCCGATATTGAGCCGCAGAGTGAAGACCTGCGAAATCGGTTGCCATCACTAGATCTTTCTCATTTCGAAGTTCTGGCAATCTTTCCGATGACCGTGCTTCGAATGTTGAGATCGAGCGGCTTAGGAGATTCATCAGGCCAAGTCCCAAATCCTCCTCGTGCCACCAGACTTGAGGTAACTGGTTCATAATGGATCGCTCTTAGAGACTATCGCTCCACCGCCAGTGCCACCGAGTTTCCCCCACCCAGACAAAGCGCCGCCACCCCCTTCTTCACATCCCGCCGCATCATCTCGTAGATCAGCGTCACCAGCACTCGCGCCCCACTCGCTCCAATCGGATGCCCAATCGCCACCGCCCCGCCATTCACATTCACCTTCGCGGCATCGAGTCCCAACTCCTTCATCACCCCCAGCGCCTGCACGCTGAACGCCTCGTTCAACTCAAACAGATCCACCTCGTCCCGCTCCCACCCAGCCCGCTTCAGCACCAACTGCACGCCCGTCACCGGAGCCAGCATCACCCACTTCGGCGCGACACCACTCGTAGCCTGCGCCTTGATCGTCACCAGCGGCTTCAACCCAAGCTTCTTCGCTCGAACAGCCGACATCACCACGACAGCAGCCGCCGCATCGTTCACACCCGGAGCGTTCCCCGCCGTCACCGTCCCATCTTTCCTGAACGCCGGCTTCAGCGCAGCCAGTGCCTCGATCGAAGCATCATCCCGAACACTCTCATCCCGCGCAACCACCGTCACCGCACCCTTCTTCCCCGGCACACTCACAGGAACCACCTCCGCGTCGAACCGCCCTTCCTTCCACGCCGCACTCGCCTTCCGATGTGAAGCCAGAGCGTAAGCATCCTGCTCCTCCCGCGTGATCGAGTGCTTCTCCGCGACGTTCTCCCCCGTAATGCCCATGTGATAGTCCTCACACGCACACCAAAGCCCATCCTTCACCATCGAATCCACCACAACCGAATCGCCCATGCGAAACCCCTTACGCCCCTGCGGCAGCAGATAAGGCGCATTCGACATCGACTCCATCCCCCCGGCGACAACAATCTCCGCATCCCCGGCCATCACAGCCTGCCCAGCCAGCGCCACCGCCTTCAGCCCCGACCCGCACACCATATTGATCGTCATCGCCGAAACCGTATCCGCCAGCCCACCCTGCAATGCCGCCTGCCGCGCCGGATTCTGCCCCAGCCCCGCCGGCAACACGCAACCCATCAGGCACTCATCCACACTCGCCG
>JAOAPF010000084.1 GCA_025462755.1 Edaphobacter sp.
GGGAGCGGGTTGCCCCGTTAATTCATGGAGTTGCGGAGATCGATGATGGTCTTGTCGGTGTCTTTGAGACGAATGAGCCTTCGGCGGGGATATTTGATCTCAAGTGTTGCGTAAATGGTTAACATAACAGCCATGGAAAGGGCAAACATGTGGAACCAGCTTCGGCCCGCCGAGAAAGGCCGCGCCGCCGCTGAAGACGAAGAGCAGCAGGAAGACAACTGGAGGCGGGTGCATGTTGAAGGCGTTCCGCCGGGTGGCCGTGATGTCGATCATGGTGTTCAGGGCCGGGAGGAGGAGCTTTGCGGCGTCGACGCTCGTCCTGATCGAGCTTGGCCGTCGCTTCCGCGTCAGACACAAGGCCCCGCCGGAGAGCACTGCGATCGAAATCGCAATCTTCGCGCTCTTCGGGTTGTTGCTGGCCTTTACCTTCTCCGGCGCCGTCGCCCGCTACGACGCCCATCGTCGGCTTGTGGTCGAAGAGACCAACGCCATCGGCACCGCGTACCTCCGCCTCGATCTCCTGCCCCCAGCTGCTCAACCGCCGCTCCGCCAGCTGTTCCGCGACTACACCGATTCGCGCCTCCATCTCTACGACGCCGTCTCCGAGGAGGGTTTCCCCTGTTACCGAGCATCTACAGCGCGAGATATGGCAGCAGTCTGTCGCCGCCGCCACTGCACCTGGAGCAAACGCATGATCGGCAGCATAACGAAGGCGCTAATCGGATTTAGAGTCATAGCGGTAGAGCGACGATAGCAAAATTTAGGCCAACCGAACCCGCCAATCGACGCAAAAAGAATAAACGGCAGAGTTGACCTTTGCGTCCACTCTGCCGTCGATCGATCTGGAAAGAAGCTACTCGCCCTTCTTCGGTCCTACTTCGCTGCCCAAGTCCGCGAGCGTCGTCCGCAGATACTTGTGCGGATTAACCGGCGTATTGCGGATGCGGACCTCGTAGTGCAAGTGCGAGCCGGTGGTGCGACCGCTGTGCCCGACGTAGCCGATCACCTGACCCCGAACTACCATCTGGCCGGCAATGACAGCAAAGCCGGACATGTGGCCGTAGACGGTCTCCACCCCATGGCCGTGGTCGATGACGACCTCTCGCCCGTAGCCGCTGGACATCTGGGCCTCTTGAACTACACCGTCACCCGTAGCGCGGATGGGGACCCCATTGGCCGCGGAGATATCGATGCCGGAGTGGAACTCGCCTTCGCCGTTACCCAGAATCGGGTCTTCGCGTTGACCGAAGCTGCTGGTGATCGGTCCCATGATCGGCCAGAGCGTCGGAATATACGCTGCGGCTTCCGCGATCCCGATACGGCCCACTGCAAAGAAATTCGTCGAGGAGCCGGGACCGCCAATGTTTGAAGGCGGCCGCATCACCATTCCATTCATCGCAGAGTTGCGCAGCGCGTAAAAGGCATCCACGGACTTGTAATAACTCTCGTCAGAGACATCAGTCGAACCGACCAGGGGTGCCGAGGCGATGGAGTCAGCTATACCCGCGGATTTGCCATGCTTCTTCTCAGTGAGCTTGCCCATGGGGACTGCCAGCTTGTTCGCCGTCAAGCCGTATAGTGCGGAGACTTCGCTGGCTAGAGAGCCGAGGGAAGCCGCCTGGATGTCCTTCTCATGCGCGGCCTTCTCCAGGTGCGCGTAGTCCTTTTGAAGCAAGTTGTGATCCTGGCGAAGCTGATTAAAGCGGGCCGTCTTGATCAGCATTCGCGAGTACGAGCCGGCCAATCCGGTGATGGTAAACATGCCGATGGCAGCGGCGGCTACGAAAAGATAAGCATAGTGAAGGGGGACCGGAACCTTATTCAGGCTGCCGTCTTCGTCGCCGCTGACGAACATGATGTAGTAACGCTTCTTAAGCTTCAAGCAGAAACCCTGGCCCAAATTTGTCCGCGAAGCGAAGCCGCGGCTCGGAGAGGTCTGCAATCGGTGAAATAGAACCAGGCATATGTAATTCACCAATCGTCATTTCAGAGTTGCAATCTCTCGTGAGCGTCCTTTTTGAGGGTAACAAACAGGGTTACCCTCGTGCAACAGACTGTCACCAACGGGCCACCTTGTAACTACCACGAAAGTGCCACGGCGGCGCACCGTTTATGCTGCTTGAGATGGCAGGACCGCCAAATACGTTGCGAGAGCTGGGGCTGATCGAGCAGATTCGCCGCGATTTTTCCTCCAGCAGCGAGGCCTTTTCCT
Organism: Edaphobacter sp.; assembly: GCA_025462755.1. Classification (GTDB taxonomy): domain Bacteria; phylum Acidobacteriota; class Terriglobia; order Terriglobales; family Acidobacteriaceae; genus Edaphobacter. Next base: position 2,213 of record JAOAPF010000084.1, read on the forward strand.
CCAGCAGCAAGGCCGTAACGCTCGGCATCGGCGATGATTGTGCGATTCTGCGTCCGGCAGCAGGCAGTGAAGTGCTTGTCACCACCGACTTTACATTAGAGGGCCGGCACTTTCGCCGCGATCTGCATCCTCCTGAATCGGTGGGCCACCGCTGCCTAGCTCGCGGGCTGAGCGATCTTGCGGCAATGGGGGCGACGCCGGTCGCTGCGTTCCTCTCTCTTGCGCTGCCGGGAACTATGCTTGCGGAATCGGCAGGCCGCGATTGGATTGCACGCTTCTTCAGCGGGCTGCGCACTTTAGGCGAGATGCACCGTGTGCCGCTCGCGGGAGGCGACACGTCCGAATCTCCCGGCGGGAACAATGGACTCATCTTCGCGGATATTGTGCTCGTCGGCGCCGCTCCAAAGGGCGAGGCGATCCGTCGTTCAGGAGGGGTGGCCGGCGATGCTGTGTACGTAACTGGACAGCTTGGCGGGGCGGCGGCTGAGCTCGCGGCGATTCTGCGACGGCAGAGGCGCATTCTCAACGTGGCAACGACCGAGGGTCATCCCCACTTGTTTCCTGAGCCACGCCTGGATGTCGGCGAGTCGTTGCTGAGGAGGAGACTTGCCAACGCGTGTATCGATGTGAGCGACGGTCTCTCGACCGACCTCGCGCACCTTTGCCGTGCCTCCGGTGTGTGCGCGGAGATCGAGCAGGCAGCACTCCCGATCCATCCACTCGCGCTAAAACTGGGAACGGCCGCTGCGCTACTGGCGGCATTGCACGGCGGGGAGGACTATGAGCTTTTGTTTACGGCCCCAGCTTCGGTGCCGATTCCGTCGTCGCTTGCGGGAGTACCGATCACGCGCATTGGAAGCCTCAAGAACCGGCGTGCCGGACGGCCGCTGGTGACAATGCTCGCACCGGACGGCAGCCGGGCGGAGTTGCAACCTGCTGGCTGGGAGCACTTCTCCGGGATATCGTCGGAGATCTCCTCCCAGATACGCCCGGGGACTGCGAAGAGCCGCAAGAAGAAGCCGCACTGACCCTGCTACCATCAATCGATTCGGCTCTAAAGTCGGCCTGCTAAAAACTTATGCGTGATGCTACAAAGATCATTCGTTCCACGTTGACGCGGTCTGCCCCAGGCGAGCCGCTGCACTCGGGGCCCGTATTCGCAGCGCCATACCATACGCCGGGCGATCCGACGGGCACGCCTTACACTTATGCCCGGTCCCATAATCCGACGTGGACGTCGCTCGAGAAGGCCATCGGACAGATGGAGTCGGGCGAAGGCTATCGGGCGAGCGCGCTGGTCTTTGCCTCCGGCATGGCAGCCTGCTCCGCGGTCTTTGGAGCTGTACTGCGGCCCGGCGACGTTGTCGTTCTGCCTTCGAATGCCTATTACACCGCGCGCGTTCTGATGCAGGAATACTTCACCAAGATGGGGGTAGTTCTGCGCATGGCTCCCACCGCTGGGAACGCGCAGGTTGAACTGCTGGAGGGCGCACGGCTGCTGTGGCTCGAGTCCCCGAGCAATCCAGGGATGGAGATCTGCGACATCGCAATGCTGAGTGAGGCTGCGCATCGTGCGGGCGCGCTGGTCGCAGTCGACAACACGACACCAACGCCGCTGGGACAGCTTCCACTGGCGTTGGGTGCGGATTTTTCTGTCGCGTCCGATACGAAAGCGATGACTGGGCACAGCGATCTTCTGCTCGGCCACGTAGCGGTGCGCGACCTCGAACTGCGGGCGCAGATCGATCAGTGGCGCACGCTAACCGGAGCAGCCCTGGGTCCGATGGAGGCCTGGCTGGCATTGCGTTCCATCGCCACCCTGCCGTTGCGGCTTGAACGCTCGTGCGAGAACGCTCAACGCATCGCGGAGTTTCTCACGACGCGGAATGAGATTGTCAGTGTGCTGTACCCCGGGCTGCCGAATCATCCGGGACACGATATTGCCAAAAAGCAGATGCGCTACTTCGGGCCAGTTCTGAGCTTTATCTTGCGTGACAAGTCAGCGGCCGAAACCTTTCTTGCCAACTCGAAGCTGTTGACGGATGCGACCAGCTTCGGCGGCGTGACAACAACTGCAGAACGCCGTGCGCGATGGGGCGGCGATGTGATCGCCGAAGGATTCATCCGCATGAGCGCTGGATGCGAGGCGGTCGAAGACCTGATCGAAGACATTGCTCAAGCGCTGGACGCTGTCAGGTGATGTTGGATTCAGCGAAAGACGCGCGGGAATTCCCGCATACCTGGAGCGTCGAGATCCTAAAAAAGCCTCCACTGATCGCGCCTGTGCTGCAGTTCATCTATCCGCATCAGATCGCCGGAGAAGAGGACGCCCTGGCCCGCGGTGCGCTGCAGTTGATGGTCCGCCCCGCGAGTGGCGGAACGTTTCTCGCAACATGCGCTCTCGGGTTTACGGATCCAACGATGCCCACTGGCGTGTTCGCCTGTCCCAATCCCGTCCAGATGTGCGCGGTTGCCGGCGGCTACGCCTACGTGGTTGACACGGAACAACCAGAGCACTCCACGCATATCGCATTGAAGCCAGTGGTTGAGGTAAGAGCGCTAGTTGCGGAGGGACTGCTGCTATTCGTAGGCTTTCATTCCATTGTGGCCTGGGGACGCAACGGCCCGGTATGGGAGTCGGCGCGGCTGAGTTGGGAGGGAATTCGCATCACGAGCATCGATGGCGATGTGCTGCATGGCATGGGCTGGAACATTCTGACGGACAAAGAAGTAGAGTTTTCCGTTGATCTGCTCACTGGAAACCATGAGGGTGGAGGTTTTACTCCGCCGCCGGGAAACCAAAAAAGCTGAGCGCAGCATCACCCTGCTTCACCAGGCGCGCATGTTCGAGCCCGCCATAGCGCGTCGCAAGTTTTTCCTTACTGCTGTGTTCGGCAATGACGAGCGCATGCGGGGCAAGTTGCGCCCGGCCGCGAACGCTGCCGAAAAAATTAAGCGTACCGGCATATTCGTCCTCAGCCTCATAAGGCGGGTCAAGAAAAACGAGGTCGACCGGTTGCGGCAGTTTGCCGAGGCGTTGCAGCATGGCTCCGACGCCGCGGTCCTCTAAGGTGAAGCCGCTGCTGATCTTCAACGCAGAAAGATTTTGCCGAAGCGAGGCGAGCGCAGGCTCGGCATTCTCCGCAAACCACACATGCTCAGCACCGCGGCTCAACGCTTCGATTCCAACTGCTCCGGTGCCGGCATAGAGATCGACGAAACGGCAGCCATCGAGGCGAGGCGCAAGGATATTGAAGAGGGTTTCGCGAAGGCGATCGCTCGTGGGACGGGTCTGCATGCCACGCGGAGCGGATAACTGACGGGAGCGGAAGGTGCCGGCAATGACGCGCATCTTCATCATGGTAAGCTGCGGCTCTAGGCATGGTATTCCGGCTGCACTCCAGGTGCCGGGATGGCAGCGCATACAATGGTAGACATGCGCGGCTGGTCTTTTCCGATTGGCAGATTTCTCGGCGTGGATGTTCGCATCCATACCTTCTTCCTGCTCCTCCTTGGGTTGTCGATCAGCTACGCCTCCGTTTCCGGGGTGTCAGGCGCGCGCGGCTTTGGGTTGTGGCTGCTTCTACTGCTCGCCGTGGTGGTGCGCGAAGCTGCGCGTGCTGTGGGCGCCGCGTGGTATGGGCTGGACCTGCGCAGTATGCTTCTGCTGCCTACAGGCGGCTTGTTCAGCTACGCCTCTTCGGAGGCGACGGAAAAAGCAGAGACTCCCGAGATGCAGAAGCGAATGGCTGTGGTTGGGCCGATTGCGAATATCGGGTTTGGTCTGCTGCTGGCTGCCTTTGCGCTAACGGCCGCGCCAGAGGTCAACCTGTTCGAACGGCCCTGGATGTCGCCGTCTCACCTGCTTCGGGCTGCCGTATGGGTGAATCTCCTTCTCGGCCTGGTAAATCTGCTGCCGGCCGCGCCGCTCGACGGCGGACGTGTCTTTCGCGGCGAGTTTGCCAAGGGGAAAGGTGGCATCAAGAGCTCGCGTGCAGCCATGGGGCTGGGTCCTGCCATTGCGGTCGGACTGATGATCCTCGGTTTTCTTATACCGAATATGTGGCTGATTATGATCGGCGGATTTGTGCTGATCGGCGCGCATATGGAGGATCAGGGCCTGCTGCTGCAAACCGATGTGGACGCCGTGCGGATGCGCGACGTGATGTTGACGCAGTTCAGTATGCTCTCTGCCTCGGACACTCTCGAAGATGCGTTGCAACGCTCGGTTCACACGCTGCAGGATGTGTTCCCTGTCGTCCGCGGAGCAAACCTGGTGGGTGCGGTCTCCCGGCAGAGCATTGTCGAAGCGCTGCATGCCGACGGCAATGGCTATGTGCAGGGCGTGATGACGCGCTCGTTCCAGACGGCGCAGCCAGACGATTCGCTGGTGAAGACACTGCGCCGCATCATGGCTGGGAAAGGCGCTCAGATGGTGCCGGTGCTTGAGGGCGACCGCATCGTCGGAATTATTACGCCGCAGAATCTGGCGCACTCGATGGGACTGTTGAATCAGCGCCGCAAGTTGCGGCCGCAGGAATAGATGTCCGGGGATTACGAGAAAAATTCAGACAAGCCGCTTGCTCCGGGACTGTACCTTGTGGCCACGCCGATCGGAAACCTGGAAGACATCACCCTGCGAGCCCTGCGTGTCCTACGCAGTGTAGACCGCATCGCCTGTGAGGACACGCGGCAGACACAAAAATTGCTGAATCACTTCGAGATTCACACGCCAACCGTGAGCTATCACATGCACAATGAGGGCTCGCGCGCGGACGAGCTGACGGCGGAGTTGAAGCTGGGGGCCCGGATTGCTGTCGTCAGCGATGCCGGCACGCCGGGAATTGCCGACCCCGGAGGGCAGATCGCCGCTGCGGCCATCGCTGCCGGAATTGATATCTTTCCTATTCCCGGCGCAAATGCTGCGATCAGCGGCTTGATTGCGAGTGGCCTTCCAACCGAGCGATTTACCTTCCACGGTTTTCTTCCGGCCAGAGCGGGGCAGCGGAAGACTGCACTGGAAGAGCTGGTTCGGGGCGAGGTGACGCATGTTTTTTATGAAGCCCCCCACCGCGTTCTGGACGCCCTTGCGGATGTTGAGGAGGTCTTCGGGGTTTCGCAGCACGTGGTCGTCGCGCGCGAACTGACGAAGCTGCATGAAGAGTTTCTGCGGGGCACAGCCGGCGAATTGCGGTCACAACTTGCTGCCCGCGCAAGTGTTCGTGGAGAGATCGTGCTGATGCTGGCCCCGTCCCCAGCCGAAAGCTCTTCGGAACAGAAAAGAGCGAGCCTTACAGTTGAGGTCGCAGCTCTGATGAAGTCAGAAGCAATCAGCGAGATGGATGCTCTGAAACGTGTTGCCCGGGAGCGAGGCATAGGCAAGAGCGAGGCCTACCGTGAGTTGCAGCGTGAACAGAACCGCCCCCGTTGACCGGGCGTTCCCCACTTTAGCTACTCCCGGCCCTGCACGCGATCATAGTTGTACACATTGCTGGTCGTTCCCAGAGCCTGGTTGTACAGGCTGGGCGCGCCGATTGCTTCATTCAGCTCTTCGGTAAATTGATGGATGGCGCGGAGATGGTCAGCGGTAGCGGGAATCTCCATCTTGCTGGTTTTGAGGAACTTCTGATAGCCACGATCCACCAGGCGCGCAATCTCGCCGTTCAGCAGCCACCCGGGACGCGCCACTATCTCGACTGTGCCATCGGGAGCGGGAGCAATCTCCGCCGCGATGCCGTATTTCCTTACCTGCACGGCATTTGGGACGCGCTTTGCACCATCCTGTGCGGGTGCAACATCGAATCTTTGGCTTCCAAGCAGGACGAGAACGTCGTTGAAGGTGCGCGGAGGGGTCTTTTTTGTCATAAGGGCCATACGTTAGACTTGTTTAACTGTCGCACATTCGCTAACGTCCATCAATCGGAGCGGCCGCGAAGCGATACCAACCAAGACGGAAGCTACATGATTACCACTGTCAAACCGCTCGGAACCAATATCCTCGAACGTATCGGACACACGCCGCTGGTGCGCCTGGAGGCGCTAACTGCTCATCTGCCAGGGATCCAGATTCTTGGCAAGGCAGAATGGACTAACCCCGGTGGATCGGTAAAAGATCGCGCGGCATCGGCCATCGTGACAGACGCGCAACGCCGTGGTCTGATCAGCGAAAGCCGTGGTCTTCTGGATGCAACCAGCGGCAATACCGGCATCGCTTATGCCATGCTCGGCGCGGCAATGGGCTTCCCTGTGACGTTGTGCATGCCCTCAAACGTATCGGACGCGCGCAAGCGATACCTCAAAGCCTATGGTGCGGAGGTCGTGTGGACGAACCCGGCCGATGGGTCGGATGGGGCGATTCGCAAAGCGCGGGAGATGATTGCCGCAGAGCCGGAGCGCTACTTCTACGCCGACCAGTATTCGAACGACGAAAACTGGCGCGCGCACTACCGCACAACCGGCAACGAAATCTGGGAGCAAACCGAGGGGCAGGTAACGCACTTCGTTGCGGCCCTGGGCACCACGGGAACCTTCATGGGGACCACACGCCGGCTCAAGGAGTTGAACCCGAAGATCCAGTGTATCTCCATGCAGCCAGACTCGCCCTTCAATGGACTTGAGGGATTGAAGCACATGGCGACAGCGATCGTGCCGAAGATCTATGATCCAGACCTCGCAGACCGGAATATCGAAATGGCGACCGAGCGCGCGTACGCCATGGCAAAGCACCTTGGACGCAATCTGGGCGTGCTGGTAGGCGTCTCTGCCGCAGCCGCCACCGCCGCCGCGTTGCAAGTGGCCGAGGAAGAGGCAGCGAAGGGACGCGAAGCCGTGATCGTCACCATCCTGTGCGATGGCGCCGACAAGTACATGAACGAGCGCTTCTGGACGGAGGAGTAACGAATGCTTCGCATCGAATATGCCGACTATGAAGCATTACGCGCGCACGGCGAAGAGACCTATCCGAACGAGTGCTGCGGCGTGCTGCTCGGCAAGAACATCGCGGGCGAAGGCGATGCCAGCGCGGCAATAAATCACGTCCAGCAGATCGTCCGCGCCGGTAACACGCGCACCGACTCCGCGCACAACCGCTACAACATTGCCCCGCAGGAGCTGGTAAAGATCCAACGTCAAGCGCGCGGCCTGGGGCTCGACATCGTTGGCTTTTATCACTCTCACCCGGACCATCCCGCGCAGTGGTCAACGACGGACTTCGCCGAAGCCCACTGGCTGGGGTGTTCGTACGTCATCACCAGCATCGAACAGGGCAAAGCGGCGACGACCAACTCCTTTCTGCTGCGCGGAACCGGAGAGGACGACAAAAAGTTTGAGGACGAACCCATTCAGATCGATATCCCTGCTAACCTCGCCGCCACAACGGCGCAAAACCAGAAAGGCAGTGCATGAAGATCCACATTCCCACGCCGCTGCGCACCTACACCGGCGGACTTGAGACCGTCAGCATCGCCGGCGGAACCGTCGACGGAGTATTCCAGCAGCTCACAGTCACCTATCCCGAACTGAAGCCTCACTTGTTTACGCCCGAAGGCAAGCTGCGGTCATTCGTCAATGTTTACCTGAACGATGATGATATCCGATACCTCGAAGGCAAACAGGAGACCGTCGTCAAGGATACTGACGAGCTGACGATTATTCCATCCATCGCAGGTGGACCAAATTTGTACCGTAGTAGTGCTACTTTGCAGTAGCCATCATGATTTTGATCGATTAAAGGACAACAATGCCAACCGCAATCGAAGAACTCATCCAGTTCCCGAAGCTTTCAAACGACGAGATCGCACGCTACTCGCGGCACCTGATACTGCCCGAGGTCGGCATGGAGGGCCAGCAAAAGCTGAAAGCCGCGAAGGTGCTGTGCGTCGGCACCGGCGGTCTGGGCGCCCCGCTAGCGATGTATCTTGCTGCCGCTGGAGTCGGCACCATCGGTCTGGTCGACTTCGACACCGTCGACGCCAGCAACCTGCAGCGCCAGATTATTCATTCCACTGCGACAGTCGGCAAGCTCAAGGTCGACTCCGCCGAGATCATGCTCAAGGGCTTGAATCCATTTCTGAACGTGGTGAAACACAACACCATGCTCACCAGCGCGAATGCGCTCGAGATACTAAAGAACTACGACGTCATCGCCGACGGCACCGACAACTTCCAGACGCGCTACCTCGTTAACGACGCCTGCGTCCTCCTGAACAAGCCGAACGCCTACGGTTCCATCTTTCGCTTTGAGGGCCAGGCCAGCGTCTTCGGCACCAAGGAAGGCCCGTGCTACCGCTGCCTGTACCCCGAGCCGCCACCGCCGGGACTGGTTCCCTCATGCGCCGAGGGCGGCGTACTCGGCATCCTGCCCGGCCTGGTCGGAGTGATCCAGGCCACTGAAACCATCAAGCTGATCCTGGGTATCGGCGAACCGCTGATCGGCCGGCTCCTCCTGGTCGACGCACTTGGCATGAGCTTCCGCACGTTGAAGCTGCGCAAGAATCCCGACTGCCCCGTCTGCGGACTTAACCCAACTGTGACCGAGTTGATCGACTACGACCAGTTCTGCGGTATTGCGCCGCCAAGCGAAGTCGGCCCGCTGGAGGTCGCCCGAGATAAGGCGGTTGGCGATCACCCCGTCGTCGACGGCATCCCGCAGATCACAGTTGAAGAGCTGAAGCGCAAGCTGGACGCAAAAGAAGACGTCTTCGTGCTCGATGTCCGGGAGCCGCATGAATACCCAATCGCGAACCTCGGCGCGCCACTCATCCCGGTGGGCTCGATCGAGGGCCGAATTAGCGAACTTGCCACTCAGAAGAACCGCGAGATCGTCGTCCATTGCCGCTCCGGCGCGCGAAGCCAAAGGGCTGCACTCGTTTTGAAGCAAGCTGGATTCACCAACGTCTCGAATCTTGCAGGCGGCATCCTCGCGTGGGCCGACAAGATCGATCCGTCGATGCCGAAGTACTAAGTTGAAGAATGCACAAGACAAACGGCGAGCCAATTGGTTCGCCGTTTGTCTTGTGCACCTCCCGGAGCTATCGTTTGCCGTTCGGAGCCTTCAGGGCGGGACGCAAAACGTCGAGCCTCCCATCTACGGCAGGGGGCTCAAGCCCCAGAATCTCCGCGATGAATGGATAAATGTTCACGTTCTCAAATGGCTTTAGCTGAACGCCGGGACGAATGTCAGGCCCTCCGGCAAAGAAGATTGCCTTCATCTCCGGCATCGTTCTCGGATTGAAGCCGTGCCCGCCGCGATGCTTGTTTATGCCTTCTGTATCGGAGGCAGACGCTCGCAATGTGAACGGCCCGGTAGGCACGATGACCGGGTCGCCCGCGCGCGGGTTCGCATCGAAGTGCAAGTAGGCCGGCAGGTCCGCTCGACGATAAATTTTGAACCGAGGGTCGGGATGAGCCAGAAATTCCTCATACGTCTCCTGCACATCGGCGTCCGGCTTGGGATAGAGGAGTGCACCCTCAGTGTGAAAGTTGCTGAGGTCGGCGGAGTCCGAAAGCGTCACGGGGCCACCCCGCAACGTGACCATGCCATGGTCAGCGACGATGACAAAATCGACTGGGAGATGGAGCGGAGCAATCTTCGTCAGGAGATCTCCAATCATAGCGTCCACATGATGAACAGCCGCTCGCACTTCTTCGGAGTCCGGGCCATAGTTGTGTCCCGCATGATCGACGTTGGAATAGTAAAGAGTAATAAAGTGCGGGCGAAGCTCAGGCGGCAGTTTCAGCCACGCGACGATCTGATCCACACGCTTTTCATCATCGAGCTTTTCGTCGAATTGCAGGTAGTAGGACGGCCGTTTGCCCTGAATCTCGGCCTCGGAGGCAGGCCAGAACAGGCAGGCCGACCGCATCCCCTGCTGTTCTGCCAGCACCCACAGAGGGGTACCGCTATACCAACTTCCATCACTATTGGACTGCGTCTTCGAGTAGACGAACGTCTGTTCGCGCTCGGGGTCCCAGAAGCTATTCGCTACGATACCGTGGTGCTCAGGATAGAGGCCGGTGATAATGGTGAGGTGATTCGGAAATGTGAGCGACGGGTAAGCAGGAAACATGCCCTCAGGAGCGCTCGCACCCTTGAATCCAAGTTGCAGGAGGTGGGTAGCGCCATATCGTCGTGGATAGTCGTAGCGGAAGCCATCGAGCGAGACCAGGACAACATAGTGCTTCGCCTGTTGGGCCGCCGTGTTCGGCGGATTGGGCACAGTGATGACAGGCGTTGGATCCTGCGCGAGACTCAGCCCACCGGACAGAACAGCCGAGAGAACAGCAGGCAGCAGGCAACAGCGAACAAAAAAGGAGTACCGCATCCGCATTCCGACTATTCCGCCTTATCTTCTATTTCGAGCATCTGCAGAGACAACGGCCGCTCCAGCATGCAGTCCATCCTTGCAACAGTGGCCAGCGCACGTTCAATTGTCGAGGTCAGGCATGGCTCCGTCGTCACGACAAAAGGCAATCGGTGCTTCGGGTAGCCGCGTCGCTGTAAGAGCGAATCGATATTGGCGCCGACCTTCGAGAGCGCGCCGGAGATCGCATAGACGATTCCAGGCTTATCGTCGACGACAAAACGGAGGTAGTGGGGCGCCAGAAAATCGCCTGTAACCTCTCGTCTTCGCACCGGTAGCTGCACCGTCTTACAACCCTGCGCGACGGCCAGCAGATCCGACACGACCGCCACCGCCGTGGGCTCGCCGCCGGCGCCGTGGCCGGAGAAGACAACATCACCGCCAAACTTTCCGCTGACCACCACCATGTTCTGCGTGCCATGCGACCACGCCATCGGCGAAGCGAGCGGCACCAGCATCGGCGCAACCCGTGCATGCACCAGCCTGCCCTCAAGTTCAGCACGCGAGACCTGCCGGATCGTGCAGTTCAGCTCCTTCGCATAGGAAAAGTCGATCGCCTCAATCGTCGAGATGGTCTGCGTCGCGACCGCATCAGGATCAAGTTCAGCATGCATCGCTATGCGCGACAGGATGCATAGCTTGGCGCGCGCATCAAAGCCGTCCACGTCGGCAGATGGATCCGATTCTGCATAACCAAGCTGCTGCGCGTCGGCCAGCACCGTCGCGTAGTCGGCCCCTGCCTCCATACGACTCAAAATGTAATTGCACGTACCGTTGACGATGCCGCTGAGTCGCGTCACCTGATCGCCGCCAAGGCCCTGCAGCATCCCCGGAATCACGGGCACGCCCCCTGCAACTGCTGCTCCATGCACCAGAAAAACATTGTGCTGTGCTGCAAACTTCGCGAGGCTGGCGCCCCGGTAAGCGATGAGCTGCTTATTCGCCGTTACAACCGACTTGCCCGCAGCCAATGCCTTGCGGATCCAACCCTCGACCGGGTTCAACCCGCCCATCAACTCGACCACAATATCGACATCGGACCGCTGAATCACGTCAATGTCTTCAGTCCAGATCACAGACGCCGGAACCACTTTGGCGGCAGCAATGTTGCGTTTCCGCTGAACATTACGGTTGAAGATATGCGTCAGTTCCACGCCTGGAAACTTCGACGCTGCGAGCACGCGCGCAACCGAACTGCCCACCGTACCAAATCCAAGCAACGCGACCTTTACAGGGGAACCGGTCTTTGCCGTCTTGACGGCGGTCTGCTTCTTCTTTTTTGTCGTCATATCTTTAGTAGTCAATTCTGCCCACCTGGGCGCGCCATGCATCAAAACTTGCGATTGCTTTTTCCGGCAGCAGGTTCACGGTAGGAATTCTCCGCTGATTGATGGGTCGTCTTATCTCTTCGTATAGGAAAGCGTCATCGAACCCAGCCGCAGCCGCATCGGCGGCACTACTCCCGTAGAAAATCGCATCGCAGCGCGCCCAGTAGATGGCAGCAAGACACATCGGGCAAGGCTCGCAACTCGTGTAGATGTGGCAACCGCAAAGCTGGAAACCTCCAAGCGCGGTACACGCATTACGAATTGCTACAATCTCGCCATGTGCCGTTGGGTCGTTCGTCGCGGTAACACTGTTGGCGCCAGTTGCAACGATCTTCCCATCGCGCACGATGACCGCGCCGAATGGCCCTCCGCGCCCGGACGTGACGTTCTCCGTGGCCAGCGCGATCGCCTTCTCCATAAAGACTGGGTTGCCCTGCATTCGGCTCGGTATCCTTATTGCACCCTTCGCGCGGTGAGAGTAACGGAATAATCAAATTATGGCACATGCCTTCATCTCGAAACGGATCGTCACACCGCAAAATACGCGACCAGGCGCACTCATCGTAGAAGGCGAGAAGATACTCGCAATCTGTAAACCCTCGGAAATTCCCGTTGACGCGATCGCTCACAACTGCGGCGACAACGCCCTGCTGCCAGGACTAGTAGACACGCACGTCCACATCAACCAGCCCGGACGCACCGAGTGGGAGGGCTTTCGGACGGCGACACGAGCAGCCGCGGCCGGCGGCTACACGACACTGGTCGACATGCCGCTGAACTGTCTGCCGGAGACCACCACCGTCGCATCGCTCGAGGAAAAGCGCTCCTCCGCGCGTGGCGAATGCTTTATTGACTGGGCTCCCTGGGGCGGAGCCGTCGCGGACAATCAGCAACACATCCTGCCCCTCGCCCGCGCCGGCGTCCTGGGCTTCAAGTGCTTCCTCATCTATCCCGGCTGCGATGGCTTCACCATGATCGACCAGCAGCAATTGGAGGCCGCGCTACCCTCCATCGCCGAGTCTGGACTCCCCCTTCTCGTGCACGCAGAACTGGCTGGCCCCATTGATACTGCTATGCAGGCACTGAGCAAAGCGGATTGGCGAAGCTACGCCACCTACCTTGCGTCGCGGCCGGATGAAGCAGAACTCGACGCCATTCGGTTGATGATTCGACTCTGCCGCCAATACCGCTTTCGTCTGCACATCGTTCATCTCTCGACCTCGCTGGCTTTAGAAGAGCTGCACGTCGCGCGCGCCGAAGGCCTGCCGATCACAGTCGAAACTTGTCCGCACTATCTGCATTTTGCCGCTGAAGAAATCGCCGACAGTGCGACACTGTTCAAGTGTGCTCCGCCGATCCGCAGCAAGGAAAATCAGGAGCAGTTGTGGGGCGGACTGCGCGATGGAATTATCGACATGATCGTCACCGATCACTCACCTTGTCCACCCGCGATGAAACGCGAAGATACCGGACGCTTCGACCTCGCCTGGGGCGGAATCGCCAGCATCTCGCTAGCTGCGTCAATCATCCACACCGAGTGCTTCCATCGCGGATTTACGCTCGACGATATCGCCCGCTGGATGAGCAGCGCACCGGCAGCCCTCGCCGGCATCAGCCACCGAGCGGGAGCGCTCGAAGTCGGCCGTGATGGCAGCTTCGTTATCTTTGACACTGACGCGGAGTTCACCGTCACCCGCGACAAGCTGCACTACCGGCACACCGTCTCGCCCTACATGAACGAGACGCTACATGGAGCAGTAAAAGCGACCTACCTCCGGGGAGAAGCGGTTTACCGTGAAGGCAGCTTCGCTTCGGAGCCATCGGGACGCGAGGTCACGCTATAGTATGCAGACGATGAACAAAGTTCTGGCTCGATGGAACTCGCTTGATCCCGCAACTGCCGCTCGCGAGGTGCTTCCCTGCTGCGGTTCGCAGGCGTGGGCGGTCGCGCTTTCCGCCCGCCGACCCATTACGGATGAAGCTTCCCTCATCGAAGGATCAACAAGCATCTGGCTCGCGCTGCCCGAGGAGGCCTGGCAGGAGGCATTCGAGAGCCATCCGCGTATCGGCCAAACCCAGGCCCAGACACACGCAACCGAAGAATCACTGCGCTGGTCAGCGCAGGAACAGCGCACGGCACTCTCCGAAGACGATTCAGCCAGGCTTGCGCTCAAGGAAGCGAACCTTCGCTACGAGAAGAAATTCGGGCGAATCTTCATCGTCTGCGCAACCGGAAAAACTTCCGCCGAGATGCTCGCTATCCTCGAAGCACGAATGAAAAACGACGCAGCCACCGAGCTGGGCGAGGCCGCCGAACAGCTACGTCAGATCACGCAACTTCGTCTTCACCGCTGGCTGGAGTCAGAGTAACCATGGGCATCTCAACACACATTCTCGATACGTCCCTTGGCCGTCCTGCCGCAGAAGTTCCTGTCACTCTCGCCTTTATGGCGAACGGCAGCTGGTCACGCATCAACGAAGCCGTTACCGATGCGGATGGCCGCTGCAAACATCTGCTGCCAGCGACGCAACCCCTGCAGCCAGGAATCTATCGTGTCCACTTCGAAACTGCCGCCTACTTCGAGCGAAATCGACTCGAAGGGCTCTATCCTTATGTAGAGATCATCTTCAAAGTGTCGGACAAGGAGCAGCATTACCATATTCCCTTGCTTCTGACCGCGAACGGCTACACAACCTACCGGGGAAGTTGAACCTATGATCGAACTTGCAGAAAATCGCTACGGGAAGTCCCGCGTTCGCTTAATGAAGGTGACGCGCCACGATCACGGTCACGATCTGCGCGAGTGGACGGTTCAGGTACTCCTGAAAGGCGACTTTGACAGTGCCCATCTTCACGGCGATAACAGCAAGATTCTGCCGACCGATACGATGAAGAACACCGTCTACTTCCTCGCGCGGAGCTCTAAGGCGACAACGATGGAAGACTTCGCCAAGGAGCTTGCCGACTTCCTGCTCGGCCGTAATCCTCAGGTTCAATCGGTCTCGATCCGCGTTGAAAGCACGTTGTGGAAACGTCTTACCGTCAGTGGCAAGCCGCACCCCAGCGCCTTCATGCGCGGCAGCGGCGAACTCCAGACAACCAGCGTAGAACGTGCGCAGGGCGGAGCGTTTCACATCCTCTCAGGCCTCGACAATCTCGTTCTGCTCAAGACTGCAAACTCCGGCTTCGAAGGCTACATCAAGGACTCGCTCACCACACTACCGGAGACAAAAGACCGGCTCTTCGGCACCGCGGTCAGCGCCGAGTGGCACTACATGTCGAGTGATTTGGAATTCGACGTTATTCGCAAATCCATTCGCGAGACGATGCTCCGCACCTTTGCCAACCACGACAGCAAATCCGTCCAGCAAACCCTCTACGCAATGGCCGAGACTGCACTTGAAGCAGTACCCGAAATCGATGAGATCGAGATCACCATGCCGAACAAACACTGTCTCCTGGTCGACCTCTCGCGATTCGGGCGGGACAATCCAAACGAAATCTTCGTCCCCACCGATGAGCCGCACGGTTATATCGAAGCGCGCGTGCGGCGCAAGCCTTAAGGCCAAATCTGATAAGCAACCATGACAGGCACACATACAGATCGCGCTGCCCGCATCATCACCCGTTGCCGGGAGATCGCAGCCTGCACCGAAGTTCCAGGGGAAATCACGCGCCTCTTCCTGACACCTTCAATGCAGGCGGTACACGCGTTGTTGCGGGACTGGATGGAGGCCGCCGGCATGACAGTGGACATCGATGCTATCGGCAATCTGCGCGGGATCCGGCATGGTCTTACGCCGGAGTCCCCGCGCCTTCTCATCGGCTCGCACCTCGACACGGTTCCCAACGCCGGAGCCTTCGACGGTATCCTTGGAGTCGTTCTCGGCGTTGCGATCATTGAAGAATTGAAGAGCCAACGTTTGCCCTTCGCCGTCGAGGTGATCGGCTTCTCCGAGGAAGAGGGAGTGCGTTTCAGCAAGCCCTTCCTCGGCAGCCTCGCTCTAGTCGGAAAACTCGACGCGGACACACTTGCGCGTACCGATCACAGCGGCATCAGCGTTCGACAGGCTATCGAAGACTATGCTCTCGATCCTTCCCAGCTTCCCGCCGCTGCTTTGGCCTATGAAACCTTCGCCTACCTTGAATTTCATATCGAACAAGGCCCGGTGCTCGAAAACGAAGATGCCCCGCTCGGCGTCGTCGAGGCGGTGGTCGGGCAGACTCGCATGGAGCTCACGTTTACCGGCCAGGCCAACCACGCAGGCACCACGCCGATGCACCTGAGGCATGACGCCATGGCAGCCGCAGCCGAGTGGATCGTAGCAGTAGAAGACTATGCCAGCTCGCATGACACTCTCGTAGCGACTGTCGGTAAAGTGGAGGCCGCACCCGGCGCTGGAAACGTCATCGCCGGACGCGTGACCGCTTCGCTCGATGTGCGTCACGCTGACGACAGAGTTCGCGAGGCTTCGGTTCTCGCGATTCTGAAACATGCGAAAGCAGCCGCAACCAAACGCGGCGTGCACGTTACATCCACCAAGCAGCTTGAGCAGCCCGCGGTCCCACTGGATCCGCATCTGACCGACCTGCTCAGCGATGCCGCCGCCCAGGCAGGCTTTCCGGCCCGCAGGATGACCAGCGGAGCCGGGCACGACGCGATGATTCTCGCGCCCAGCATCCCTTCTGCCATGCTCTTCGTTCGCAGCCCCGGAGGCCTCAGCCATCATCCGGATGAAGCTGTGTTGCCGCAGGACGTAGAGGCGGCCCTCGCCACAGCGATGGAGTTCCTGGCGCAGTTGCGCGATGATAGAACCAATCCCAAGGACGGTCATGCATAAGCTCGGACACACCCGCAGCACCAATCAGCGCGATCATCTCCTGCATACGCCCGACACCTTCGTCCGCACCGTGTTGCCCGGCATGGAGCGCGCCACCGCCGTCGTGCACATCTCCCCCGCAGGCGGCGCAGCCTTCACCCAGTACACGGCGGAGCTGGAGCCCGGCGGCAGCCTCGGCCCCACTTCGAATCAGCGTTTCCTCTACACACTCGAAGGCGCGGCCGACCTGGCAACAGACACGACATTCCACACCCTGGCTGCGGGCAGCTATGCCTACATTCCTGAAGACGCGGCCCATACCGTAACCGCGCAACAGACAACGCGGTTCGCCATCATTGAAAAACCCTACGAACAGCTAGCCTCCGCAAACCCGCCGGAAGTACTCGTCGGCCACGAAGAAACGACGCCCTCCGTTCCCCTCAACGACGACCCCGATCTACAGGTGCGCAGCCTGCTGCCCGGCTCTCCCTCCTTCGACTTCGCCGTCAATACGATGACCTATCAACCCGGAGCCGCGCTCAGCATGGTCGAGGTCCACATCATGGAGCACGGGCTGCTGATGCTCGAAGGCGGCGGCATCTATCGGCTCGGTGACCAGTGGTACCCCGTCACCGCCGGCGACTTCATCTGGATGGGACCGTTCTGTCCGCAGTGGTTCGGCGCAATCGGCAAACGTCCCGCAAAGTACCTTATCTACAAAGACTGGAACCGGCACCCGCTCGTCTAGAATCTTCATCTAGATCCGAATCGATCAAAGGCAAAGATTTGACCACGCAAATTCAGATCGACCAAGCGCGGTTGCTCAGCGAACTCCAGACTCTCGCCACATTTACTGACGCTGAGCCTGCAAGCGATGGCACCGCAGTCACCCGCATCGTCTTCTCCGCCGACGACCTTCGTGCCCGCGCATGGTTAAATGAACTCGCACTCGCGGAAGGTTTCGAAGTCCGCGAAGATGCCGTAGGCAACACCTTCATCCGCTGGCTGGGCACCGAGCCCGATCTACCAGCAGTAGCCACCGGTTCCCACACCGACGCCATTCCTCACGCTGGCATGTACGACGGCACCGTCGGCGTCCTCGGCGGATTGGAGGCGATGCGCGCACTCAAACGCAGTGGCCCGCGCCCACGCCGCTCCATCGAACTCGTCATGTTCACCTCGGAGGAGCCCACCCGCTTCGGCATCGGTTGTCTCGGCAGCCGCCTCCTCTCCGGCACGCTCGACCCAGACCGCGCCGACGCGCTCCAGGACAACGACGAAGCCACCTTGAACGCCGTTCGCACCGCAGCGGGTTTCGTAGGACAGCTCGCTTCCGTGCGCCTTCCGCCTAACCATTACCACGCCTGGATCGAGCTTCATATCGAGCAGGGCCCTCTTCTTGAACGCGAAACCATTCCAATCGGCATCGTCACCAGCATCGCGGCCCCGGCAGGCTATCGCTTCGCCATCACGGGCTTTGGCGGCCACGCCGGAGCGCTTCTGATGCCGGACCGCAAAGACGCTCTCTGTGTCGCCGCCGAACTCATTCTGTCTGTCGAAAAGCACGCCCTGGCCACGGGAGCGATCGACACGGTAGCCACAGTCGGCACCTGCGACGTCCACCCTGGCGCGGTCAACAGCGTGCCCAGCCGCGTCGTCCTGCAGCTCGACATTCGCGACACAAATCCGGACCGCCGTGAAGCCGTCATGCACGCCATCCGCCGCGACTGCGAAGAGCTGCGCCAGCGCCGCAAGGTCACGATAACTGAAGAGCTGGTCAACGCCGACGCTCCCGCGCAATCCTCTCCACACACGGTTGAGCTTCTCGAACACATCTGCAAGGAGCAAGGCATCCCCTACAAGAAATTGGTCAGCCGCGCCTATCACGACTCGCTCTTCATGGCCCGGCTCGCGCCCATCGCCATGATCTTCATCCCCTGCCGCAACGGCGTCAGCCATCGGCCGGATGAATACGCCAAGCCAGAAGATATCGCCCTTGGTACACGAGTCCTCGCCCAGGCTCTTGCTAAGCTAGCATCAGAGTAAAGCCAGACCCCTCGAGCCATGGCCATCGAATCCATCAATCCCGCAACCAACAAGCTTCTACGCAGCTTCGAACCTCTCACCAACCAGGCCGCGCGTCAGAAGATCGCTCTAGCTGCCGACGCCTTCCGTGCCTACGGAAACGTGCCGCTGGACCATCGCGCCCTCTGGATGCGTAAGCTCGCCGCCATCCTCGAACAAGAGACCAACGATCTCGCCGCCCTCATCACGCTGGAGATGGGCAAGCCGCTCGAAGCCGCTCGATTCGAGATTCTCAAGTGCGCCGACGTCTGCCGCTACTACGCCGACCACGCCGCCCGCATCCTCGCACCCGAGTCGATCCCAACCGAGCCCAATTACAGCTACGTGCGCTGGGACCCGCTCGGCATAGTACTTGCCGTCATGCCATGGAACTTTCCCTTCTGGCAGGTCTTCCGTTTCCTCGCGCCTGCGCTGATGGCAGGCAACGTCGCTCTGCTGAAACATGCGTCCAACGTCCCGCAGTGCTCTCTCGCAATCGAGGCTCTCGTCCGTCGCGCCGGCTTCCCGCGAGGAACCTTTCAGTCCCTCCTGCTTGAAGTCAGTCAGGTCGAGGCGATCCTCGGAGACGAACGGATCGCCGCAGTCACCCTCACCGGCAGCGAGACCGCCGGCCGTGCCATCGGCGCCCAGGCTGGCTGGCTCATCAAAAAATCCGTCCTCGAGCTCGGCGGCAGCGACCCCTTCATCGTCATGCCGTCCGCCGACCTTGACCTCGCCATCGAAACCGCCGTGCGTGCGCGATGCGTCAACAGCGGCCAGTCCTGCATCGCCGCCAAACGCTTCATCATTGCCGACGAGATCTACGACGCCTTCGAATCGCGTTTCGTCCAAGGCATGGAAGCCGTGCGCGTCGGCGACCCCATGAAAGCAGGCACCGAGATCGGTCCCCTCGCAACCGTTCGCGCCCTCGACCTGCTCGAAGCCCAGGTCAAAGCAGCAGTCCGCGTCGGCGCACGCATCCTCACCGGCGGCGAACGCATGCTCGGCGAGGGCAACTACTTCGAACCCACCGTCCTGGCCGGTGTGCCCCGCACCTCTGCCGTCTACCGCGAAGAGCTCTTCGGCCCCGTTGCCATGCTCTTCCGCGTTCAGGATCTCAACGAGGCCATCGAGATCGCCAACGACACGCCCTTCGGCCTCGCCGCCTCCGCCTGGACCCGCGACCCGGCCGAACAACAGCGCCTCGTCGCCGAACTGCAATGCGGCGGCGTTTTCCTGAACACGATGGTGGCCAGCGACCCGCGTCTTCCTTTCGGTGGCATCAAGCGCTCCGGCTACGGGCGCGAGCTCTCAGCCGCCGGCATGCGCGAGTTTCTCAACGCGAAGACCGTCCTCATCGCCTCAGCCGAACCTGCGAAATCACACCCTGAATGATCACGGCACCTCCGCATTTGCATTTGCTCGTCATTCTGAGTGCAGCGAAGAACCCCCGCATTTCGCGCGAAGCGCCACGGTTTTCTCAGCAAAGCAATGCCCTCTCTTTCGATCAAGTCTTCTATTGGTCCGGCACATTTTCTGTAGCCTCAATGGGGCCGGGAGGATAGAGATCTAAAACAAGGGGCACGCAAAGTTTAGAGAGCCGCGAGAGGGTGACGGCATCTAAGGTAAAGCCGCCCTGTCCACTATCTGACGAAAATCCACAGAACAGGTCAATTTGGCACTTCTCGAAAAGTTGCTTGAGGGCGTCCATCTTGGGTTCGAGTAAATCAAGCAAAAATCTCAGGTGATCGGCCATATCATTTCGATCACTCAGCGGAGAATTGAGCAGCCATAAAGATGTGGGCCAAACGAGCGTGAGCCGGGAATTTTTCAATGTGCCTTTTGTGTGCGTCTTCGTTGCCTCTAGCCCAATTATTTCCGCGATTTCGCTTGGCTGAAGCGTTGCGCTGGAGATTCTAAGTGATGCTTTGGACCACTTCACATCGTCTACAGGTTGGTACTCCATATCGATTTAATCCTCAGGTATGACGTAGCCCGACAGCCAGCCACGGAAAACACGACTGACCCAATTTCAGCTAGTCTAGCTTGGCCGCACGGAGCCCCAAAACTCCGTAGCAAAAAACGAGGACCACATGCCCGATCTCCACTACTTCACCGGCTTCGGCAACGAATTCGCCACCGAGGCCCACCCAGGCGGGCTTCCCGTCGGTCAGAACGCCCCCCAGAGGGCCCCGCTCGGCCTCTACACCGAGCAGCTAAGCGGCAGCCCCTTCACCGCGCCCCGCCTGCTGAACCGTCGCACCTGGACATACCGCATCCGCCCCTCCGTCATGCACAAACCCTACGAGCGCATCGCCAACGGCCTCGTCCGCTCGTCCCCCTTCAACGAAGTAGAAACCACACCCAGCCAACTCCGCTGGGACCCGCTCCCTCTACCCACCAAGCCAACCGACTTCGTCGACAGCCTCACCACCCTCGCCGGCAACGGAGACCTCTCCATGCACTCCGGTGTCGCGATCCACATCTACGCGGCCAACAAAAGCATGACCGACCGCTTCTTCTACTCTGCCGACGGCGAACTGCTCTTCGTCCCTCAACTAGGCCGCCTGATGCTCCACACTGAACTTGGCATCCTCGACCTCTCCCCCGGCGAGATTGC
>JAOAPF010000090.1 GCA_025462755.1 Edaphobacter sp.
TTAAGGCCATCTTCCACCGCTTCCACCTCGGCGTAGAACTCGTCCTCCTCGCCGGCATCATCTGGTTCGTCGCCTCCCACTGGAAGAACCGCATCAAGACAGAGGCGGCCTGACGATTCCGGCAACGGACAGGCGCGAAAGCCGCGCTTCATACTCTATTTCCCTGAGCTAGCCTTATTTGCCTGCTACAGGAGTCGGCGGCGCCGAAGCGTGTGCTGCCACGGGTTCAGGTGAGGGTGCGCTCGGCGTCGCCGCAGCCGGAGCTGCAGGGGCTTTCGGCACAGCTATTCCCAAATAACCATCCACCGTCGCAGCCGATATTCCAAGGTTTGCCGCGATCTGAGAGAGACTCTGGCCTTGCTGCTTGTACAGGTGGACCTGAGCCGCCTGCGACAATTTCACGCTATCGCCCGCCGCCTGTGCAGGACGCTCTGACGCCTCAGACGGTTGGACATTCGTTGCAGAGGGCGTTGGCGCAGCCGCTTGAGTCGAGCTGGAGTTGGAGATTGACACATTCATCGTTGATCTGTCCCTTCGAGACTGCTCTTGCTTGACCTATCGACGAATCCGCTACACGCGCGAATGCAGACCTAGTTTGAGACACACGAATTTTCCACTGCGGCTCCGAAGCTGACCTCCACTCACGCAAGCTGCGCGCGAAACGCGTTACCGCTAAAGCCCGCATAAACACTGCATTCGTTTGCACCTCCACTCTCGCTGCGCGATACTTAAACCTTCCGCCTAACGGAAAAATTGCAACACAGAAGGGTACTGCCAAGCATGTCCACACCCGGAGCCGCAACCGAAGCCGCGGCCAGCATCAAGCCTGCAACAGGAAAACTAGGCGTCATGATTCCCGGCATGGGAGCCGTCGCCACCACACTCATCGCCGGCGTAGAAGCAGTCCGCCGTGGCCTCGCCAAGCCCATCGGCTCTCTCTCTCAAATGGGCCACATCCGTCTCGGCAAGCGCACCGAAAATCGCAGCCCCCTCATCAAAGACTTCGCACCCATCGCCGACCTCAACGACATCGTCTTCACCGGCTGGGACATCTTCGGCGGCAATCTCTACGACGCCGCCAAAACGGCGCAAGTCCTCGACCGCGACCAGCTCGAACAGATCCGCCCCTACCTAGAATCCATCGAGCCCATGCCCGCCGTCTTCGACCAGCACTACGTCAAGCGCCTCACCGCCAAAAAAATCAAGACCGGCAAGAACAAGTGCGACCTCGCCAACCAGATCCGCAACGACATCGCCGAGTTCAAAACCAAAACCGATCGCCAGATCATGATCTGGTGCGGCTCCACCGAAATCTTCCTCGAGCAGACCGCCGTCCACCAGACCCTCGCAGCCTTCGAAAAGGGCCTCGTCGAAGACGACCCCAACATCTCCCCCTCCATGCTCTACGCTTGGGCCGCGCTTAAAGAAGGCGTTCCCTTCGCTAACGGCGCACCCAACCTTACCGTCGACATCCCCGCCCTCAACGAACTCTCGCGCAAGATGAACGCCCCCATCTGCGGCAAGGACTTCAAGACCGGCCAGACCTTCATCAAAACGGTCCTCGCCCCGGCCTTCAAAACCCGCATGCTCGGCGTCAGCGGCTGGTACTCCACCAACATCCTCGGCAACCGCGACGGCGAGGTCCTCGACGACCCCGAGTCCTTCAAGACCAAGGAAGAATCCAAACTCGGCGTCCTCGACGTCATCTTCCAGCCCGAGCTCTACCCCGACCTCTACAAGGACCTCTATCACAAGGTCCGCATCAACTACTACCCACCCCGCGGCGACAACAAGGAGGGCTGGGACAACATCGACATCTTCGGCTGGCTAGGCTACCCCATGCAACTCAAAGTAGACTTCCTCTGCCGCGACTCCATCCTTGCCGCGCCTCTGGCCCTCGACCTGATCCTCTTCATGGATCTCGCCGCCCGCACTCCTTCACTTCGCGGTTTGGGAATCCAGGAGTGGCTCAGCTTCTACTTCAAAGCCCCGGACTCGGCCCCCGGCGTCTACCCCGAGCACGATCTCTTCATCCAATCGATGAAGTTAAAAAACACCCTCCGCCACATCATGGGCGAAGGCCTCATCACCCACCTAGGCCTCGACTACTACGGCGAGTAGTTCGGGAAATTCAATCACCCAAACAAACGGCGATTGCGAACACAGAACTCGCAACCGCCTTTGTCGTTTCAGGCAGAGTACCCCGGGCGATAAGCGAGTCAGGACAGTTGCCCCCGCCTCGCCGCGTCGGCATCGGCTGCCAGATCGTGCAGCACCTTGAAGAACGCTGGCGATTGCCCAATGAACAGACCCATCGCTGTCAGGAAGGTGACAACCCCCATGGCAATTCCCTTCGTTTCCGTCGGCCGAATAATCGAGCACACCGGCAGCTTACGGCTCAGAAACGGACACGGCTCCGGCATGATCAGATTTGTTTGGAACTCCTCGCCGCCAAACGGAGGAGAGTTCAGGTCGGGAAAGGTCACCGATACTTTGGTGACTGGATCCACCGCAGTCAGGGGAGGCGCGTTGCCCGCCTTGTCCGCCCAGGTTTGAAAGTGCATCGTCTCGGTGGGCCCGATGCTGATCAGAATTCGCAACACCTCCACACTGGCCGCTCTTTGCGCCATGGCGGGATAGAGGCTGTTGCCGCCTTGTTCGATCGTAGGAAAGTGAAAGCCGGCAGTATTTGCGATCGCCTGAAGGAAGTTGGGGTCCTTGGTATCGTCATTGGTTCTGGGAATTGCCGTATGCTCGCCCGTGAATAAAGTCGGCACCGCCTGGGGGAAGGTAAAGTTCGGATCGAGATCGGGGTTATGGCTGTCGTCTCGGTAGCGAGTCCACCAACTCGTATCCAGGGTGAGTCGCATCAGGTTTGTAAGGCGCAGTTTGCCGCTGGAGCCCGTCGCGGCGCTGCCCTGCAGCGTTCGAAACTGCTCAAGATTGACCGTAGCTGCTCCCTTTGAAGCCAGATACGCGTTGAGAAAGTTCTGGTGAGTAAATTCGTCGTCGGTGTTGTCGTGGACATACTGGGCCATGTCTGCGTCCAGTACCGAGAGAGCATCGGTGAACGCTGGATTGCCGCTCCCGCCAGGGACTTCCTTATCCTGAACTCCTGCCAGCTCGTTGTACTGCACCCAGAGGTCCGTCTCCAGGATCTCCGCTGCGGCGGCGAAGCGCAGCAAGGCGGCGTCTCCCCGTGTGAGACGTCCACCGTGATCATCCTCAAATCCATCTTCTGCCAAAGCCGCAGAGCTTTCCGTCAGGAGTCCCATGCCAGCGGTTGCGACGCCCGCTGCAGCTAGTCCGTTCTTCAGGAAAGAACGCCGGTTGGTTGCGATTTTCATGCTGCTCCACATGTTTTGCATAAATAACAGCCCCCTTGGCGAAGCTTGAGCTTGCCAACCAAAGCTTGAACTCGCACCGCAACAACTGATGTCAGCGAAACGTAAAAACAGGTAAAAAGATGGTCATTTTTTCGAGGCGTGGACACCATCAAGAACGGTCTCCGCCCCTTCACAAGCGAAACTCATCCTTCACTGGCCCGCTAAGGCGAATAGCAACGACCTCCAAAGTCGTCGTCACTGACACCAGCATGTGCTCATTTTCGCGCCTTCACTGGCGCTTGCCGTCCGTCAGGATCGGAGCGACACGGTGATCACTCCGCCACTTCCATCATCTTCGCCCACAGCGCCTTCGTTCCCGCATCGGTCTTCGCCGAAACCGGAAGAATCTCCTCCACCTCATGCGCCTTCTTCAGCGCCGCCACCGACTTCCCCAGCTGATTGTTCGAAAGCTTATCCGCCTTGGTTCCCACCACCAGAAACGGCCGCTGCGTCTGCTTCAAATATGTAATCAATTGAGTATCATTTTCCTGCGGCGGAATATTCGTATCCACCAGGCAGATGCAAAGCGCCAGTGTCTGCCGCTCCGCAAGATACGGCTCGATAAACTTCGGCCACTCCGCCGAAATCGACTTCGAGATCTTCGCATACCCATATCCCGGCAGATCCGCAAAGATCAGCGTCGGTCTCACCTTCATCTTCTCGCCCGCGCCTTCATGCAGCGCAAAGAAATTAATGGCCCGCGTCCGCCCCGGCGTCGAAGAAACCTTCGCCTCCCGAGAGCCCAGCAGGGAATTAATAAGCGAAGACTTCCCAACATTCGATCGCCCCAGAAACGCCACCT
This sequence comes from Edaphobacter sp., assembly GCA_025462755.1. Taxonomy (GTDB): domain Bacteria; phylum Acidobacteriota; class Terriglobia; order Terriglobales; family Acidobacteriaceae; genus Edaphobacter. The sequence goes on from JAOAPF010000090.1 coordinate 4,189, forward strand.
CGGGCGCTCCATACGTCTTCGCCTCAGAAGGAAAGTGCGCGACGTCGGTCGCAGATAATAAAAAAATCGGATTCAGCCGCATGAATCCAGTCTACCGCCAACACCTTTGTTCTCCGCGGATCCACTCTTATGCCGCCACTGTCGAAAAAAAAGCACCCGCCCAAGACAAAAGGACAGGTGCCCCATTTCAAGACCGTTGCCGAGGCTATTGCTCAGGCGGAACCTGAGCCGCTTCCTTCGGCGTGACGGTTACGGTAACCGGTGCCGTCAAGTGAAAGGTTACGGTGGACTCCGACGGAATCACGACGTCCTTGTTTCCAGTAAACGCCGCTCCGGCAGTACCCGCGCCCGCGCCGATCAGTCCGCCGATCAAGGCACCTTTACCGCCACCGGCCAGGCCACCAATCAACGCTCCACCACCGGCGCCACCGCCAATGAAGCCGGCTGTCCGTTTACCCTTGCCCTTCTGCTCCTTCTCGTAAGCACTCACGCTCACCGGCCGACCGGAGATCGAAGTCACCTGAATCCCCAGCGCCCCGGATCCCTTGAACCTCCCTTGTCCCTTTGCGGCAACCACAGTCCCGATCACACGTGCCCCGCGAGGGAAGACCACTCTGCCATCCGCAGTCTTGAGCGACTGCGCGAGAACGCCGCTAAATGTGTCTCCAACATTGTTCTTGCTGGCGCTCAATTGTTCCGTCACCGTCACCACGACGGGAGCGCCCGCCGGCGCAGTCAACTTCACGGGCTGCGGTGGCGGCGGTGGAGCAGCAGCAACCGGAGCCGGGGCCGACGGAGAAACGGCAGGAGCCCCACTGGGAGCTGCAGCCGAGTTCGGAGAGCCGGCCGGAGACGGCGCCGCAGGAGCCGCACTACCTTCGGGATTCGAACTCTGCGCCGGCGTGCCAGCCGGAGCAGGTGCAGGCGTCGAGCTCTTGCATCCGCTCAAAAGGAGTGTTGCCGAAAGAAAACTTGCTGCAAGAACTAGGAACTTTTCGCGCATGGGAGGGTCTCCGGTTATCGAGAATTTGGAAGAAATCTTCTCGCATCGATTATCCCTCTTTTGGCCAAGACTTGCCCATCCACCCGTGGAGGCCTCGTGTTGTCGAACCAGAGAGAATACCCTGTCGTTTGATCGACTTCCGCTTTTTGTTTGCGAGACCCGATTGTCCAGGCGCAAGCCGCGCGACCACCGGTGCACACAACGAACTTCAACCGAAGGAGGAAATCTACACATGGAACAAAGTTGAGCAACAGAGAACGAGCGGTCGATTTATCGAGATGTATCCATTCCTGATCCTGTCACCTATTTTTCTAACGACCGTGCTCTCGCCCAGCTTCCATCCTCCGCGTCATCGCGCGGTACCTCGATTAAACCCAGCAAACACGCCAATTACTAAACCAGCAGCTTGGGACTGGAGGGCCGGAAATTCCAGGAGCGCGGCGATGCGCTTCGATGGAATAGACAAATAGCGCTTTCATGAATGACCCAAAAGTATCATGAGCAATTAAGCAACAGATCGGCCAACCTCGGGTATGCTCCATCATGAGATGTTCAAGATTTTCCGTTGCATGGTAACTTTCTTCCCAATGGGGCGCTGTTACTTCCAAAGGCGCAAAAGTGAGCAGCATGCGTTCGATTTTCATTAGATTTTTTTACATTCAAGCTGCAACCAGGAACCTTTTTCCGAACCCCGTCTTCTCTATATGACTGCGATTTCCCCCTGGTCACCTCAACCTGTCGCCAAGGCAACCACCTTGCAAAGCAAACCGCAACACTACCTTTCGGAGGGAACACCCATGATTGGCAATTATTCCGCCCGGCTGACGGGCTCAAAGCGAAATCTGCTCGCGCTGCTGGCCTCGAGCGTCGTATTCTCCGCTGGCTGTTCGAATATGTCGTCTACGGCCCCGGCCGTAAACTCTCTCAGCACAGCCGCCACGCTCAGCGGAAAGGTTCATGGCGGAAATCAGCCAGTCATCGGTGCTGCCGTCACTCTCTGGTTCGCTGGTCAGGGTGCACCCGCAATTTTGGCCGCAACCACCACAACCGACAGCACAGGCTCTTTCAGCTTTGCTAAGGACACCGCCGGTGGTCACGATGGCACCACGTCCAGCTGGTCCTGCCCCACGAACGTCGGATCCCCGCTGGTCTATGTCCTTTCCCAGGGTGGTAATACACAGAACAACGGACAGGTTGCACAGACCAATAGCGCCGCAGCCTTCATGGCACTCTACGGAGATTGCAACTCAATTACCGGCGCCAACTTCGTCTATATGAGCGAAGTGACCACGGTCGCCACCATGGCGGCGGTGCAGCAGTTCTTCAATCCGGCGGACCACTCGCTCAAGGCGGACGGCACCGGCCAACAGCGGCTCATCATGCTCAACCTTCCTAACACCGTTACGATTCTGGCGGATGCGGCGACCGGCCTCGCCAATGCATCCAAATCCCTCTCCGCGACGGGCGGCGGCAGCATCGCCCCCGGGGTTGCGCTCACTGCTACTCCTGAGACCGCTAAAATCAACACTCTCGCTAATATCATCTCCGCCTGTGTAAACGGTGCGGATGCCACGGCGGCAGCCTGCGGCTCCCTCTTCTCCGCAGCAGTGCCTCCAACTCCGAATACGACGAACCTGAACGGCGGCAACTTCCCCACAGCCACAGATACTCTTCAGGCGCTCTTCTACATCCTCACCAACCCCACCAACAGCAACACAACCAACCTCTCCACTCTCTTCGGCCTTCAGCCCGCAGTCGGCGCGCCTTACGTTCCATCGCTCTCGGCCGCGCCAACCGACTGGACCATCGGAGTCAGCTATGCCAGCACAGGGGCCTCCAACGCCTGTGGTACCGGCAACTTCATCTCCTCGCCCACCGATGTCAATATCGACGCTTTGGATAACGTGTGGTTCGGAAACGCCCAGACCGGTGGCAATCTCTCCGCAATCTCGGCCGCCGGCGCACCCCTCTACTGCGTCAACTTCGACGCCGGTGCTTCAGCGACCGGAGGGACGATCGATGCGAATTCCGTTGGCCCCAACAACTACAGCCCCAATGTCTGGTTTGCCGGTCCTTCCACAATGTATCGTTACAACCCCATCACGAAGGCAACTCTCGCCTTCCCCGTTGGCGTGACCCCTCTGGCCATCACGGCAGACGGCGCAGGCAACGTCTACTTCACTGCGGTCGCAGGCACTACCGGTTCACTCTATACATTGCCTGCTGGTGCGACTACCCCCACTGCCGTCACCGCCGTCCAAATCTCCAACCTCCTCGGTGCTAACCCCGTACGTCTGATGGCGGACAACACGTCGGGTACGCCTCCGCTGAGTCCGGGTAACATCTGGGTCTCCTCAGGGGCCGGCTTCATCTCGCAGGTGACGCCGACGGCCACCACGGGTGCGGGAGTGATGAACGGTTTCCTGACAACCACCTACTCGGCTCCCCTCGGCAACTCGTACGGGATCAGCCTCGACCACAACAGCGACGTCTTCATCTCGGCGGTTGATAGCGGAGCGATCATCCAACTCGCCCGCACCGGAACCGCCGGAGCCGCCACCTGGTCTCCTGCCGGCGGCAACTGGCCCTTTAGCGCTCCCGCCACAGCAGGAATTAATGGCCCCACGGGAATTGCTGTTGACGGTCGCGCAAATACATGGATCCCCAACAGCGGCAGTCCCTCTCTCAGCGAGATCAGCTTCTTTGGTCCCAACGCGCTCTCACCCGCAACCGGTTTCCAGAAGGATCCAACCTTCCTGAACGCTAGCAAAGCCCTAGCGATCGATCAGGCTGGCAACGTCTGGGCTATTGGAACCGGTAACAACTTCGTCACCGAGATCGTCGGTGGAGCGGTTCCGGTTTACCAACCTTACGCGGTCGGCATTGCCAACGGCCGTTTCCAGTCAATTCCTTAAGTCGAAGCACTATCCAACAGAAGGCCCCGGGATCAACCCGGGGCCTTTTCTTTGCCCGTCGACAAGAATCCACACACACCCTACTGCTCGGCCAGGCTGAACACCCTCTCCATCACCATCCAATACTGATCAGGGCGCGACCCCGGCAACCGTTGTTGAAAACCGTGCATGATCGTCTCCCACTCCTGTACCTCCGCATTCGCCAGATCCATGGCCGCCTTCGCCGACAGCGAAAACGAATCGTTCACATCCATAATCATGAACATTCGCGTCCCCAGAAGATAGATCTCCATCTCAACCACTCCCGCATCGAACAGACTCTGCTTTACCTCCGGCCATATCTTCACGTGATACCGCTTGTAGTCCGCAATTGCGGTCGCATCGTTCTTCAAATCCAGCGTTAAACAATGACGTGGCATTCTTCTCCATCCACCTTTTCTTTGATTGCCCTGCCACAGTCCCGCAAGGTCAACCGCAGACTATCACCGGTGACGCTTAATACTGCCGCGGCAGCAACGCAAATATTTCCTATGAGGAATAATTTCTAATATGTCCCCGAAGCGAATCGTGTTACATTGTTTATGCAGCACGATGTGCCGTGCAGGAAAGGTAAATGCAGCCCAGAAAGCAATCCAGGGCCAGAAACGGCGAGAGACCAAGAACTGAAACCCTCACCTTCCGGCTCAGCAAACGCCTCCGTTCTCTCGCCGAGGTAGCCGCCCGCAAGAAGGGCGTCACCTTGGCCAACCACGTCGAAACAGCTCTCGAAGCGAGCCTCAACGAACCCATAGATTTTCTCCGAGGAGCTTCCATCGCCGCAGTCGCCGACGAACTCTACGACGAAGACGACGCCCTCTGCTTCCTCAAGCGTCTGAAAAAATATCCGTGGGCAATGAGCCCCGACCAGAAGCGCCTCCTCGATCTAATCCACACCAGCCCGCTCTTCTATCCGACCTTTCGCGTCTACAACACCGCTCTCATCACGCAGCACTGGCCCGAACTCTCCGCCGTCACATCAGGCACAGCCGACCCCACCCTCCTGCCTCCCGAACTCTTCGACGGTATCGACGTCGAGTTCGCGCTCATGAGCGAAGCCGAACGCATAGCCCTCTACCAGAAAGACCCCGAAGCCTGCGCTCAACGAACCCAGGACTACATGCAGCGAACCAAGCGCCCCACCCAACCGCGCACCGACACCCAGCCCAGTATCGAAAGTAGTAGCCCCAGTTAAAAATCCATGAGGTAAAGTTAGGCGTAGGTTCTCAGCCGCATCGCGAACTAAATCAATTCGCAAACAGAATCCGGGCCATCTCCTCATGGGTACGCAGAGCATCACACACCCTCCTCGCGCCAGCCACGCTCCATTGCGGATCGCTCTTCTCCTACTGCTCTCTCTCGCCTCGCCCCTCACCGCGCCGGCGCAAATCCCATCCGTCTCCGCGATCACCGTCCCCCTCGTCCTCCCCTCCGCCATCGTCTTCGACACCGCCGACAATCTTTACATCGCCGAAACCGGAAACCACATCATCCGCAAGGTCGACCCCACCGGCAACATCACCACCGTCGCCGGCACTGGCACCCAAGGATTCTCCGGAGACGGCGGCCCCGCCACCTCCGCCACACTCGATTCGCCGCAGGGCCTCGCCCTCGACACCAAAAATAACCTCTACATCGCAGACACTCACAACCACCGCGTTCGCAAGCTCAACCTCAACACCGGAACCCTGACCACTATCGCCGGCACCACTCCAGGCTTCTCCGGCGACACCGCCCTCGGCACCGCCGCCCAACTCAACCTCCCCACCGTCCTCGCCCTCGACACCTCCAGCAACCTCTACCTTGTCGACACCGGCAATCACCGTATCCGCAAGATCACCGCCACCACCGGCACCATCACCACCATCGCCGGCACTGGCACCCAGGGCTACTCCGGCGACAGCGGCCCCGCAACCTCCGCCGCCATCGATTCCCCCACCGGCCTCGCCCTCGACGCCTCCAACAATCTCTACCTGGCCGACACCCACAATCACCGCATCCGCAAAATCACCGCTACCACCGGCATCATCACCACCATCGCCGGCACCGGCGCTCAAGGCTTCTCCGGCGACACCACCGCCGCGACCACCGCCAACATCGCCCTCCCGCACGGCCTTACGATCGACCCCGCCGGCAACCTCTATCTCGCCGACACCCAAAACCACCGCATCCGCCGCATCGACGCCACCACCGGCATCATCACCACGGTAGCCGGAGACGGAACCCAGGCCTTCGCCGGCGACGGAGGCCCCGCCATCGCCGCCTCCCTTAACTCCCCCCGCGCCGCCGCTCTCTCACCCCCCACCCTTCTCACTCTCGCGGACACCGGCAACCAGCGGATACGCCAACTCGAAGCCACCCCCGGCCCAGCCACCACCATCCACACCATCGCTGGACTAGGCCTCTCCGCTCCCGGAGCCCTCACCCTCACCGCTCCCTCCGTCATCGCCTACGGCACCGGCCAACTCACCGCAACCCTCGCCTCCACCACCAACGCCACCGGCACCATCACCTTCCTCGTTACCGCGAACGACACAACGAACAACACCAGCACGCTCGGCACCGCAACCCTCGCCTCCAATATCGCCACGCTGCCTACCACCACCCTCGCCGCCGGCCAACACAATCTCACCGCCACCTACGCCGGTGACCAGACCCACTCATCCGCGCAAAGCTCCGCCCTCGCCCTCACGATCACCCCGCGGCAACTCAACGCGACCATCACTCCCACCACCCTCCTCTACGGCCAAACCATCCCCGGCATCAGCGGCACTCTCATCGGCATCCTCCCGCAAGACGCGTCCACTATCTCCGCCACCTTCACCACCAATGCCACGGGGCTCTCCGGCGCCGGAACCTATCCCATCACCGCGACCCTTACCGGCCTCGCAGCAGGGAGCTACACCGTACCCTCACCCGCAGCGACCCTCACCATCAATCCAGCCCCCACGCTCCTCACCTTAGATAACCTCATCGCCAACGCCACGACCGGCTCCTCCATCACCCTCACCGCTCACGTTACCTCAACCACCAGCGGCACACCCACCGGCACCGTCACCTTCCTCGACGGCTCCCTCACAATCTCCACCATGCCCCTCTCCGCCACAGGAGATGCAGTTTTCACCATCCCCTCCATCACCCAGGGAGCACACTCCTTCACTGCACTCTACGCCGGATCCACCAACTTCAGTCCCAGCGTCTCCGCCCCGCAACTCATCACCGGCGGTACCGGCTCACCAGATACCTCTGACTTCGCCCTCACCCCCACTGGTAACACAACCCAGACCATCCCCTCCGGCAGCTCTGTCGACTACACGTTCACCGTCCAGCTTCAAGGCAACATGTCCAGCCCCATCACACTCGCAGCCACCGGGCTCCCGAACCTCGCGAAGGCTTCATTCAACCCACCCATCGTCCCACCCGGCTCCGCCTCGAACTCCTTCACCCTAACCATCGCGACTCCCAACACCACCGCATCAAACAGGAAACCCCTCCACTCACCCGGCACATGGGCGTTTCTGTTGTCTCCGCTTGCAATCTTTACCCTTCGCTCCCGCCATAGCCGCAAACCAATCAAGCTATTCACCCTCGCACTCCTCAGCCTGATCTCACTCTTCGCCTCCGGCTGCGGAGACCGCATTAGCACCGCCGACTCTCTCGCCCTCTCCGCCAAGTCCTACACCATCACAGTCACCGGTACAGCCACCACCCCCACCGGCAGCACCCTCCAACACTCCACCACCGTAACCCTCCTCCTC
>JAOAPF010000098.1 GCA_025462755.1 Edaphobacter sp.
CCCGAGCCGATCACCAGAATCTTCGCAATGTCATTCCTGCGTGGCATTCATCTTCTCCGCTTCGTGCAACGAACCGCCGCAAGGCAGCGATTCAGTGGTTCTGTAAACAGGTACCCTGCTTAGCTCCGCCGTGTACGTTTCGCCATCATCCGGACGGTTGATTCGGTCTCGCGACTCCGCCCGGTAATACTTCACGTGTACATTCCCGACTCTTCCATCAGCCTCTGGAGTAAGGTCCGCCTCCCCAAGCCACTGGCCCCAAAACTCCACACTTCCAACCAAAACCGTCAGCCTGCCCGCACCGTCGAACTTGTAATCAAACACCACTTCACGGTCAGGATAAAACCGCCGAAGCCGGGCCGCCTCAAGCATAGTGCCTGCAAACGAAAGCTCTGCGAACACTGTTCCCGCCTTTGGATTGATCAGCGGTTGAAACCGCTGCAATCTCCACGCGCCATCAGCCGATTGCGTGCAGTAAACAGCTGTCGTCTTTCGTTTGGCTGCGAATACAAAGGAAGAAAACATCAGCAGCACAAAAAGGAAAGTGCTGCGTCCGAGAAACATCTACTTCTTCCACTCTTCCATCATCTTCCGAAAATCCTTGAAGAGATAATGCGAGTCATGCGGCCCCGGACTGGCCTCCGGGTGATACTGCACGCTGAACATCGGGTCCGTCTTATGCCGCAATCCCGCCAGCGTCTGATCGTTCAAATTCGTATGTGTCTTCTCCACATCGCCCGGCAGCGAATCCGGATCGACGTTGAAGTTATGGTTCTGCGCCGTAATCTCCACCTTGCCCGTCTGATGGTTCATAATCGGGTGATTTCCGCCATGATGACCAAACTTCAGCTTGTAGGTCTTGCCGCCCAGCGCCAGCCCGAAGATTTGGTGCCCAAGGCAAATCCCGAAGATCGGCTTCTTCCCCTGCAACTCCTTCACGTTCTCAACGGCGTACTCCAGCGGCTCAGGATCGCCCGGCCCGTTCGAGAAAAACACTCCATCCGGCTCCATCGCCAGTACGTCCGTCGCCGGCGTAGTCGCCGGCACCACGGTCACCCGACAGTTCTCCCGAGTCAGCATCCGCAGAATATTTTCTTTAATCCCGAAGTCATACGCGACCACATGCATCTGTTTAGCGTCGCCCTCAATCGCGGCCGTAAGGAATGCATCGCCTGTCTGATTCTTCGGCTCATTCGCGTCCCACTCATACGCGACCTTCGTGCTCACGACACTGGCAAGATCGGTGCCATCCATCTTCCGGATTGACCGCGCCTTCGCCACCAGCGCCTCCGCGTCAAGATCCTCGCCCGAAGCAATCACCCCGCGCATCACGCCATTGGCCCGAAGATGCCGCACCACAGCACGCGTATCAATCTCCGCAATCACCGGCACGCCATAGCGCTCCAGATATTCATCCGCCACCTGCGTCGAACGCCAATTCGAGCTCATCGGTGAAAATTCGCGCGTCACCAATCCTTCGATATAGGGCTTCTTCGACTCCGCATCGCTCGGTGTCGTTCCATAATTTCCAATGTGGGGATTTGTCAGAACCACGATCTGACCCGCGTACGAAGGATCGGTAAAGATCTCCTGATAGCCGGTCAGTGATGTATTGAAGACCACCTCGCCAGAGCATTCCGCCCGTGCGCCAAAACTTTTGCCGCGAAAAATGCGCCCGTCTTCCAGCGCTAGTATTGCCTGCATTGCCTCTCCTGCTTGGAGTGGATTTAATAGATTCTATCAGCATTTACGCCTCGAAAACCCGCCACGCAGGCAAAACCCTTCCGCGCCCAAAAGAAAGACCCGGCACAAGGACCGGGTCTTCTCGCTAATTCAAAAAAACTTAGCGATGGTGATGGCGATGATGACGACGATGATGACGGGACGAGGCATTAGCAGGAACCACCGACCCAGCCAGAACGACGAACGCAATGGCAGCAACAAATAACGCGCGCAGCTTCATAATAGAGCTCCCTCCTGAACCAACCACTCGTTCAAATGGTCTGTAAGTCATCTGCAGCGTATCCCGGCTATTAAAATTTCGCACTACATATTTCGGGAATGTTCCGAGCTTGATTCCCCACAGTTATTCGATATCCACCAGAACGTGGTCTCCCTCCACCCGCAGCGGAAACACATCCACCCTCTCGTGCACCGGATACTCCGCCAATCCCGTCTTCACGTTGAAGGTCCACGAGTGCCATGGACACACCACCGCATCACCCTCCAGCCAACCCTGCCCCAGCGGTCCCTGCCGATGCGGACAAAAATTATCCAGCGCAGATAACTCCCCATTCACATTCGCCAGACAAACCGCAACCCCCTCCACCTCAGCCTCCGCGACCTGTCCCGCCGCAGGAGCCTCCGACAATCCGCACAACCTGACCCACTTCGCCACTACAAGTTCTCCATTGTCTCTATGTTAGAGCTTCTCTCCGCACAAACGATTCTCCGCAGCCAATCTCAAGGTGCTACAGTCGAACAGAAGCGCAGATGCCACGCCCCACCTCCAAGCCAGCCAGCCCCAACTCACCTCAACCCGCTCCACCGGATGTAGTCGATCCCATCTGGCTTATTAAAGCCATCGCCCTCACTATCGTTGCGGCGCTCCTCTGCGGCTACCTCACCCTCTGCCTGCTCTTCTACCAGGGCCAATGGCAGCTAGTGCTGCACCCCACCCGCGCCTCTGCCGCCCCAGCCTCGATCGCCGGCATTCCATACGAACTCGTCCACTTCGGCCCCGACGAATCCGCCACCCCGCAGCTCACCGGCTGGTGGATCCCCGCCACTCCCGGCAGCCGCTACGCGCCCATCACCATCCTCTTCCTCCCCGACGGCAACGGCTCCCTCACCAACTCCATCCCCATTCTCGCCAGTCTCCACAACCTCGGTGTCAACGTCTTCGCCTTCGACTATCGCGGCTACGGCCAAAGCGCCCCCGCCCGCCCAAGCCAGCAAAGCATGACCCAGGACGCCGACTCCGCCTGGCAGTACCTCACCGCCACCCACGCCATCTCCGCGCAGCACATCGTCCCCTACGGAACCGGCGTCGGAACCTCCCTCGCAACCAGCCTCGCCACCAACCACAACACCATCCCCGCCTTGATTCTCGACACACCCCGCGCCGACCTCCTCGACGTAGCAACACGCGACCCACGCGCCAAACTCCTCCCCGTGCGCCTCCTCTTTCACGAGCGCTTCCCATTAGCCGAGCCACTCTCCACCCTCCGCACGCCCAAGCTCCTCATCTCCCGCACCACCTCACCGGATCAAACCTTCCTCCACGCATCCGACCCCAGGTACACCGTCGAGCTCTCCTCTCCCTCCGAAGCCCTCTACAACCAGAGCCTCACCCGTTTCCTCGATCAATATGTTGCGATCAGTAGATAGCGACCGACATCTAGCCCAATCGCTTCCTCCCACACCATCCCGCGCACCCGTGCCTTCCGCGGCACCCGCAGACTAAATCTTCAGCAATCCCCTGCGGCCAACCGATTACCTTTGAATGCGGGGGAATCTTTCATGACAAAATCACTCAACAACCTCCAACCCGTTGGCGCACTGGTCATGCGTCTCGCACTCGGTGTCTCCATGGCCGTACACGGCTATGAAAAAGTCATCCCGCATGGCGCGCTCAATCACTACGTCCACTACATCGTGTCTCTCGGCATTCCCCACTGGCTCGGCTATGTTTCGGCATACACCGAGTTCGTCGGCGGCATTCTGCTCATCATCGGACTACTCACCCGCCTCACCGCAGCACTGATCGCCATCAACATGCTCGTCGCCTTTTTCTACGTCGGCATTCACCAGGGCTTCGGAATCTACAACTACATCCTCGCTCTCGTAGCGCTCGGAATCATGCTCACCTTCTATGGCGCCGGAGCGCTCGCGCTCGACCGCAAGATCGGCTTCGCATAATCCCAAAACGCATAACGCCAAAACAAACTCCAAACGGAGAGAAGGCCCCCGATGCTGTGGGGGCCTCACATGTTGGTGGGGAGTCTTTGTTGCGGATAGGTGAAGCCGGAACCGTGGGAACTTCTAGCCCAGCTGACTACACTCAATAAGACGCGGCTTCTCCGGAAAAGTTGTCTTCTTTTTTCCACTATTCTGTAGATATCACTTTTTTACATTCCATAAACAGAAGGAAGACAACAACCTTACATCTCCCGCCCGCACAGCGGGTTAAAACTAGTAATTCAACTAGCTGAAGTGCAAAAACTCGCCTGAACTGACCTTCGCTCCAGGAAAAACCAGCTCAAGGTTCCTTGCTCCCAAGGTGTTGTACGCCGCCTCGCCAAGCACCCTGCGAAAATCCGTCGTAACGGTGAGATCCCGCCCCTCATTCAGCTGCTCATTGGCCAGCCCCGGCCACCTGCCGTAAATCTTGCCGCCCTTCACCTGCCCGCCCAGCACAAACATTACATTCGCGTGACCATGATCCGTCCCGCCTGTGCCGTTCTGCCGTGCCGTCCGGCCAAACTCCGACATCGTCACCAGCGTCACGTTCTCCGCGTCGTCTCCCATATCTTTCCAGAACGCGGCGATCGTCTCCGAGAACTCCTTCAATCGGTTCGCCAGTTGACCATTGATGTTCCCCTGATTCTGGTGCGTATCCCACCCGCCGATATCGGAGAACGCCGCCTCCACCCCAAGGTTGGCCTTCAACAACTGCGCAACTTGTTTCAGACTGTTCCCAAACGGTGTGTTCGGATAGACAACACCCGGCGCCGGCTGATAATGCGCCGGATCAGCCGCCTTCAGCATCTTCACCGCTTCAAACGTCTCCTGCCCCGTCCCATGCAGCATCGTATCGGTGCTCTCGTCATACATCGCCTGAAACGCATTGCTGATCGGCGAGGTCTGCGGCCCTTTTCCTCCCACGGAAAAGTCTGCAAGATTATTCACAGCAATGGCCGGCAGCTTTCCCTGCAGCGTCCGCGGAACCTGCGTCCCCAGCGCCACCGCACGAAACGCCGAAGGCTTCCCCGTCACCACCTCCGACTGCAACGCGCGATTCAGCCAGCCATCGGAGGTAGACTTCACTCCAGGCGTTCCACTCTCCATATAATCCTGCGCATCGAAGTGCGACCGCGTCGTATCCGGCGATCCCGCCGCATGAATAATCGCAAGATGCCCCTGGTCATACAACGGTTTGAACGCCGCCATCGAGGGATGCAGCCCGAAAAATCCGTTCAGGTCCAGAACGTCCTTCTCCTGAATCGCAATCGAAGGCCGCATGGCGTAGTAGTTCTTCTCCTTGTACGGCACCACGATGTTCAACCCATCAGCCGCACCGCGCTGGAACAGAATCACCAGCTTCTTTTTGTTCGCCGCCGCGGTCGTCACCTCAGCCAGAACGCTCCGCGACAGAAACGCCGGAATAGTCGAAGTGCCGATCAGCGCCAGCGCCCCACCCTTCATGAACCCGCGCCGGCTCACTACACGCTGCGCCGCATCGCGCCCGTGAATATCGCAACCCCAATCGCTGCAGTCCGCCATCGTCTTCATCTTCGCCATGCTAGCTCCTTGCTTTGCCGCCCGGAGGAAATTCACCCCGACGTCACCTGGTAGTACAAACGCACTCGCTGTCAGGAAGTTGCCAAACCCGTTCGATTCCGGGTCGATTCTTCTTCATGGAGATACGATCAACTACATCTGCTGCTGCACTTACAGTTATCCTCAACGTAGTGAAGTAGCCCGACGCCTTCCACTCGCCGCTTACCGCCGCTGAAACTCCGGAGAACCAAGCAACAAGCCCGCCATCATCGCAGCCTCACGATCCAGCGGCGGCCGGCCGGTCTGCCGCAGCGCCGCAGGATTCAATACCTGGGCCATCGGCTCGAAGTCGTTCGTCCGAATCGAAAAGTCCTTCTCCGCCTGCTGCTGCATTCCCTGATTCTGAAACTGCTGCAGCACCGTCGACCTCGTCCGATCACTCACCGCCTGCCCAAGCAGCAACATCTCCAGCTTGGCTTCCTTCGCCTCCGCAGCGTCACCCTGCGTCAACGCCGCCGTTTCCATCCCCGCCTTAGTCGGTCCCAGCAACCGAGTCCAATCGGTCTGCACGCCCGGAACACGATCGCTGCTCAGCCCCAGGGCAAAGTTCATCCGGCTCACCAGGTCCCCCGTACTCACCCATGTCTCCGCCATCCAGCTATATCCGTTCGGCGTCTGCATCCCATACAGCGGCATCCCCAGCTTCTCCAGCGACTGCACGAGTGGAATCGCATTCTTCACATCCGCCCCGCTCGCCCGCACCGCCGACACCAAAAACTCCTCCGGCGTCTTCATCTTCGCCCGGTACACCTCCGGCGACCAGAACTCAGGCGCATCAAACATCGTCCGCAACACGGTCTTGATATCCCCGTTGCTTGCAGTAAACGCCCTCGCCATCCGGTCCACCAACGCCGGCGGAGGCGTGTCGCTCACAAACCGGACCGCCAGCTTGGTCGAAATAAACTTCGCCGTCGCCGGACTGGTCGCCAGCACATGCAGCACCTGCAAGCCTTCGTTCTCGCCGCTCTCCCCAATCGTCTTTCCCAGAAGTGTCTTGGTTCCCGGCTCATGCCGCCGCGGCTCGAACTGGTATCCGCCGCTGCGGAACGGCTGATCGATCGTCCATCCCGTCAGCACCTTCGCCACCTGCGTCACATCCTGCTGCGTATACCCCTGCCCGCAAGCCCTATCCAGCATGCTCACCGGACGATCAGCGCTCACCTCGCACTGCACCCCCAGCGTGTGCAGCTCCATCAACTCCCGCGCATAGTTCTCATTCAGCCCGCGATCCTTCAGAGCCTGCTTCACCTGGGGATTCTGCGCATACTGCGCGAACCTTCCGCCATTTTTCGCCGCTAGCGAATCCGGCCCAATGCTCTGCCAGTTGTCCAGATACATCAGCATCGCCGGACTCTTCGCCGTAGCCACCAGCAGATCTTCAAACTTGCCAAGCGCATGCGGCCGGATTGTCTCCCGCTCATACGCCGGCAGCATATACGGCTCGTTCTGATTTTTCTTGAGGTACACGTTGAAGTGGTTCAGCCAGAAGTCCGTCATCACCGCTTCCAGCTGCCGCTCGCTGTACACATCGCGCAGCATCCGCGACTGCAGCAGCTCAGCCCCAATCATCCTCGGCGAACCCTGCAGCGCAGCCAGCGTCTCCCGCTGCATCGGCGACAATCCTTCCGCAACATCAGCCAACTCCGCCTGACTCAGACTCTTTCGAAACGCAATCAACTCCGAAGGCGGCATCGCCAGAATCCGCCGCATTCTCTCATCCGGCGGCAGGTTGAGAATCTTCACCGCCCCCAGCCCCGAATAGAACTGCTCCTCATGCGTCGCCATCGCGGGAACGGCAGGATCCACGCCATCTCCAGGCAGCGCAGCCGTTTCCTTCCCTTCAGCATCCTTCGCCGTCGTCGGCGACATCATCTCCGCATCGCCCTTGGCGTCCGCAGCCTGTTTCGCCTCCTGCTTTGCCCTCGCCGCCTTATAGAAAGCAATCTCATCGGCATAGATCGCATGTTCCACTGGATCGGACGGCAGCGGCATGTCCCTTGCAATTATCTGCCGCAACACCTGCGGGCTCGGATACCGCCGAATCATCTCAGCCTGTTCCATTTTCATCGCAGGAAACATCTCCAGCCGCGCCTCCAGCGCCGAATCGTCGATGCTCGAAGGGTCCAACTGCAGCTCAAACCACCGCTTCAGCCCCACCGCCTGGACCGCCGCAAGATCCCCCGGCCGCGGGCCAAACGTAAACCGGTTCAAAGCATGCAGTACCCGCTTCTCGCCCTGAATCTGCTGCGTCGACGCGGCAACCGGCTTACTGACCCCAGCAGCCGCCACGACCGGCTGCCCAGCCATCAACACGCACAAAATGCCGGCCACCAAAGTTCGCATCGAGTTCGCCAGCACTTCAGCAGACCCCTCTTCGAATCGCATAAGCACTCCTTACTGCGCTCCAGCCAACCCGCTCAGCTCTAACAGCCAGAAAACTACGTCTGCAAGTCTCAGACCCACGAACCGCTCAGCAGTTGCGGCTGAACTCGCCGTCGCATGTTCCTGCTGTCATCCGGAACGCAGTGAAGGATCCCGAAGAAGCTGTTCGGCAACAACCCTCCGGGGCCTTTCCGCCCAGGCCTCGACGGCCTCGCGTTGCAAAATTCTGAACGAGACAGACGTGCTAAAACGCCGCAAGCTCACGCATAGCCCGGTACAAATCCTCCGGCTGCGGCAGAATCGCATCCTCCAGCACCGGCTGGTACGCCACGAACGTATCCATCGCTGCCACCCGTCGCACCGGAGCGTCGAGGTCATGAAAAAGCTCATCCCCGATCCGCGCCGCGATCTCCGCGCCATACCCCCAGCTCAACATATCCTCATGCGCCACGATCACCCGATTGGTCTTCTTCACGCTCTCCGCAATCGCCTCCCAATCATAAGGAGTCAAACTCCGCAGATCGATCAGCTCCACATCCACGCCCGTCTCGCGATGCAGCTTCTGTGCCGCCTGCAATGCTCTCGGCACCACAGCGCCATACGTCAGCACCGTCAAATCTTTCCCCGGCCGAACAATCTTCGCCTTCCCAAAAGGGATGCAATACTCCGGCCCCGGATAAGCCGCCCGCCCAAACGTCTCGCGATACAGCCGCTTATGCTCAAGAAAAATCACCGGATCATCGCAGCGAATCGCCGTCCGCAGCAACCCAATCGCATCCAGCGCATTCGACGGCATCACAATCCGCACGCCCGGCGTATGCGTAAAAATGCTCTCGCCCGACTGCGAGTGATAGATCGACCCACCCGTCAGATACCCGCCAATCGGCACCCGTATCACCAGCGGGCAACTGAACTCCCCGTTCGACCGCCACCGCACCAGCGGAAGCTCATTGCGCATCTGGTGCATCGCCGGCCAGATGTAGTCGAAGAATTGAATCTCTACCACCGGCTTCAACCCGCGCACCGCCATACCAATCGCGCGCCCCACAATATTCGCCTCAGCCAGCGGCGAGTTGAAGCACCGCTCGCTGCCAAACTCCGTCTGCAGCCCGGCCGTCAGCTTGAACACCCCACCCTTGCCCTTCACCTTTCCTGCGCGCAGCGCCTCATCGCGGCTGGCATCGGCCACATCTTCCCCGAACACCACGATCCGCTCATCCCGCCGCATCTCGTCCTTCAGGCCGCAGTTGATCAAATCCGCCATCGTCCGTTCCGTCGGATCAGCAGTCGCCGCCGGCTCACTCGCAAACCGCGCATCCATGGGACTCAAGTCCTCGGAGTACACGTGCTTCGTAATCGAAGCCACCGTCGGCAGTGTCGCCATCACCGCGCGGTCCGCGGCCCGCTGCACCTCATCGTCCACTTGCTTCTCGAGTCTGTTGATCCCATCCGCATCCAGAATCCCTTCACGCAGCAGCCACATCTGCATCCGCGAGATCGGATCCCGCGCCGCATCCGCCGCCAACTCCTCAGCCGACCGGTACAGCCGCTCATCATCGCTCAGCGAGTGCGAGTAAGGCCGAATGACATGCCCATGCACCAGCGCCGGCCCCTTCCCTGCGCGGCAGTACGCCACCGCCTCCGCCATCGCCTTGTAGCTCGCAATCGGATCCGTTCCATCAATCTCCGCGAAGTGGAAGTTTGGAAAATTCGCCACCAGCTTCGAGATATTTCCCCCCGGCGTATTCACCTCCACCGGCGTCGAGATCGCGTACCCATTGTCCTCAACCACAAACAGCACCGGCAACTTCGCATTCGAAGCCGTATTCAACGACTCCCAGAACTCTCCCTGGCTCGTCGACCCCTCACCGATCGAAACATAAACCACCTCGTCGCCATGAAACGTCACATCCTTGTAGCTGCGATAGTCGCTCTCGCGAGAATCACCCTCCGGCTTCTTCGCCGCCTCAAGATGCCGCGAAAAAAATCTCCCCGCCTCCGCGCAACCCACCGCCTGCAGACACTGCGTAGCCGTCGACGAAGACGAGGTCACAATATTCAACTTCGTGCTCGACCAGTGCGAAGGCATCTGCCGTCCGCCACTCGCAGTATCGTCCGCCGCACCCACCGCCTGCAGCATCTGCTCTTCAACCGTATTGCCCAGCGCAAGGCAGATCGCCCGGTCCCGATAGTAAGGAAAGAACCAGTCATACCCCGGCTTCATCGCCATCCCGGCAGCCACAAGCAGCGCCTCATGGCCCGCGCAAGAAACCTGAAAAAAAATCTTCTGCTGCCGCTTCAAAACAATCTCGCGATCATCAGTCCGCCGCGACAGATACATCAGCCGGTAGAACTCCACCAGCTGCTCCCGCGTCAGTGAATGCTCCGCAACGCTGACGGCCGTATTCTTGCTCTCCTGCACGCCGGAACCAGACTGTCTTGCCATACACACCTATCCTTTACATCAAGCACGCCGAAATCCGCAGCTCAATCAGGCCGCCACCAAGATTGTACCGGGAAGCCCCACGCTTGACTCCCCCGAAACCGCTTTTTGACTCATCGTTCACTTTGCGAATACACCTGAAAATGGGCGACCACAAGGCCGCCCACTCAGAACACGTTTCAAACCTAAACAAACAAAGGAGCCAGCACCAGCGTAATCGTAGCCAACAACTTGATCAGCACATGCAGACTAGGTCCAGCCGTGTCCTTAAACGGATCGCCGACCGTATCGCCCACAACAGCCGCCTTGTGCGCCTCCGACTTCTTCCCTCCATACTGTCCCGTCTCGATAAACTTCTTCGCATTGTCCCACGCGCCGCCGCCGTTGTTCATCAGCATAGCCAGCAGCACACCCGAGATCGTCCCGACCATCAGCAGCCCAGCAACCGCCTCGGCTCCAGCCAGATTCACCGGCACTCCGCCAATCGCCGGCACCGGAAGAATCGCCCCCGCAGCATACAGCGCCGAACTCGCCTGATAGCTGGAACTGAAATGCCGGAAGATCAACCCGACCGCAACCGGCATGGCGACCACCAGCGCACCCGGCAATACCATCTCCTTCAGCGCAGCGCCCGTCACAATGCGAACGCATCGTCCATAGTCCGGCTTCGAAGTCCCAGCCATAATCCCCGGATTCTCTTTGAACTGATCCCGAACATCCTGCACCACCATCTGCGCCGTCCGCCCCACGGCCTTGATCGCCATCGAACTGAACAGGTAGGTCAACATCGCTCCCAGCAGCGCGCCGACAAACACCGGAACCTGTGCCAAATTAATATTTGTGAAACTCCAACCCGGCGGCATATATCCGCCAGCCAGGTGAACCTTGTCCGTCACAATCGTCTTAATCTCTTCCAGGTAAGCCGAGAACAACAGGAAAGCCGCCAGCGAAGCCGATCCAACCGCATACCCCTTGGTCAGCGCCTTCGTCGTATTGCCTGCCGAATCCAGCTTGTCCGTCCGCTCGCGAATCGCGTCCGGTTGGTTCGACATCTCGATAATGCCACCGGCGTTATCGGTGATCGGACCAAACGTATCCATCGCCAGAATGTAGGCCGCACAACTCAGCATTCCCATCGTCGCAATGGCCGTGCCGTAGATCCCCTTCGCGTAATCGCTGATGGTCGTGACAGCCGCCAGCCCCTGCACGCCAAAGTAGTAGCTCAATAGCAGCGCCGCCGAGATCGCAATCACCGGCAGTGCCGGCGTCTCCATTCCGACAGCAAGTCCGCTGATTATGTTCGTCGCCGGACCCGTCAGCGAAGCTTTCGCAATCGACTGCACGGGCCGATAGATCGACTCCGTGTAGTACTCCGTAATCCACACAAAGAGAAACGAAGTGATCAACCCGATCACGCCGCATCCCAGCAACCAAAGCCATTGCACCTGTGGACCATTGAGCATCAGGTATACCGCACTCGCAAACCCCAGCAGCGCAAGCCCCGATGTCACATAGAATCCCTTGTTCAGCGCATGCATTGGGTCTTCGTCTTCGGTCGTGCTCACCACGAAGACGCCCACGATACTCGCAATCAGATTGATCGCCAGCACAATCAGCGGAAACAGAATTCCCTTCACCCCGAACACCGGATAGAGTGCCGCACCCAGAATCATCGCGCCCACATTCTCCGCCGCGGTCGACTCAAAGATGTCCGCACCACGTCCCGCGCAGTCGCCAACGTTATCGCCCACAAGGTCCGCGATCACAGCAGGGTTCCGTGGATCATCTTCAGGAATACCCGCCTCGACCTTCCCCACCAGATCCGCGCCGACGTCAGCAGCCTTCGTATAAATTCCGCCGCCAAGCTGCGCAAACAGCGCCACCAGCGAAGCCCCAAACCCAAACCCGACCAACTGGTAGGGTACCGTCTCCGGATGTTCCAACCCACCGAAGAACAGGAACAGCGTGCCCACACCCAGCAGCGATAGCGCCACAACCACCAGTCCCGTCACCGCGCCCCCGCGCAGCGCCATCTGCAGCGCCTTATTCAAACTCGTCCGTGCCGCCGACGCCGTCCGTATGTTCGCCCGGATCGAGCAGTACATCCCCGTATACCCCGCCAGTCCCGAGCACACCGCACCCACCAGGAAACTGATCACTGTCTTCAGCGCATAAGGTGAAGTCCTTGGCGACATGTGGTATCCCACAAACACCACCACCGCCAAAGCCGCCGCAATCTCTCCGATCGTCGTGTATTGGCGCCGCAGAAATGCCTCGGCTCCCTCACGAATCGCATCCGAAATCGCACGCATCTCCGGAGTTCCCGTATCCGATGCGATTACCGCACGCGCCAGCATCAGCGCCGCCCCCAATGCCAGTACTCCGACTACAAGTGCAATCCAAAGATACAGCCGGCCGTCGTCATTCCCAGCATTAGCAGGCGGAACCGCTACCTGTACGGCCAAAGCCAAAAAGCTCACAACATACATGCAAAGATCTCCTTAGAACACAGAACTTCACTTAGATTCACAAAGGCGGCAATTAGAGCATGCGCAATCGAAGAGGGTCAATCAGTCCCCTAATGGAATTCTTGATGCGTCACAAACACATGCTTCGACGCGGAGTCACGTGCAATGCAGATTAGTCAGTTGTACCAAATCGACAAACCAAAGTAATAGCACAGCTCCCCCTTCCTCACGAAAATTCCTTCTCAGCCGATACCTTCCTCATCGCAACAACGAGGTATCATCGTGTCCGGTCCCGCCAACCCTCTTCTTCCAGCGCCCGCTCTTCGCGCCCCCGCTGCACGTGCAATCGGCCATCGCCTCTTCCGGCGAGCCTTCGTCCTGGCGCTCTTCTTCGCTCGGCTCGCCGGTGCCCAGTCCAATGCCCAGTCCGGTGCCCAGATCGATACCCAGATCGACACCTCCAGCATCGCCCCGCACCGCTACCTCGTCCTCTATCGCAACGCGACCATCCCCGGCGATGCGGCATCCCGCGTCGCCTCCGCCGGTGCGCATCTCACCGGGCGCAACGAACACTTCGGCATCGCCGCCGTCGAGTCCACCGCCGCGGAAGACGACGCAGGCACCCTGCGCCGCCTCGCCGCCCAGCCCAACGTCGACTACGTCCTCCACGACCGCATCGTCTCCGCCCACCACCTGCGCCTTCAGAACATCACTCCAGCCTCCGTCGGCGTCAGCATCGCCGGACAATCTCCCAACCAGGCCACCCCCGTCGGCAGACTCCCCACCCACGGCACCATCCTCACCACGCCGCCCAACCTCCCGGCCCCTCCGCCACCACCGCCATACGACACCTATTACACCAGCAGCCCTCAGGGATGGGCCGTCCAGCAGGTCGGCGGTTACGGCAACAACGTGCCCGGTGGCCCCGCGCACGGTCCATGGGACACCACGATGGGCAAAGGCGTCCGCATCGCGATCATCGACAGCGGAGTCGACCAGACCCATCCCGACATCGCCCCCAACCTTGCTCTCAACCTCACTGAAGTAGATCAGTCTGCCTACCCCAGCCCCTGCGATGACGGCACTCCGCAGGACCAACAAGGCCACGGCACCTGGACCGCCTCCCTCGCCGCCGCCGCCATCGGCCCCGGCACCGGACAGGTCATCGGCGTAGCTCCCGCCGCGACCATCCTCAACATCAAAGTCCTACAGCGCATGCCCGCCGCCATCTCCGGCACCACCACTCCCGCGCAGCAATGCACCGCAGGAGAAGCCAGCGGCCTCCTAAGCTGGGTCATGCAAGGCATCGAAGACGCCATCACCAACCGCGCCGACGTCATCAGCCTCTCCATCGGCGCCACCGCCGACCTCACCACCGGAGACGGTGCCGGCCTCAAAGCGGCCTTCGATCGCATCACCTACGCCGCCACCCAGGCCAATATCGTCCTCGTTGCCTCAGCCGGCAACGACGGCTTCGACCTCTCCAACCCCCGATACGTAGAACTCCCCGCCCAATCCCGCGGAGTCCTCGCCATTGTCGCCTCCACCAACGCTGCCTGCGCCCAGAACGTAACCGCCGGAGCGGCCTGCAGCACCGGCCCCATCACACTCGCCTACTACAGCAACTACGGCGCGCCCCTCAACGCCCTCGCCGCCCCCGGCGGCAGCTATCCCGCCGGGGGCGACCTCGCCATCAGCGGCTGGGTCCGCGGAGCCTGCAGTTCCGGCAAGCCCAACACCTCAGACGGCCTCCCGTCCGACCCAGCCCACAGCTTCGGCTGCTTCAACCTCGGCCACACCGCCTATGTTCAGGCCATGGGAACCAGCGCCTCCGCCCCCCTCGCCGCCGGTGTCGCCGCCCTGCTCCGCGCCGCCCACCCCGATTGGACCGCCACCGCAATCGTCGCCGCCATGCGCAACTCCGCCATCCCCACCCCCGGCCTGCCCGTCCCACAGGTCAACGCTGCCACCGCCCTAACCCAAACCCCGTGAGCGAACTACCACAACTCCCTACACCCTGACTTCAAATCCCCCGAGACCTCCCACACCACCCAGGCGGGCACTCTACTCCCTAGTCTCTACTCCTTGCCCTAACCTTTCATCCGCTCTTTCACACTATGAGCCAGCTTCTCAATCTCCTCTGCCTTCTTGATCACATCCACGGACAAAGTATCCTTCGTCGATTTGTCCACCTGGGCCTTCAAATCCGTAGCTAGCGTCAGCAACTTATCCGTGTCCGCCACCAGTCGCTTCTGGCGATCATTGTTCCGCAGCTTCTCCTGCTGGTCCGCCCGGTGCGGATCCATAGGATCCGGCTCAGCCGGATTGCCATTCCGTCCCGGCGTAGGAAATCCCGGAACCTGAGCCCCTTGCCTCGATGTCGGCTGCTGCGGAAACATCTGTCCCCCGCTCACTCTCACAGAGCACACCGTCGCCAAAACCACTCCGATCGCCGCAACTCGAAGTATCCTCATATCATTCCCCCATCACCGCCCACCGGCGGTACCTCTATCTCGCTGCACTGTTGGAATTGCATCTTACAAACTGCTGACGCATTCTGTTTTACAGCATCCCCGAAAGCGAGACGTCGTAATCATGCACCTTCTGGCCATGGCCCCGCAAGATCAACCGATCGGCTTCATCAAAAGCATCGAGCGCCATTGGCAAAACGACATTATCTTCATCGTTCAGAACAAGCTCCCGAAGTTCCTGGTCATTCTCCTCATCGTCTTTGGACTCCACCGCCTCGTGCTGTTCTTCGTCAAACGCCTCGGCCGCCGCGCCGATCATCTGGCCAGCTTCCACCGTGCCGCCCAGATCCGCACCACGGCCGCCATCATACGAGCCACCTCCTACTCCATCTTCGGCTTCATCGTCTTCCTCCAGATCCTCAACCTGCTCGGCATCCCCTACCAGCCGCTGCTCGCCTCAGCCGGCATTATCGGCATCGCCATCGGCCTCGGCGCGCAAAGCATCTTCAAAGACATGCTCAACGGCGTCCTGATCCTCGTCGAAGACCAGTACAACGTCGGCGAGGTCGTCAACATCGCCGGCCTCAAAGGCACCGTCGAAGATCTCTCCCTCCGCCGCACCAGTGTCCGCGACGCCGACGGCACCCTCTACATCATCCCCAACAGCCAGATCGCCACCGTCTCCAATCTCTCCCGCGACTTCGCCGTCGCCACCCTCAACGTCAACGTCGACGCCAGCGCCAACCCGGACAAGGTCATGGACCTGCTCAAGAAAGTTGCCACCGAAGTCCGGAATGATCCCGCCTTCAAAGAAATCGCTCTCGCCGACCCGGTCGTTCTCGGAATCGATAAGATCGAAGGCCGTGCCGTCACCTATCCCGTCCAGATCCGCGTGCGTGTCAATCAGCGCGACGCTCTCCTCCGCGAACTACGCCGCCGCGTCATCCTCGCCTTCGAAAAAGAAGGCATCCCCCTCGGCAACGACCCCGCCAACATGCTCATCCTGCGCGCGCCCAACCCCACAGCCCCGCCTGCCCAACAATCCGTCGTCGGTAGTTAGCTCACGACCAACTCCACGACTCAGTCACCCGAGGTAGGCCTCCATGCCGGCACAAATCGTCAGCACAAAATCCGCCGAACACTACAAGTGGGGAGGCCCACAAGCCACCGACTGCGACGGCTGGCATCTGGTCAAAACCGCCGACCTCAGCGTCATCGAGGAACTCATGCCGCCCAACACCAGCGAGGCTCGCCATTTCCACGTTCACGCCCGCCAGTTCTTCTTCGTGCTCGAAGGAGAACTCACTCTCGAAGTAGAGCATCATGACTTTGTCCTCAACGCTGGTGAAGGACTCGAGATCTCCCCCGGCCAGAAGCATCAGGCAATGAACCGAGGCATCAACAGTGTACGAATGCTGGTCACCAGCCAACCCCCAAGCCACGGCGACCGAATCCCGGCATAGCCACCGGCAACCGACAGCCGGCGCATCGTCTTTTGTCCATCCACAAAACCGGGTGGCCCATCCTTTGCGGTCTTATCGCAAAGGGTGGGTTACTCGCAGCGAACCGTTTTCTCTCACCCCGCTACAACGACTGATTCATAGCCTCAATCAACTCATCCACAGTAGACACCGGAGGCAGACAACCCTTACCGCTGCACACCACCGCAAAGCTCCCCTCCTCCTTCAACCCTGGCAGATGCGGCAGCGTCTCCGCCAGCGCCCGAGGCAACGCGCCCAACTGATCCCTCCGCAGCCGTATCACGCTCTTATTCACCGCATACCTGGCCAGCGCCACAGCCTCCAGCCGTCGCGCCGAAGCATCGTCGCCGATCACACACACCTGCACCGCACGCTGCACCATCCGCTGGAGCGCCAGCCCATAACTGGCCGCATACAACCCAAAATGTTCGACAACCCCAGCAAAAGTCTCCAGCGTCTCCAGCGCCTTCACTGCATAATCTTCCCGTCCATTCAGCGCCTCCAGCCGCAGCAGCAAAGCCGCCCCCACAGGATTCCCCGCAGGCGTAGGCGAGTCCTGCAACGGCTTCCGCCGCGTCACCAGCGCGCCCAGCCTAACTTCATCCTTCGCGGCCTTCTCCGTGTCGAAGAACCCGCACCCCGTAGCGTCATAGAAACGCTCCAGCGCACTCTCCATGATCGACTCGGCCGCAATGTAGTACTTCATCTCTCCCGTCATCTCCCACGCATCCAGCGCCGCATGGCCCAGAAACACGTAATCATCCAGCACACCGGAAACCTGCGCTTCCACTCCGCCCTGCTCGCCGTACGCCACAACATGCGCCAGCCCGGTCTTGGACTCTCTCGCCTCCGCCAGCACACGATCCAGCGACTTCAGTGCAAACGCCCGCACCTCCGGCAAGTCCAGCACACGTCCCGCCTCGAGATAAGCCGAGATGCACATCCCATTCCAGCCCACATAAATTGTCCTATCTACATAAGGCGTAGGCCGCTTCTTCCGCGCCTCATACAGCTTCGCTTTGGCGGACTCCAGCCGTCCCTTCGCCTCATCGAGCGTAATCTTGTTCGCCTTCGCCACACCTTCCAGCGTCCCCCGCACGTGCAGCACGTTCTTCGCCGGATTGTGATGCATGTCCCCGATCTCGCCGATATCGTAGTACGCACTCGCGACCGCCATCTCCTCCGGCGTCAGCACCGCGGCAGCTTCGTCCGGCGTCCAGGTAAAGTAGTCGCCGTCATCCTCCAGCGAAAAATCCGCGTCCTGCGAAGCATAGAATCCACCCCGCTCGCGGTCGCTCAGCCACTCATCCATCCATCGGATCGTCTCCCGCGCTACCCGCGCAGCCTCCGGCTCAACAAAAGTCTGAAACGCATGAACATAATTCTTCAGCAGCTCACTGTTGTCATACGCCATCTTCTCGAAGTGCGGCACCACCCACCGGTCATCGACCGAGTAGCGATGAAACCCGCCCGCCAGATGGTCGTAGATCCCACCCTTCGACATCTTCGCCAGCGTCACCCCCGCCGCATTCTTCGCCGCCTCACCGACACCCGCTCCATTCACCGACACCCGCGAAGCCGCATCCAGCAGCAGATCGATCGCCGCCGAGTGCGGAAACTTCGGCTGCGATCCAAACCCACCCGACCGCGCATCGAACTGCTTCAGTACCGAATCCACCAGCTTCGCCACCAGTTCCGGCCCCGGATTCCCTGCCCTGCCCATGAACGATTCGTTATGCTCAATCGCCGCCATCACGCTGCCGGCCGACTCGTTGACCTCATCCCGCCGCTTTTGAAAAGCTTCCGCCATGGTCAGCAACACCCGCGGAAACCCCGGCCGTCCATGCTGATCCATCGGCGGAAAATAAGTCCCCCCAAAAAAAGGCCTCCCATCCGGAGTAAGAAATGCCGTCAACGGCCAGCCACCCTGTCCGCTGATCGCCGACACCGCCGCCTGATACCGCGTATCCACATCCGGCCGCTCGTCGCGATCCACCTTCACAGCAATAAATTGATCGTTGATAATCTGCGCCGTCTCCGCGCTCTCATACGACTCGCGATCCATCACATGGCACCAGTGACACCACACCGCGCCAATGTCCAGCAGAATCGGTTTATCCTCACTCTTCGCCTTCGCAAATGCCGCCTCACCCCACTCTTGCCACTGCACGGGTTGATGCATCGCAGACCGTAAATAAGCCGAAGAGGCCTTTGCCAAAGCATTCAAATGCTCCCCACCCTGCTCTTTACCTTGTTCGTCACTCATAGATCTTCAGTCTAGTTCAAAGCCGCTACCGTATTTTCGCCTCAAGCCATTCAAAAGAAAGTGGCCGTCTCAAAAAGGGTCGAGTTCCCGCGGTCAAAGAAATCAACCTTCCGCTTCAGGAACCCCCAACAGAAGACATCCCTCTTTCATCAACGGGCATCTCCTTAAACGCAGGCTCGCACGAGACAACGCCGTCCCCGAGGCTTCGCACTATGCGCATCCGCATCCTTTGTTTAGCAGCTTCCGCCCTTCTGGCTGCATCCCCACTCGCCGCCCGCGCCGACTCCTATACCTTCACCATCAGCACCTCCCCAACCAACACCACACCAGGAACCACCTTCGTCGTCAGCGGAACCCTTAGCGGAACGCTGAACCTGTCCGACCCCTCCAATCCCGCCATTGACCTGACCAGCATTACAGGAGCAGGCCAGGGCTACACCTTCACTGGAGTCGTCCCTCTCGGGTCCAATCCAGGCTTCGCCTATGACAACCTCGTCTTCACCAATCCCAACGCCGTCCACGTTGACGCACTGGGCGATCTCCTCACTCTCTCCAGCCCCATAGGAACCAGCCTCGCCCACGTCTACAACAACGGCACCTATCACGTCGATGTCTTCGATCCTAACGATCCCGTCGACATCACTCCATTCGCCATCGACAGCTTCATCCTCACCCCCACGCCCAGCGCCGTACCCGAGCCATCCTCCTGGCTGCTCCTTGCCACCGGCATCCTGGCCCTCGCTACCGCTGCGGCTACTCGCAAACTTGCCCCTCGGGCTCAGTAAGCCTTCAGTAAAGCCGTTACAACACCTCATACCACGCAAGAACAGCCGGCTCCTCTCGAGGCCGGCTGTTCTTTTTCCAAATCTAGATTCACCCTACAGGTTCTTACGAAACCCCCATCGCTACTGCTGCGGCGGAGGATTCGGAGTCACCGAGATCGGCTTCGGCGCCTCCGGTGGTTTCGGAGCCGTCAACCCCGGAATCACCGGAGTCTGTCCTATCGTCCCCGTCGCCGCGCTGACGATATTGATCCCATACCGGTCCAGCGTGTCCGACAGAAGCTGCCACAGGGCCGCCCTGTCGTTCGCATACGCCGCCGTCGCCGCAATCAGGTTGTTGTCCGCTGTCGCGAGATTTCTCCCCTGCTGCAACACGGCGGTCGTCGTCGAAGCTCCCAGCTTGTACTTCTTCTCCTCCGCGTCCAGGCTCTGCGTCGCATAGTCCCGAGCGGCCTGCGCCGCAACGACACGGGCCCGGTCGCTCGTGATAGCGAACTGCTGGTTGACCACCTGAATGCGTATCTGTGCGTAGAGCTGCTGCAACCGCATCTGCGACTGCAGGTACTCCATCTGCGACCGCGCCTGGTCCGCCTGCGCCGTTCGGTTACGCAGCGTAATGTTGATGTTTACTCCAACTCCCTTGTCAGGAGCGCTCCCATTGAACAGATTGCCAAACGCCGTACCGTAGGCGACCGGCGGAAACGTTCCGGCGGGATAAGGTTGCCCAGTACTGAAATTGATCGCGTCCGGGTTCTGCGATCCACCTAGCCCGTTTGCGCCATAGAAGGCATACGCATCCACTATAGGCAGCAAGCCGTTCTTGAACGCTTTGATCGTAATCTCGTTGTTCTTCATGTTCAGAACCGCCTGCTCGATCTGCGGATTGTTCGCGTAGGCCTGTTTCACCAGGTCTTCCGGCGACAGGTCCTCTTCCGGAATCCTCTCCAGGCTCACGCGGTCCGTCGGAATCACCGGCGCAGCCGAGAGCTGCGGATCGTTCAGGTTCCGCGCGATCGCCTGTTTCATGATCAGTTGCTGATACTCCAGGTTCACCTGCGAAGCCACCAGCGCCTGCTTGTCGGTCGCCACCGCGCTATCGGAGTTCACCACATCCAGCGGCGCCAGCGTCCCGATCTCCAGTTGCTTCCGGTTGTCTGCGGTCAACTGCGTCGACTGCGTCAGCGCGCGCTCCTTTGCCTGCTCGTCTTCATAAGCACTCACCAGCGCCCAGTAGATCTTCTCCACCTGGTTTACCGTGTAGAGCACCTGCTGCCGGAACGCCGAGTCCGTAATCCGCCGGTCGTTCTTCGCCTGGAGGACAAATCTTCCATTCACGCCCCAGCCAAATCCCTGCAGCAGATGCTGGGTCGCCGTTGCACGAAAATTTGTTGTGATCGACGGGCTGTAGTTGCTGAACGGATTATTCGTCGTCACCCGCGTGTTATTGAAGCCCGTCGTGAATTGGGTGCCAGTCACAAATCCCTGGGTGTAAGTGAAGTTGTACGTCCCCGTGTTTGTATTCAGTACCGGTTTTCCGCCGCTGAACAGCGTATTCAACTGTGGCTGGGCCAGCGTCTCGTACGACATCTGCCCTTGCAGCACCGGGTCCCGAAACTCAGGCAAAGGTCCGCCGCCATTCGTGCTCAGTACGATGCCGCCCACGCCCGCGCCGCCGCCGCCGGTTCCAGCCGAGGTCGCACCGGGTCCGCCGCCACCTTGAATCGTCAACGTCGTTCCACCCAGCGTATTCTGCACCAGCCCGGTAGAGACGCCCCGTAGAGTCGACCCCGCCTTGGCACGCAGGATGTCCGTGTCCGCAATATCCAGATTGATTCGCGCGATTGCAATGTCGTAATTATTCTCGAGCGCCAGAGCCACCGCATCCGCCAGGCTCAGATAGATCTTGCCGTCCTGCAGCAGCGACTTCAGCCGGTCCGTATTCACCAGCAGCGGAGCATGAACATTCATCGGGGTATATGGCGCAATCGGGTTCCAGAGGTGACTCTTCGGCTTAGAATAGTCCACCGGAGTGTCCCGCAGATACAAGGGCTCGGTCAGCTTCGGAGCCGGAGCCTGCGGCAATCCAGGCTGTCCCGTCGTGTCGTTCTGCACCGGTTGCGGCGGTGCCGGAGCGGTAGGGTTGGTTTGCGGCGGTGGCTGTGTCGTTGGATTGGTCTGCGGATTGGTCTGAAGATTCGGATTCGTCTGCTGCTGCGCCATTCCCGGCTGCGTCCATCCACTCATCAGCAACAGTGCGATGCTCGCCGCCGCCTGCATATCTCTTAATCTCACGATGCGCTCTCCAACTCTTCCCTGGTGCTTCTCTGCGATTTGCCGGCAACGCAGATCCTCTCTGCCGGACACCTAAAATCCATAAGCCCGCCCGAACCCATACAACTTCCAGGGCCAAAACTTACCAGTCATTTTTTCAATGCTTGTTAAGACGCACAAAACTTCCTGACGACTCTTAAAGAATGCTTCTGACCTGCACGCTCCTGTCGCGCAGAATGCTTTGGCTCAAAGCAGATATACGCACTCGTTCCTTGCTTCGTTCCCAACAATCGGGCAAAAATTATTGAAAGGGTAATGCCCACTAAGTATATCAACCCTCTGCAATTACTACGGTCCGTCTCGCCTCGACATCAAGCAGCATCAAGCTAGGTTCACCCGCAATCGTTGCCGCAAAAAACTCAGTTACCAAATTTTCATCTGCCTCATCCGCGCCGTTGTCGTTGCTCGCTACTCGCTATTCCTACTCCCTACTCCCTGCCCTCCGTGTTACCGTGCCAATCAGCCATGCCGCACTGGAAGCTCATCCTCACCTACG
This sequence comes from Edaphobacter sp., assembly GCA_025462755.1. GTDB lineage: Bacteria > Acidobacteriota > Terriglobia > Terriglobales > Acidobacteriaceae > Edaphobacter. The sequence goes on from JAOAPF010000098.1 coordinate 22,683, forward strand.
ACGGGACTCCCTACAACGGATGGCAGGTCCAACCCAATATCCCCACCATCCAGGGCACGCTCGCCGAAGCCATCCATCGCATCACCGGTGAAACCGTTCTCCCCCAGGGCTCGGGCCGCACCGACACCGGAGTCCACGCCCTCGCCCAGGTCGCTACCTTCTCCCTGACCGTCCCCATCCCCGGCGCCAATCTTCATCGCGCCCTCAACCGCGCCCTTCCAGCAAGCATCCGCGTCCTCTCCGTCGAACCTGTCCCCGAACACTTCCACGCACGCCACAGCGCCCTGCGAAAAACCTACGAGTACCGCATCCTCCCCTGCGGCCACGATGACCGCATCTGCTCTCCCATGCTCGCCCCCTACGTCTGGCCATGCCGCTTCCCTCTCGACCTGGCCGTCCTGCAACAGGCCGCGGCGCACATCCTCGGCACCCATGACTTCACCTCCTTCGCCGCCAGCGATCCGGATCAGGCAGCGCGCAACGCGGCACACCTGAAACCTCCACTCTCCACAGGCCCCGTCGACAACACCCGCACCATCCTCCACTCCGCCTGGCACCAGCAAGACGACCTCCTCATCTACCGCATCACCGGCAACGGCTTCCTCCACCACATGGTCCGCAATCTAGTCGGAACCTTCGTCGAAGCCGCCGCCCATCGCATCTCCCCCAACACAATCCCAACCATCCTGGCCGCCCGCAACCGCAGCGCCGCCGGCCCCACCGCCCCCGCCAGCGGCCTCTTCCTCGTAGAGGTCGAGTATTAATGTGCATCCCTCCAAAACACCGGGTGCCTCAAGTTCGCGACAGTCTTATCGTCGCTAACGTGGGCGGAGTCACCTTCATCGAAGCAGCAGCCCACCTCCCTCCCGCCGCAGCCTCTAAAGCCGCAGCCTCTAGAGTAGAGGTGGACTCCTAATGCCCGCCACCTCCACCGCCCAGCGCCGCATCGCACGCCTCGCCACCCTCACCGCCGTGCACCGAGCCTTCCACTGGCTCCACCTCCACCAGCCACAACTACGCCAGTGGCAACTCGAACTAGTCCGCATTCCAGCCCCACCCTTCGGCGAATCCGCCCGAGCCGCATGGTTCCTCGACCGCTTCCAACAACTCGGCCTGCTCAACCCGCATCTCGACGAAGCCGGCAACGTCCTCGCCGAACTAGCCCCCAACGCGTCTTCCACTCCCTACTCAATACCCCCTACTCCCTGCATTCTTCTCTCCGCCCACCTCGACACAGTCTTCCCCGCCCACACCCCCATAGAACCCGCAGAAGAAAAGGACACCGCACGCATCCACGCACCCGGCATCTGCGATAACGCCG
>JAOAPF010000103.1 GCA_025462755.1 Edaphobacter sp.
CGTTTACGACTTATGTCGGCTCCATAACAGAGCCTTCCGTGGCGATACATTGCATGCGCGGGGTTCACGTTGTCTTGCATGTGGCGACGCTGCACAAGCCGCATGTCGCTACTCATAGCCGGCAGGAATTTGTCGACACCAACATCACCGGGACGCTGAATCTGCTGGAGGCTGCGGTTTCTGCCGGCGTCAGAGCTTTCGTCTACACGAGTACGACCAGCGTGTTTGGAGATGCTCTTGTGCCTCCTCCGGGTGCTCCGGCAGCGTGGATCACGGAAGATGTTACGCCGGTCCCCAAGAATATCTATGGCGTAACGAAGACGGCTGCTGAGGATCTGTGTCAGCTGTTCCACCGCAATCAGGAGCTGCCGTGCATCGTACTCAGGACATCGCGATTCTTTCCTGAGGAGGATGACAACGACGAAGTGCGGGAGACCTTTTCGGACGAGAATGTGAAGGCGAACGAATACCTGTACCGGCGTGTGGACATCGACGACGTGGTCAGCGCTCATCTGCTGGCCGCTGAACGCGCGCCTGATCTGGGGTTCCGCAAATATATCGTCAGCGGGACTACGCCGTTTCGGCGGGAGGATCTTGAACGGCTGCGAGTCGACGCGCCTGCGGTGGTGCGGGAGCGTGTTCCGGACTATGAGGACGTGTACCGTCGCTTGAATTGGAAGATGCTTCCGAGCATCGGGCGGGTGTATGTGAATGAACGTGCCCGCAAGGAACTGGCCTGGCTGCCGCGATATGACTTCAGCTACGTCATTGGTTGCCTGAAGTCGGGCGTTGACTTCAGGAGTCCGCTTGCACGGGCGGTAGGGTCGAAGGGCTACCATGACGAGCTCTTCGCGCAGGGCCCATACCCGGTGGAATAGAGAATCCTCAACGCCGCAAGGTCATCTAAGCGATGTCAAAGGAGGAGGAGAGGCACATGAAACTGCATACGTATCTGAACTATGGCGGCAACTGTGAGGAGGCGTTTCGCTTCTATGAGAAAAACCTTGGCGGCAAGGTTGAGATGATGATGCGGTACGCCGATCAGCCGGATCCCAAGAATGTTCCGCCGGGCACGGAGAAATATGTTCTCTATGCGAACATGACGATCGGCGAGACGCAGTTGATGGGCAGCGATGTGCCGCCGGATCGCTTTCAGCCGATGCGCAGCGTGTATCTTTCTCTCGCTGTCGATAGCAGCGAGGAGGCGGAGCGCATCTTTCAACTGCTGAGCGAGGGCGGCGAGGTGTTTATGTCGATGGCCGAGACGTTCTTTGCGTTTCGCTTCGGGATGCTGCGGGACAGGTTTGGCACTTCATGGATGATTCTTCATCAGAAGCCGATGCCTGCTAACGGATGAGCTGTCAGTTCAGCTGATGAGGCAAAAAGCAGAAACAGATTTCCTGCGGGGATGACAACCAGAAAGGCAAACGCAAAAGCACTACGCGTGGAGCTGTTTTGCGATGCGCTCAACGGCGTGGTGGGCAGAGAGGACGGCTCCCTCCTGCCAGCCGACGAGGTGAGAGAGATAGTCGCCGGCGAAGTAGGTTTGCCCCTGCGGCTTTTCAAGCTGGGCGTAGGGCGGCTGGCTGCTGGGGAGAAAATTGTTGGCGAAGCAGCCGAGAGAGTATGGGATCCTGGCCCAGTTGACGTAGATGGGCTTGGCGAGCAGGTGGGAGCGGCCGGGGTGGAGCAGCTCAACTGCTTTGCGTGAGGCGTCGAGCTTGGCCTCCATGGTTGGGAGTGCGCCGAAGGGTGTTGGCTGTCCGGTGTTGGCGCCGCCCATGCCCATGCCGCCGATGTCCTGGCGCTCGGAGCCAAAGCCGGCGACCAGGACGCCGGTGGGAGAGAACAATTTGTCGGTGGGGTACCAGACCAGGTCAACCATGTCGTGCAGGAAAGAGATGCCGCCGTAGATGTTGTTCTCTTTCTCCCAGAAGCGCGGCGCCTGCCAGCCGATCTTGTAGAGCGCGAGCATCGGCATGGCGGTGAAGGCCTGTTGGGTTTCGGGGGAGAAGTTATTTTTTGTGGTGGCGAGGATCGAGATGGGCATGGTGCAGATACAAAAATCCGCGGTGATGGTGTGGGGTGCGCCAGCCTTGGTATAGGCGACGGTGACGCTGTGCTCGGACGTGGTGATCTCGGTGACGGGACAGTTGTAGTGGATGAGGTCGCCGAGAGATTTTGCGAAGCCGTAGGGGATGCGGTCCATGCCGCCGATTGGCTGGAACATCGTGGCTTGCCAGTCGATCTGCTCTTCGTAGAATTCGCCGGTAGACATATCGGCGGCGAGGAGTTCGGAGAACTTGAGCGGCTTGTGGAGGACGAACTGGCTTGGCCCAGCGCCGGGAGACGTCGTGAAGCCGGCGCGCATGCTGCCGGTGTAACGGTCGTTGGGGCCCAGGTCGCCGAAGTTTTCAAGGAACTCGAGGAGGCGCTGGGAGTCCTCTTTGGAAAGCTCGTCGTCGAGGGTGTGTTTGTTGATGGCCTTGGCGAGGAGTTCGGCGAGATAGCCGCGGGTGTCGTGGATGACCTGCCGCTGCTGGACGGGCTCGCCTTTGTTGAGTTTGGAAGACTGCATGAGGGCGGAGCGGGAGGTGTTGACCTCGACCTCAAGGGGCACGCCGAGGTCGTGGCAGTAGTTGAGGAGGTGGGTGTGGATGGAAGGGATGCGCGCGGGGCCTGGGTTGAGATAGCCGCCATCCTGCCACTCGCAGGTTTGCGTGGTGCCATCGGTGAACTCGACTTTGGTGCCCTCGCGGACGGTCCAGGAGCGGCCGCCGGGGCGATTGCGCGCTTCGAGGATGGTGCAGTCGAACCCTGCCTTGCGCAGTTCGTAGGCAGACACCATGCCGGCGATGCCTCCGCCAAGAATGACGACCTTCTTGCCTTTTCCGAAGTCGGAGGGAAGTTGAGGAAGAGTGGACTGGCCTACGGCGGGCAGGAGGCCGAGAGCTTGCATGCCGGCAAATGCGGCGGAGTATCCACCGAGTTGGGCGATGCGGTGAAGGAAAACACGTCGGGTCAAGCTCATGGCGATGGCTCCGATCGACTCTAAGTTGTGGGGACTACCTCCAGTTTGCGGCGAGGATCGAATCTTTGCAAGAAAAAATCGTCCATCTCGCCTGCTTCCTAACGGCGAACGAGGTCCCTTTCGGCGGCGGCCTCCTCTTTCTTATGCAGCAGGTCGATGACGGACTGGTAGAGGCGGTTGCGCATGTCGAGGCGGTCGCTGGCGCGCGTGACGTAGCGGACGACGATGTCGACGCCCGATCCGGCAGGACGCAGGTCGACCGAGGGCGCGGCCTTGAATTGGCTGAGACCGTTTTGGCTGCTGGAGTTCTGCAACTCGCGCTCGGCGAGGCTCGCGTCTTTTTCGGTCTCTTTGACCACGGCGTCGTGGATGGCGTCGATGGTCTTGTAGGTGTCGGCTCCGGGCGGGATGTTGACGGTGATCTCGTCCCACATCCACTGGCTGGCGGTGGAGAAGTTGAAGTACTGGCCGGCGATGGCGAACTTGTTGATGAAAGTGACGCGGCGGCCGGTGGGGTGGCCTTTGTCGGTCCAGTTGCCGGTTTCGAGCAGCGCGGTGCGGAAGAGGCCAATCTCGACGACCTCGCCGCCGATGCCGTTGATTTCGACCCAGTCGCCGACACGAATGCCATTTTTGCCCATGAGGATGAACCAGCCGAAGAAGGCGAGGATGAAGTCCTGGAAGATGATCGTAATGCCGGCTGTGGCGAGGCCGAGGATGGTGGGGGTCTGGCTGGGTGCGCCGAAGATGAAGAGAAGCACAAGGCCAAGCGTAACGAATTGGATGCCGAGCGTGGCTATGGTGCGGAGTGTTTGGAGGCGGCGCCTGTCCATGTGGGAACGATCGAGGAGGGTGCGGACGCCGGTAGAGAGCAGGACGCTCAAGAGGACGAAGAAGGCGATCCATGAGAGCGACTGGAGTGCGAGATGGCCGACGATGGCGTGCTGGAGCTGCACCTGCGCGAGCCATCTGGCGTAGACAGCGGAGAGCTGCTTCTGGGTCTCGAGCTGGTCCTCGACGATGTTGTGCATCTGGGCGAGGGCGTGGGCCTGGCTCATGCGAGCCACTTTGGATCTGGCCGCATCAGGAACGGGTGCGACGGTGTTGGATTGAGTGGACGAACCGGCGGCCGATTCGGCGGCGGTGGCTTGCTTTTCGAAGCTGTTGTGTTTCGCGGTGAGCGCGGCGATGTCGGCGTCAGTCTGGTCTTTGGCCTGCTTGATCAGGTCCATGCGGTTGCGCTGATCGAACCAGGCACCGACGCGGCCGGCAAGAGTGCCGTAGCGCGTGGTGGAGATGACGGCGATCTGGCCGCCGTTGGCCTGGGAGTCGTACTTCTTCATGGCGGCTTCATGGGCGGTGAGCTCATCCTGGATCTCGCCGCGCTGGTCGCCGCTGACTCGGGCAAGTTCTTCGTTGGCGTCGTTGAGCTCATCGGTTCCGAGCTGAAGCTGGGCCTTGGCCAAGTCGAGGTCGTCGGAGTCGGCGATGGTGCCGTTGGGTTGTTTCAGGGAGGCAGTGAGGGCGTCGACGTGGGCCTGATCTTCCTTGACCATGGCCTGGAGCTGCGCGACCTTTTGCTGAACCGCGAGGGCATCCCCGGTCAGGGTGTGGCTGCGGAGCGAGGCCTGGCGAAGGGCGAAGGAGAAGGCCTGGTCGACTGCGTGGTCGGCGAGACGCTCGGCTTCGTGGGCGAGGGACTGCTCTTCGGCGGAGACGGCGAGCGGGGCGATAGACTCGATGGTCTGCCAGGGGCGCTGATCGACGAGATTGCCGGAGGTGCCTTTGGCTGTCCGCTGGCTGCGGAGAAACGACAGGTGCGTCATGGCGCCGCGGGTCCACCAGGTTGCTGCCAGACAGAATACGAGGAGGGCTGCGGGTATCGTGATTGCGAGGCGGCGAAAAAACTTCATGATTCCACCCTACATGGTTGGAGGTGTCGGTCAAGGCCCCCAACGGGGGAGGCAATGTAGGATTTAGGCGTGGAGAGCGCGGTGGATTTTGCGGGGGCGGGCGGGCGATCGATCGCCGGAGCAGTGAGGCGACAGCCGCTGGCTGCGGTGGGCGTCGCGCTTCTTCTTTTGTTTGTTGTGTGTGCGGTGTTTGCGCCGTGGCTTGCTCCCCAGGATCCGGCGCAGTTGGACCTCACGGGGAGGCTGATGGGGCCTTCTGCGACGCATTGGTTTGGGACCGATGAGCTGGGGCGGGATATTCTTTCGCGGACCTTGTTTGGTGCGAGGATTTCGCTGATTGTGGCGGTGAGCGTGGTGGGACTTTCGCTGGCCGTGGGGCTGGTGGCCGGTGGACTGGCAGGGTTTTATGGTGGCTGGACCGATACGGTCGTGAATGTCTATGTAACGAATGCGTTTATGGCGCTGCCGGGGATTCTGCTGGCGATTGCGTTCGTTGCGTTCATGGGACCGGGGCTGGGGAATGTGATTCTGGCACTGGCGATCTCCGGGTGGGTGGGGTACGCGCGGCTGGTGCGGGCGCAAGTGATGGCGGTGAAAGAGAAGGAGTTTGTGGAGGCTGCCCGCGCGCTTGGGGCTTCAGACCTGCGCGTGTTGGGGCGGCATATTCTGCCGAATATTTTGCAGCCGCTGATCGTGCAGGCCGCGATTGGGATGGCGGGCGCGGTGCTGGCGGAGGCTACGCTGAGTTTTCTTGGGCTGGGGGTTCCACCGCCCGCGGCTAGCTGGGGATCGATGCTGAATGATGCGCGGTCGCACCTTTTTGATTCGCCGCACCTGGTGTTCTTTCCCGCGATGGCGGTGATGCTTTGTGTGCTTTCGTTTAATTTTATTGGCGATGCGCTGCGGGATTGGATGGATCCGCGGACGCGGATAACTGCAGGGTTGTAGCTGCGGCCGATACCGAAATCTATTTGGATTTAGGGCGGCTGAACCGGAGAGCGGTCAGTTCTTCCGAGACCGAAGCTACTTTCGTGTCCATCAAACCGTCGGCGCGGAGAGTAGTTCGGATGGCGGATTCGTTGATCGGGTGTCCGGGTCCTTTGCGGTAGATCAGCCACAGCGGAATGGATCGGGCGAGTTGCGTCTTTGCTTCTCGCAGCGTCTCGGCAAGCGATTCTGGAGTATCCACATAAGAGAGGATGACATCGGGATTACGGGCGGAGAGGAGTGCGGCTGAGCTGAGCGCAGCATCAAGCGCACGATCGGATATCGGGCCGATGGTTCGGACGGTCTTACCCGTGATTCCAAGCTTGTCGCCGAGCGAGGTAGGCGGGGTATTGATTTTTTTGACCCAGCTCTTCGCGGCTGCGGCTCCGAGACGAAGCTGAATCGGACGCTCGTCGAAATTGAAGCAGAGGGACTCCGATTCGACCCTGACATCGCGGAGTGCGTGGAGCGGCGCACGCATGCGAATGTCTCCGCGGAGGACGAGTTCCTCGGATTCGAGGAGCGCTTTCACTTCGGCGGTGGCGCCGTCGCAGGTGCATTCGCAGATCGTCTCGCGTCCCATCGGCGTTCTCCAGGTTCTGTCTTCAGTTCCTGAGTGTCTGGCTGAATTCTCCGTCACTCTCACTCGAGAAAACAACCCTTTTGGCACACGTTTCTTCCTGCTCAAGAGATTGACTGGAGAGAAACTCCGCCTTAGGCGCGAATGCGCGCCGAAGATGGGGCACCCGCATTTGTGCCGTTATCGGATATGCTTGGGTTTGGAACTGAGAGGCAATTTTAATGCGTAAAAGTATTGTTTCCCCTTCGGCCGTGGCAACACCTCCCATCAGCGATCTATGGCGTGACCTGGAGAGGATTGCGCGGGTGGAGATCAGCTCGGAGGATGAACGGTTTCCGATTGAGCAGGCGCTGGGCAAGAAGGAGACCACGGGCTGGCGGGCTGCAGGGACCGGTCCCCAGTTGATCCGGCTGAACTTTGATGAGCCGATAAACATCAAGCGGCTTCGGCTGCATTTTGTCGACCGTGCAACGGAGCGGTCGCAGGAGTTTGCCGTGTTCGCCGGTGCAGGACGCGAGTTGAAGGAGGTCGTGCGGCAGCAGTGGACGTTTTCGCCGTACGGATCGACCGAGGAGATTGAAGATTACACAGTGAACCTGAGCGGGATTACGACTTTGGAGCTGCGGATCGATCCGGACAGAAGCCACGATCCGAAGCAGAGCCAGGCGTATGCTACGCTGCAGAGCTTGAAGCTGGCGTAGCGCGCTATGTTGATCGGGGTGATTTCGGATACGCATGGGCTGTTGCGGCCGGAGGCGGTTGCGGCGCTGCGCGGGGTGGAGCATATCCTGCATGCCGGAGATGTGGGGAATAGGGCGATCCTCGACGAGTTGCGGGAGATCGCTCCGGTGACGGCGATTCGCGGCAATGTGGATGTGTCGGGCGCGTGCGCGGAGCTGCCGGCTACCGATGTGGTCGAGTTGGGCGGCCGGCTGTTTTATCTGGTGCATTCGGTGCAGGATCTGGATATCAATCCGGTGGCGGCAGGGGTTGCGATGGTGGTGAGCGGGCACTCGCATAAAGCTTCGGTACAAGTGCACGATGGGGTGATCTACTTCAATCCAGGGAGTGCGGGGCCGCGTAGATTTACGCTGCCGGTGACCGTGGGGTTTGTGACGGTGGAGGATGGGGTGGAGGCTAGCGTGTTGGAATTGAAGGTGAAGTAAGAGCTACGTCAGTTCGAGGAAGAAAGGCTGGAGAAGCAGTTGCGGTACGCGCCTCTTCGGGATCCTTCGCTTCGATCAGGATGACAGCTCTGAGTTGAAGCTGACGGTTCGCGACTAGTCGTCGAAGCGAACGGTGTCGAGGATGGATTGCATGCGTCTGCGGACGTCGTTGAGTTCGCGCTCCGTGATGTCCTTTACGCCGCTGACGTCGCCGCCGCAGAAGTTGTTAATGACGGCGTCGAAGCGGTAGCAGACGTTGTTGTGCGGAGTGGTGTAGATCTCGTCACGAGATTCGGTGCAGATGCCGCCGTGTTCGTCATAGCCGTGGGTGAAGGGGACGCCGGCGACCTGCGTGGTCGAGACGGTGTGGGGGGCTCGGGCGATGGCCTGCGCGGCACACTGGTTGGCCGTGACGTTGGGGGTGACGCTGTAGTAGAAGAGAGCTCCGCTGAAGGTGGAGTAGGGGTGCGGGTTGAAGCTGATCGAGGCGACGGCGCGCATCTGGGCGGTGTGGGCGGCGTTGCGGGCGTCGAGATTGAAGGTGCTGACGTCGCCGTCTCGCCGGGTGATGTTCCAGGCCGGCGGGATGGTGAAGGAGACGCCGTAGCGGGAGTCGTGGAAGGGACGCGCGGGCGGATTGGTCGGTTCGGGCGCGGGGGGTTTGCCTTGCAGGAACGGAGGGACGGGTTCGGGTTTGCCGGGAACAGGCCTGGACGGAGACTGCGCGAGCGCAGGGAGAAGCGTAAGCAGAGCGGCCGCGAAATAAGGGAGGACAGTGGGGAGTTTCATGTTTTTCTTTTTTCTATGGACGATGTTGGGGAGCTAACAATTGCTATTGGCCTCGCATGCGCGGGTTGGCTACAGTGTAGGCGATATCGGTGAGGAGATTCACTCCCACGTAAGTGAGTCCTACAGCTAAGATGCAGCCTTGCACCAAAGGATAATCCCGGTTGGAGATGGCCGACAGGGTCAGGCGGCCGATTCCGGGCCAGCTGAAGATTGTTTCAGTTACGATCGCTCCCGCAAGCAGGCTGCCAAACTGCAGGCCGATAACGGTGAGGACCGGGATCAAAGCGTTGCGCAGGGCGTGACGGTAGACAACTGCGTTTTCTGTGAGGCCTTTAGCGCGGGCGGTGCGGATGTAGTCCTGGTTGAGCTCTTCGAGCATCGCGGTCCGGACCATACGGGTCAAAATGGCGGCGAGGCCGAGGCCCAACGTGACTGCCGGCAGAATCAGGTGCAGCAGGAAGGTGATCGGTCCGCCGTTTCCTGCGCCTGAGACGGGGAGCCAGCCGAGTTGGATCGAGAAGAGCAGGATGAGGATGGGGCCGAGGGCGAAATTCGGGAACGAGAGGCCGACGAGGGAGGCGACGCCCAGGCTGCGGTCCTGCCACCGGTTGCGATGGAGCGCGGACCAGATACCGGCGGGAACGGCGGTCGCGATGCCGATGAAGAGAGCGGCAATGGTGAGGGCGAGCGTGTACGGGTCGCGCTGGAGGATGAGGTGGGTGACGGAGTCGTGGAGGCGGAGGGACTGGCCGAGATCGACGTGGACGAGGCCGTGCCAGTAGTGGGTGTACTGCTGGCTGAGTGGCGCGTCGAGCCCGTAAGAGTGACGGAGAGCGCTGATGTCGGAGGCCGTGGCGCCTTCACCGAGCATCTGCACTATGGGGTCGCCGGGGACAAGGTGGATTAATAAGAAGACGACGGAGACGACGACCCAGAGGACGGGAAGGGTGAGGAGGATGCGACGGAGAGGCTTCCAGAGAGCAGCGGTCCGGCTCATTGAGTCGCTTCCCTGCTGCTGGCTTCCTCGACTGGCTCTCGCCGTGGGGCGATGTCTTCCACGATGACCCGGCTGATGCGACGGCCGGCCATCTCGGCGACCGTAAACCGGCGGCCTTCGTACTCGATGCTCTCCCCAACCGCAGGGATGTGGCCGAGTTGGGCGAGGAGAAACCCCGCGAGGGTTTCAATGCCGGGTTCGCGAGGGAATCTCCAGTGGAGCTGGTTGCCCAGATCGCGCAGAGTGGTGCTGCCATCGAGCGACATCGCTCCCGTGGTGCTGAGGAGAGGAGACCGGCTGACGTCGAACTCGTCTTCCAACTCGCCAACGATCTGCTCGAGAACGTCTTCTGCAGTGACGAGGCCGACGGTAGAGCCGAACTCGTCGACGACGATCGCGATGTGGCGGCGGCGCTCCTGAAACTCCTGGAGCAGTTCGATGGCGAGCTTGGTTTCGGGGACCACGGTGATCTCGCGCATGACCTCGCGGAGAGCGATGCCTGATTCGCCCTGGCCGCCCATCGAGAGAGCGACGCAGCGGAAGTGTATGAGGCGGGAGATGTCTTTGGAGTAGACGACGCCGATAATAAACTCCGGCCCAGTGGCGGGATCGTAGACGGGGATGCGGGAGTGCTGCTCTTCGACGATGCGGGCGGAGGCTTGCTGCAGCGGCATGTCGGCGGGGAGCGAGAAGATCTTGCCGCGAGGCGTCATGATCTCACGGACCGTCACGTGGTTGAGCTCTATGGCGCGATGGATGATCTCTTCCTGAAAGACGGGCAATAGCCCCATGCGGCGCGTGGCGGTGGCGATGAGCTTCAATTCTTCAGGCGAGTGGACGGCGCCTTCGCCCCGCAACGGAGCGCGGAAGAGCCTGAGGACAACGGCCGCGGACGTGTTGAGCAGCTTCACCACCGGGCGGGTGATGCGGATGAAGACGTCCATGGGGCCGGCGACGGCCAGCGCGATGCGTTCGGCGCGTTGCAGGGCGAGGGACTTGGGGACGAGTTCGCCGAGCAGGACTTCAAAATAGGTGATAAGCGAGAAGGCGATGACGACCGCGATGGTGTGTGCGTAGAGGACGACGTGCGTGGGAAGCCGGTGCAGTGTGCTGGTAACGAAACTGAGAATCATCTCGGCGATGGCAGGTTCACCGATCCAGCCGAGGGCGAGGCCGGCGACGGTGACGCCGAGCTGGACCGCGGGGAGAAACTCGTCGATTGAGTGCTTGAGCTTGAGGGCGGTGCGGGCTCCGGGGCGGCCGAGGGCGATGAGTTGCTGGATGCGGGTCTCACGGACGCTGACCAGGGCGAACTCCGCGGCCACGAAGAAGCTTGTGGCCAGTATGAAGAAGGCCACCATGATCACCCGGAAGAGCATCCACTCAAGCATTCATGCCAGTGTAATGGGTGTCTGCTGTGAGGGGTCGAACCATGACTCCGAAGGAACTATGCCACGCAATAATGACGCGCAATAATAGTGGCATGGAAACCAAGGGACGGGACATCACAGGTCTGCTGATTCGCCGGCTTACTGTCGACGATGCAGAAGCGGCCGCCGAACTGAGCGGCGAACTCGGCTATCCGAGCCCGGCGGAGGATCTTCGCGAGCGCATTGAGGAGCTGTCGCACACCGCCGACAGGATCGCCTTCGCCGCTGTTATCGACGGTCAGATCGTGGGTTGGATCGACGCCGCGATGGAACGGCACCTGCAATACGCGGCGAGCGCGGTGATCGGTGGGCTTGTCGTTCGCGAGGATATGCGCGGCCTGGGGGTCGGGAGGCGTCTTTGCGTCGAGGTCGAAGAGTGGGCGCGCAGCAAATCCGTCCCGGTCGTTCGGGTTCGCTCGCAGATTAAGCGCGAAGACGCCCACCGCTTCTACCTTCGCGATGGATATCGCCAAGTGAAGACGTCGTTGGTGTTCGAAAAGCCGGTGCTGTGAGTCGACATATCAGGCGGGTAGCCGCTTCAGCATCGCAGTGGCGCTGCGGAACCATGGTCGCTCGCGACGGCGCTGGTAGCCGGGCATCGTGGGTCTTTTATCCAGCACCTTTTGGATCCATTCGCGGGCTTCGGCGTTGCGTCCCTCCGATGCCAGCAGACTCGCGAAGTTGAGATACGTCTCCGACAGGGTTGATATTGCGGTGGTGCGCCGGAAGAGCGTTTCGGCTCTCTCTTTTTGTCCAGTCAGCGCATAGGCGTGGGCGAGCAGACCAGCCGCACGATGAAAGTCGTGACCGGCATCTTTCGCAACGACCTGTTCGAGATCGGGCAAAGCGGCTGCGGCATCGCCTAACAGGATGGCGCACAGGCCTCGTCCATAAAACGGATCGAGCGTATTAGCGCGTGCGGCAATGGCCCTCTCGTACGCATCCCGCGCCGGCTGGAGTTTGCCTTCCTCAAGATAAAGGTCGCCCAATTCTTCGTAGTTTCCCGTCGAAGGGTTGTCGCGAATGGCGACTTGAAGTTGTCCGATGCGCTTGCGGCGGGAGAAGCCTTTGAGCGAGTGGCGTGCGAGACCGATATCGGGAAGCGCCTCCGCGAACAGGTAGACGGTTGCGCCGATGGGTCCGAGAAACAGGATGACGTAGATCCAATAAGTGTCTGGCCGCCGTCGAATGAAGTGGATGATCGCCAATCCCTGGAGTATCAGGCCCCAGGGGTAGAAGATGTGACTCAGAAATCCCACGGATATTCGTCCTTACCGTCGGTCAAGATAGAAACATACCACAGGATAAACTTTGTCCTGCCGGACGGGCCCACTACGCGTGGTGCGGCCACTTCGTGGCGGGTATACCGGTCTTGAAGGGACTATCTTCTTCGGTCCGACCGTTGGTCGGGAGACAAAACGATCCCGGCCGGGCCGATGCTCTCTGTTTCACCTACAAGCTAAAAAGGCGTGCGAACGCCCGCGCCACGCCCAGTGAGCCGTCCGGCAGGACATGAATCTTTGATCCCAAAAAGAAACGGTCCGACCGAATTGAATTCAGCCGGACCGTCGCACCTCAGGGCGGTTGTTTACGCCAAAACCTTAATAACCGACTTGTCGATCGTATCCTTCGGGACAAAACCGACAATCTGTTCCGCAACCTTGCCATCCTTAAAGATAAGCAAGGCGGGGATGCCGCGGATGCCATACCGCATCGGTGTCGCGGTATTGGAGTCTACGTCCATCTTCATAACCTTGAGCTTGCCGTGATACTGGGTGGCAACTTCATCGACGACCGGGGCCAAGGCTCGGCAAGGACCGCACCACGCGGCCCAAAAATCTACCAGTACGGGCTCTGCCGACTGGAGTACATCTTTTTCAAAATTGGAATCGTTTACTTCTGTAACGTGCTGTCCTGCCATTTAGCTTCCTCCAGAATGCTCTACACCTTGTACACCCATCTTGGTGCGGCGCAGTCTACACAATAATAGATGCTTTAGGATTTCAGAGGGTTCAGGGACGAAAGTTGTAGCTTAAAGAGCAAACGCCCGGACCTCTCGGAAGAGGTCAACGGGCGGCGTAGCAGCCCTCCCCAGAACTGCCCACGAGGGATAAAGTACGGGGAATTCTTCGTGCCGTAAAGCAATCTTAGGTAATCCACTCGACAGTTACCCTGTTACTAATCGGTTAATAATCTCCTATCCTATTGAATGTCAGTGGTTTAGACCTTCACTACCCCTTTTGAGATCGTAGTATGGATGATCTCTAACGCAGGATCTTGGGCGGCTTCGCGAACCAGATCGTCAACCGATGAAGATACAGGGGTTCCGGCGATCAGCAGGACAGACGGCCCTGCTCCGCTGAGAGCCACCCCAAGAATGCCGGAATCACCCATCATGTCAGCTAACGGGAGAAGTAACGGCAGGAGCGGGCACGCTTTAGCACGGTAGGGCTGGTGCAGGCGATCCTGCATCCCCGTCCGAAGAAGGTCGCCGCGTCCCTGGGCGAATGCGGTTACGAGCAGCGCGGTGGCTTGGATATTCGCGACAGCGTCTTCGCGGGAGTAGCGATCAGGGAGAAGAGCGCGCGCCTTTTTTGTTGAGAGACTTGCAGAAGGCAGAGCCAACAGCAAGGTCCAGTCGAGCTCCTGGCCGCAGGTCGCTGTAACTAAACCATCTTTGGTGATGGAAGAAACGGTCATTCCTCCGAGATAGCAGGCGGCAACATTGTCGGGATGGCCCTCGCGGCGGCAGGCCTCCTCGAGGATCTGCTGGGCCGTCCAGTTCAGATTACCGAAGTGATTGGCCAAAAGGATACCCGCAAGAAGAGCGGAGGCGCTCGATCCGCAGCCCATCCCTATAGGTATTTCGTTGTGAAGCTGGAGGTGGAGTCCCGGAGCGAGAATGCCGCGAACCGCGAGGACATCCATGTAGGTGGTAAGGATGAGATTGTTCTCGAGGTTCGCGCAGAGATCCGCATCGCGGCCGGTGGCGTCGATGCGGAAGTCTTCGGCGGTAGTGGCGTCGATGGTGAGGTAGAGCCCCATAGCGAGGCCGACAGCGTCGAAGCCCGGACCGAGGTTCGCAGACGTAGCCGGCAGCCGGAGGTGAATCGGCTTGCTTTGGGTAGAAGCGGTCATGCGGGTTGGGGCTGGTTCATGTGGGACTCGAGGGTCCGCAGAACCAGCGTCGAGTCCGCTTGGAGCACAATAGGAGGCTTGCGCAGGGCGGCATGCTGGGCGAGCTGCGCGGGGGTAAGTTGCGCAGTCTCGGCCGGGGTGAAGAGCTCGCCGCGATGATAGTCGATGGTGTACTGCGAGTCCTTGAGGGTATGGCCGGTGAGAATGAGCACGACGCGCTCCTCCGGGGTGATCTTGCCCAGGGCGACGAGCTTTTTGAGCCCGGCGAGGGTGACCGCAGAGGCCGGTTCGCAACCGACGCCCTCGGCGCCGATCTCCGCTTTGGCGAGCGCGATCTCCTGCTCGGACACCTGCTCGCACCAGCCGCCGAGTTCGTCGATGACCGCAGCAGCCTTGCGCCACGAAGCCGGGTTGCCGATGCGGATCGCGGTGGCCCGCGTATCCGCGGTAACGGGCTTCATCACGCGGTTGCTGTCGATAAACCAGCGGTACAGCGGATTGGCGCCCTCTGCCTGAATGATGCTGATCTTTGGCAGGCGGGAGATGAGGCCTAGCTGATACATCTCCGAGAAGCCTTTGCCCAGTGCGGCCGAGTTGGCCAAATTGCCGCCGGGGACGACGATGTGCTCAGGGACCTGCCAGTCCATCTGCTCGACCATTTCGAACGCCGGGGTCTTCTGGCCTTCGAGCCGGTAGGGGTTGACGGAGTTGAGCAGGTAGATGGGGAACTTCTGCACCAGCTCGCCGAGGATTTTGACGCAGCCGTCGAAGTCGGTCTTGAGCTGGATGGTGAGCGCGCCGTAGTCCATCGCCTGCGAGAGCTTGCCCCAGGCGATCTTGCCCTCCGGGATGAAGACAATGCTGCGTAGTCCGGCACGGGCCGCATAGGCAGCCATCGCCGCCGAAGTATTTCCCGTAGACGCGCACGCCACCCACTCGAAGCCGCGCTGGGCGGCAACCGAAAGCGCGGCCGTCATGCCGGTGTCTTTGAAGGAGCCGGTGGGGTTCATGCCCTGGTGCTTCGCGAGTAGCCAGTCGATGCCCGCGACCTTGGCGCAGCGGGGAAGATCATAGAGCGGCGTGTTGCCTTCGCGGAGGGTAACGACTTTTTCCAGGTCGTCGAGGATGGGAAGCAGGTCGCGAAAGCGCCACACGCCGGACTGGTCGACTGCCAGGCTGGACGAGCGGCGTTCCTGCCAGAGCCAACGGAGGGCGCTGGGGTTGGGCAGACGGCTTGCGGGGTCGTCGGGGGCGTTCGGGGGATGCTTCACATCCGACCAGGCGTAAACCACTTCGTAGAGGCCATTGCACTGCGGGCAGCGAAAGTTGCTGCTGACGTCATCCTTTGTGATAACGGCCGCGCATTCTGTGCATCTAAGATGATGTGTCGCTACGTTCATGGGTTTCTCTAGCCTACCGCAAAGGGCGGAGCGCGTCTGCCGCTCTGCTGTGTATCGGGTTGATGTGGGCAGGATCGCAGGCCTGGGGCCAGAAAGAACTGCGGGTAGCGGCGGCAGCCGATCTGCAGCCGGTGATGCCAGTGCTGTCGGAAGCCTATCAGCACGCCACCGGGGTAAAGCTGGTGGTCAGCTTCGGGTCCTCGTCGACGCTGGCAACGCAGATCCTGGGTGGCGCTCCGATGGATATCTTTCTCGGAGCGGACTTTATTTATCCGGAAAAAGTTGTCGCAGCGGGGTTGGCCGATGCCGCAGCTCCGACAGCCTACGCGAAGGGAACGCTAGTGCTCTGGACGCGGAAAGATTCGGGCCTGCTGCCGCTGAGCATGGAACGCCTGACCGATCCGCGAGTCAAGACGGTTGCGATTGCCAATGACCTGCATGCTCCCTACGGGCGGGCCGCCGTAGCAGCGCTGCGAAAGATGAAGATGTATGACGCGGTGTCTCCACACTTTGTGGTGGGCGAGAACATCACGCAGACGGCGCAGTTCGTGGAGTCGGGAAACGCGCAGCTGGGCCTGATCTCTCTAACGGCGGCCAGCACAGAACATTTCAAAGAGATCGGAACGTACGTTCTGGTGCCAACCACGGAGTACCCCGCGATACTGCAGTACGCGGTGGTGATGAAAAATTCGGACCGGAAGCCGGACGCGCATGCCTTTCTCGATTGGCTGCTGTCATCTCCGGTGCAAGGAAATCTTGCCAAGCTGGGACTGGGGGCGGTGAAGTGAAACCATGTAAAAGGACCCAACGCAAAGGCCGCAAAGACAAACGCAAAGATCGCCACGGCACCCTTCGCGCTCTAAGCGGAAACCTTAGCGTCCTCTGCGTTCATCTTCACAACCAAATCCCCGCCACCAATTCAGGCAGCTCCGAAACCGTTGTGTCTCCGGTGCAATAGACTGACGCTGTATGGATTTTGAGGCGCTTTGGTTGACGTTGCGGCTGGCGGTGGGAACGACGGCGATTCTGCTGGTACTGGCGCTGCCGCTGGCGTGGTGGATCGCTACAGGGCGGAGCGCGGGGCGCGCTCTGGTGCAAGCGGTGGTGGCGCTGCCGTTGGTGTTGCCGCCTACAGTGCTCGGATTCTATCTGCTGGTTGCTCTGGGACCATTGAGCGCGCCGGGACGATTACTCGTACGGATGCTTGGGCATCCGCTGGCGTTCAGCTTTGCTGGGTTGCTCGTGGGATCGGTGATCTACAGCCTGCCTTTTGCCGTGCAGCCGCTGGTATCGGGGTTCGCAGCAGTGGACGGCGCGTACGTTGAAGCAGCCGCGGGATTGGGTGCTTCACCGTGGCGGACGTTCCGTAGTGTAGTCCTGCCGTTAACACGCGGCTCGTTGCTGACGAGCGCGGTGTTGACCTTTACCCACACCGTTGGCGAGTTCGGCGTGGTGTTGATGCTGGGAGGAAATATTCCGGGAGCGACGCAGACGCTCTCGATCTCGCTCTACGACCAGGTGCAGGAGTTCAACTACGCAGCGGCGAACCGGACTGCGCTGGTGTTGGTCGCGGTGTCGCTGGCGGCATTGCTGCTGATCTATTCGCAGCGCCGCGGACTGAGGCGAGGTGAGCTTGTCTGAAATTGCGCCGCATCTGAGTGTACGGATCCAGCATCGGCTGGGAGCGCTGGAGTTGGACGTCGCATTTACGCTGACGCAACCGTGGACGGTGCTCTTTGGGCCTTCCGGAAGCGGAAAGACGACGGTCCTGCGAGCTATCGCCGGATTCGTGCGGCCAGATGCCGGCAGGATCGTCTCGTGCTTTTATGGGCGCGACTTCGTGATGACGGATACAGCACAGAAAATTTTCGTGAAGCCGCATGAGCGGTGTGTGCGTGTGGCCGGCCAGGGCGCTGCCTTGTTTCCTCATCTCACGGTTCGAGAAAACATTGCGTTCGGCGCACGGCGGCAGACCGAGGGAACCAACGCTGCCAGGATCGTTGAGGAGGCGATAGCGAGGTTTCAGTTGCTGGTACTGGCCGAGAAATTTCCGTGGATGCTCTCTGGCGGGGAGCGGCAGAGGGTGGCGATTGCGCGAGCAGCGACTGCTGCGGTGAGCCTCGGCGAGGGAAGCATTCTACTGCTCGATGAGCCTTTTACTGGTCAGGATGCCCGGCTGCGGGACGAGCTGATTGAAGAGCTGCGCGGTTGGCTGGCTGTCATGGAAAGACCGGTGCTCTCGGTGACCCATGATGTAGGAGAGACGTTTCAGCTTGGCACGGAGGTCATCAAGGTCGCTGAAGGCCGAGTGGTACAGCAGGGGCCAGTGGCGGAGGTGCTCACTGAAGAGCGCGAGCGCCTGTTGGAGCAGCTCAACGCGTCGAGGAGAAGCCGAGCATAACGGGCTCCTGTTCGAGTTGAATCGCAAATTTCCTGTTCACCGCGTTCATCACCGCGTCACGCAGGGCTATTAGTTCCGCGGCGGTTGCGTCACCGAGATTCACGAGGGCGAGCGTGTGGCGGGAGGAGATCGCGGCGCGGCCCATAGCAAAACCCTTGTGAAAGCCGGACTGTTCGACCAGCCATGCCGCGGCCAGCTTCACCATGCCGTCACCTGCGGGATAGCGTGGAATGTCTTCGGGGCTGCATTCGGCGTTGACAGCTATCTGTGGCAAGGCTGTTGACGGAACTACAGGATTTTTGAAGAAGGAGCCTGCGCTCCGGCCATCCGGACCACCTTGTCCTGCGAGCATTCCCTTCTGCTCGCGAATCGACCGCACCGCGTCGTAGACCTGTCGGAGCGACGGCTTCTCTCCTCGTTCAAACTGCGCCGCGAAGTGACGCTTTACGTCCGCATATCGCAGCGCGGGCTCTCCACCGGGGCGTAGTTTGTACGTAACCGCGGTCACGATGTATCGCCCGCGCGCCTCGGCGTTGAAGAGACTTCGCCGATATCCGAAGCGGCAGGCCTCGTAGTCCAGATTGACGAACGCGCCGGTCTCGAGATCGTAGGCGCGCACCTGCACGATTGTCTCGGCGACCTCCTGGCCATACGCTCCAACGTTCTGGACGGGAGTGCCACCGACATCCCCGGGAATGCCCGCGAGACACTCGATGCCGGCGTAGCCGCGATTCACCGCGTAGAGCACGACGTCGTCCCAATTCTCGCCCGCGCCCACCTCGAGCAGCACGCTCTCCCCTTCCCTGCCGTCGCGCTTCGAAGCCGCCCCGCCGACGCGCAGGACCATGCCGTCGAATCCCGCGTCGCTCACCAGCAGGTTGCTCCCTCCGCCAAGAACAAACAGCGGCAGATTTCGTTCCTTCACAAAGCCCACCGCCTGCTCTACCTCAGCTTCACCTTCCACTTCGCAGAAAAAACGCGCAGGGCCACCGATCCGAAACGTCGTGTAAGGGGCAAGCGGGATGAACTCCTGAAACTTTAAGGCGGGACGCGGCACGGCTTGAGAGTACAACATCGCCCCAATCCCTAAACGGGCGGTCATCAAAAAACCGGCGCAAAGGCCGCAAAGTTAAGCGCTATGCGCAAAGATCGCTATTGGCACCCTTTGCGCCCTCAGCGAAACCTTAGCGTCCTCTGCGTTCGTCTTTCAATAACCGATTCACCCGTCGATAAATTCCATCCACAGCCCCGACTGGCTGTTCTTGAGTCGCAACCTGGCTCTATGAATCGCTTCCCCGAACCATTGACACGGCTGATAGACTTTATCTAGGGGATTCGTATAACCACGGTCGGTGCCAGGGTCTTTCGTGTGCCAGCCCCGCACTCCAAGTCCAGACCTATGTGGCCTACTTTGAATACTTTGCACACTTTTCCCGGGAGGGGCGGATGGCGAGGTTCGAAGGTACTCCGTAGAATCGCAAGGAAGCGGATTTTCCGCGCAACAAAGTTTTAGCGTAACCAAGGGAGAGAGCAAATGTATCCAGAGATTATGGTGATTCCAATGCGTGAGGAACTGACTCGCGCTGGCATATCAGAGGCCCGCAGTGCGGCCGATGTCGACGCGGCGCTTGCCCAGCCCGGAACGACGATGGTGGTGGTGAACTCCATCTGCGGTTGCGCCGCCGGCAAGATGCGTCCCGGAGTTCGCCTGGCGATGCAGCACGCGGCTAAACCCGACCATTCGGTGACGGTGTTCGCAGGACAGGATCGCGAAGCCACCGAGAAGGCCCGGAGCTACTTTGGCGGCCATCCGCCCACCTCACCGGCCATCGCGATTCTGCGAGATGGGCAGCTGGTCTACCTGATGCAGCGTTCGGCGATCGAAACCTCGACCGCGCC
>JAOAPF010000108.1 GCA_025462755.1 Edaphobacter sp.
TCGGGTTGGGGTTTTGGGCGTGGAGCTTTGCCGACGATACGGTGGTTTGGCGGGGAGAGCTTTTCCGTTTGCGGGATGGACGAATATCGCCTGTCGCCGGGGGAGTACCTCCTCCCAATGCGCGGGCGTAGGTTTCCTGTACTGGCGGGGACTTTGGCTCAGGGTGATTTCAGCCGCGAGCATGTTGCCGGTTGCTGCACTGATCTTGCCACGGAGAGCGGAGACCAGGTTGGCGTTGGTGAGCGCGGCAGTCCGGGCTGGGGTCAACAAAGGCGATCTTTTTTTGAATGGCTCGGCGCAGAAATAAAATAATTGCGTTAGTTGCTTACGCCTAGAATTTTTCTGACGGATGCGGGATCTTCCACGGTCTTGAGGAAGGAATGAGCCACATCGGCGCGCGAGATTTTGAAGCCGAAACCGGGAAGGTGGCCTATTCGAATACGATACTTTCCGGTGAATGGCTTGTCGGTAAGTTGCGGGGGGCGGACTATGGTCCAGTCGAGGCCGCTTTGCATAACGATCTGCTCCATTGCGGCTGCGTCGATGACTACACCGGGAAACAGCAGGCGGCCGAAGAGGTAGGTTGGCGGCACGATGGAATCCTTGAACAGGAAGGCCGTTGACACGATGAGGGCGCGGCGGACATTGGCATGATGCATGGCGGTTGTCAGGGCGGTGGCGAAGTTTTGCAGGAGATTGGCGTCGGTTTTTGCGATGGGGACGCGGGGGCCGAATCCGGAGAGGATCGCATCGTGACCGTTGATGGCTTTGGCTAGTTCGGCGCTGTTGAGCAGATCGCCTTGCTTGATGGCGATGCGATTGCCGAATGGTTTGAGCAGTTCGGGTGAGCGAACAAATGCGGTGACGGAGTGACCTTGTTCGATAGCCTGGCGAACGATCTCGAGGCCGATGCCTCCTGTGGCTCCGAGCACGACGAATTTCATGGTTGTTACTCCTTTGTCGAGATAACTGGAAGAGCCGGCTTCGGCGGGGAGATATTCCTTCAGTGGCTAAACGGGCTGCGGAGAGATTGCATTGCCCGGGGCGGGATTGAAGAATGTGCGGCTCGGGGGACGCATCGTGTAGGAGAGGACCAATGCGGCAAACGTGATCAATGGCTCAAGCGCGAGGAAGCCGTCGCCGCAGAGCAGATGCGAGTAGGAGGCGCTGAGAATGGTGATTGCGAATCCTGTGTAGGCCCACTCCTTGAGTCTTGCAATACCGTGAACGAGGAGGACGCAGACGCCGATCAACTTTGCTACGCCCAGGAGATTTGAAAAGTATGGAGGGTAGCCGAGGTGTGCCAGCGCGGTCATCATTGTTGGCGCGTGAGTGAGGGCGAGTATTGCGGAGATCGTCATGATGAACCCGACGAACAGGGTTGCTACCCAGTAGATGGTTGTCTTTGTTTTCGTCATTCGGTTTCCTCTTGAAGTGGTCTTGAGCATTTCCAGGGCGGCTACCGGTCAGGGTTTGGCGGCGGCTTGGCGAGGGTCGGTCCATTCGCGTAGCTCGACGGTGGAGCCGTAGTGCAGACCAGGATGTAGCCGTGCGATATTCACCGCCTGGTCTTTGGTGGCGGAATCGAAGAAGACCAGATTGCGGAACGTGGGGTCGGTTGACGCCGCATGATCGACAATTTTGTCTCCTTCTGCGGAGAAGTTGGCTGCTGTCGCTCCGAGAGCTCGCGGATCGAGGGCGACGCCCATGTCGGTGACCTGTTTGGCCCAGGCTGTGATCTCAACCTGGCGCTCTTGCTGCTCTTTGGGGGTGAGCGTTCGGTTGGAGCTGATGTGGAAGATCAGGGCGTAGTGCTTCATGGGTTTCTCCTGGGGGTTGGGAGACTGCGAGTGGAGGGGTTGGATGAGAAGGGCAAGGCAGGCCAGCAGCGCGAACGTGAGGCGGCTTGCCGCTTGGAGTTGCGTGGGGATGCGGGCTTTGCGGAGGTGAGGTCTCATGCTCCCCACGGTAGCGAATGCGGGGTGGTTGCTACTTGTAAAAAGTCGGCAGATTGCGCGGGTAAGCGCGCAGAAAAAACTCTTCGGGGGAGACGCCGGTGAAGAGGCGGAAGTCGCGCACCATGTGGGGTTGATCGCAGAAGCCCGCTTCATAGGCGATGTCGGTCAGGGACTTTCCGGTGTCCCACAGGCGGCAGACCTGGTGCAAGCGGGCGAGGCGGCTGAGCTTCTTGGGGGTTGCGCCGACTGCGGCACGGAAGTGTCTTTCGAGGGCGCTGAGGCTCATGGCGGCGTGGCGGGCGATGGCTCGGATGGAGGCGCGGCCGTGGGAGGTGCGGATCATCGCTGCAGCCGCCTCGATCTGCGGCGAGATTTCGTTGTGTGCGCGGATCCGACTGGCGCGGATCCGACTGGCGAGGAAGCGCTCCACCGGCTGGATCTGCCGGCTTATCTCGTGGGTGTCGGCGAGAACGCTCTGGATATGGTCGATCTGCCGGCGCGGCAGGAGGTCGTCGAGCGGTACGGTCTGGTTGTAGAGAAGGTCTGCGCGATCGTGCAGGATGGCGGGGGCGCCTACCTCGGTGAACCGGACGATGACCATGGAGGAGCCGGGTGCGTGCTCGACCATGCGGGTGCGTTTCTGCAGGCCGGAGACGATGGTGGTGGGGAGGCTCTGGTTGTGGAGGGATGCGGCGCCGGACTGGCGAAGGACGAGGGTGAGGGTGGTCTCGGGCAGGAGAAGCTGGATGCGGGAGCGGTCGGAGCGGACCCACAGGATCTCGCGCACGTAGCGGCGCAACTCTGCTGCCGGGCGGTGAATGTACTGACGGACGTCGCTCATATGCCTTTTGGATGTGCGGTTTGGCGAGAGGACTCGGAAAGTGATATTTGGTGAGACTGACGGTTTTCGTAGAGGAGCGGAAGACAGGCGGGGTTGTAGAGGGTGCTGAAAAAGTGTCTCGCGAATAAAGCGATCTTCAGCGGCTAAAGCCGCGTTGCGAAAAGAGCACTTTCGGACGGCTGAAGCCGTGTTCTTGAGCAAGATGGACTTCTACAGCCTCAGTACCTAGTTCATGGTTTTGACCGGGACGCCTTCGGGGAACTTCAGGTCGAATTGATCGTCGTCGAGCTTTTGATTCAGGATCAGCTTCGTGATGGTGATGGCCAGGCCGTACTGATCCTGTGGGCGCTTGATGTCGATCTTCATCGGGAAGGGGATGTTGCCGAAGGTCTGATAGTTGCTGTAAAAGGCCTGAGTAACGACGTAGCCGTTCTGGTCGTAGATGTCCTGCTGGTAAGGCAGAAGCGTCGACCGGCCGATGTGGATTACCCGGAGCGTGTGAGCGATCTGGCCCTGGGGCGGCTCGAGGATGGTGAGTTCGTAGTCGGGCTCCTCGATCAGCTGTTTTTTGTCTTTTGGATCGGGAATGATGCGCGAGTCCTGGGTCAGGTCGACGACCTGATTGGGCCCGAGACCACGCACCAGCAACGAATCGAAGATGACTTTGGGGCGGAGGCTTTCGAGGCCATGCTGCGAACGGTCAGCTGTGTCGCTGGTGCCCGTCATCGCGAGTTTTTTCGAAGGAATCCACAGCTTCCAGGTCTTTCCGTCGCTGACCATGTCGAGGGCCTGCGAACCCAGGAGGGGGAGCCTCATGAGGACACGCAGACTCTCGGGTTTTTTGAGGAAGATGTAGCCGCTGAAGCTGGGATACTCCTTGATCTGACCCTGGCGGGCGCCGCCCTCGGAGGCGACGATCTCGACTGTGGCGTTGAGGGTCTGGATAACGTTGTAACGGGCGTCGACCTGCGAGAGTAGCTGGTCAAGCGTCGCGCTCATGACCACTTCGGCGGGGCGCGCCCTGGGGACGGTGCGGATGTGGGTAAGGCAACCGGTCAGCGCTGGAGCCAGCGTGACCAACCCCACCGCTAACGCTTGTCTTATCCTCATTGGCACAAACTTCAAGTATATCTGTCCTCGCGCAGGATCCCGGCTTGGCATCCCAGGGGTAAACCCAATGGCTATGGCTTGCTATACGTGTTGGATGAGTTCGTGTTCCACAACGCTTCGCGGAGTTGGTGGCAAAATAGACGCGGTTTTGTGGTGATAGGACGACAACTGAGGGTGGTCGGCATCGAAATTAGCGCTTTTCGGCCTGGCGGTAGGCTTGCACCTGCTGGGCGTGCTCCTTGAGATCGACGGAGAAGCGGGTGTGGCCGGCGGCGTCGCTGACGAAGTAGAGGTAGTCGGTCCGGGCGGGGTGCAGGGCGGCGCGGAGGGAGGCCAGGCCGGGGTTGGATATGGGACCGGGGGGGAGGCCAGTGTGTTTGTAGGTGTTGTAGGGCGATGGGGATTGGAGATCCGAGGCGTAGATGGTGCCGCGCCAGCGATTGTCGAGCAGTGCGGCGTAGATCACGGTTGGATCGGTGGCGAGGGGCATGGATCGGGCCAGGCGGTTGGTGAAGACCCCGGCTACGAGAGGGCGTTCGGTCTCCTGGCCGACTTCTTTTTCGATGATTGAAGCGAGGATGACGGTCCGGAAGACGGCATCGGGGTCATTGCCGAAGTCGAGCTTACCGGCGGCCTGACGGAAGCGATGGACCATGACGGTGAGCATCTGGAGGGGGGTGGCGTGGGGGGAGAAGTGATAGGTGTCGGGGAAGAGAAAGCCCTCAAGGGAGGTGGCGTGGGGGCTTTCGCCGCCGATAAGGTAGGTCTCGGTGCGCTCTGCGGCGAGGAAGTCGGCGCGGGAGCCGAGACCTGCGGCTTCGACGGCCTGTGCGATGTCGAAGATGTTGTAGCCCTCGGGAATCGTAAGGGTGAGGGTGTAGACGTCACCGCGGACCAGGCGGTCGTAAACCTCGGCCGGAGGGACAGGGTGGTCGAAGCGGTACTCACCGGCCTTGAAGGTGCCGTTGCGGGTGAGGCGGAGGAAGGCGAAGGCGTAGCGGCTGCGGATGATGCCGTTTTTTCGCATAAGCGAGGCGACGGTGGTGGCTCCGGTGCCGGGAGGGATGTCGACGAAGGTTTCGGTGGTTGGGCCGAAGGGGGTGTAGACGACGTAGGCGACTGCTGCGGCGGCCAGGAGGAGAAGCAGAAGGAGGATCCCGAAAAGCTTCAAATCTGCGCCTCCGATTTGTGTTGCTGGATCGGCATTGGGTCGGTGTGGGTGTTGGATCGGGGCCGTGCAGGTTGGCCGTCGATACTTCGTCCCGACTATTTTACGGTGCGACCGTTACACTCAAGACCGTGGCCGAAGATTCGCTCAAAGACGATTCGTTCGACCCCGATCCGCCGGACCAGGAGGCTGCGGGCTCGAAACCGGAGGAGGGCGCACTCGTGCCGCGGATTCTGGGGTTTGATGTGGGGGACCGGCGGATTGGGCTGGCGATCTCCGACCCGCTGGGGTATACGGCGCAGCCGTTGTTTACGCTGCATCGGACTGGCCGGAGGGCGGATTTGAAGTCGGTGGGCCGGGTGCTACGAAAGCATGGGGTGACGGAGGCGGTGGTGGGGAATCCTCTCTATATGTCCGGGGACCAGAGCCCGCAGGCGGCCAAGGCACAGGCATTTGCGGACGAGCTGCGCGCGGGGTTCGGGATCACGGTGCATTTGTGGGATGAGCGGCTGACGACGACCCAGGCGCACCGTCATCTCGACGACGCAGGCCACGCTGCGATGGGGCGGAAGGGGATCATCGATCAGGTGGCTGCCGTGTTGATTCTGCAATCATTTCTGGAGGCTCGGGCGAACCAGCGGGGCAGATCGTAGGGCTGGATGCCGCGGTGGGGTCCTCTGGGCGACGGCTTTTTCTGTCCTGCCATCGTATAATCGTTTTTTCACCTCTACGCGTTGCCGCACGAGCATCTGCGAGCACGCGAAGTGTTGTCCGGAAGGCCCCAAATGCCAGAAGAAGTAAAGAAAAGGCTCGCTGAAGAGATCAAGTTGCTGGAACACGAGCTTACGACGGAACTGCCCGCAGAGATCAAGAAGGCGGTCGCTCTGGGAGACCTGAGCGAAAATGCCGAGTACCATATGGCCAAGCAGCGCCAGGTCTTCGTCAATGCCCGGCTGGGGCAGTTGAAGAAGCGGATGGGCGAGCTGGCCATGGTGAATCTGGTTAATATCCCCAACGACAAGGTGGGCTTCGGGTCGCGGGTTACTGTGTTCGACTCGAGTAAAGACGAGGAGCTCAGTTACCAGCTGGTGACGAGCGAAGAGTCCGATGTGGCGAAGGGTCTGATTTCGACGACTTCGCCGATCGGCCGCGCGCTGCTGGGCAAACAGGTGGGCGAGACGGCGACGGTGATCACACCGAACGGCAAACGGGAGCTGGAGATTCTTAAGCTGCTGACCATTCATGACCCTGCCGAGTAATATGGGCGGCACGTCTCTGGACGTGTTATTAAGGAAGCGGCGAAGACGGGGTTTTTGCCCCGGAGGACTAGTTTTTTGACCTGGACAAGCGCATTCGGCAAGGGCAGCGGCTGGTTGCTGCAAAAGATCGTCAACGGGCTGGCTCTAACCCGGATCTCTCCGAACATGCTGACGTTCATCGGGTTGGTGATCAACATTATCGCCGCCTGTTTTTTTGGGTTTGCGCGGGCGAACAACGCGAACCGCATGTTTTTGTATGCGGGGCTGATCATCATCGGGGCGGGTGTCTTCGATATGGTGGACGGGCGGGTGGCTCGGAAGACAAACCAGGTTTCGGTGTTTGGGGCGTTTTTTGATTCGGTGATGGACCGCTACTCGGATGTGGCGATTTTTTTCGGCCTGCTGATCTTTTATGCGCGGGGGAACCGACTTTTTTACGTAGGGCTGGTGGGATTTGTGATGACGGCGTGCGTGATGGTGAGCTATACCCGTGCGCGGGCCGAGGCGCTGATTGGAACCTGCAAGGTGGGGTTCATGGAGCGGCCGGAGCGGATTGTTTGCGTGATTCTGGGCGCACTGTGCTACCGCTGGGGCGTGATGGCTCCGGCTCTGTGGGTGCTGGCGCTATTTGCAACGCTCACTGTGATTCACCGCATCCGATATACCTATCTGGAGACGGAGCGGCGGAAGTTACAAGCTGTGCGCGAGTTACGCGGCACGAGTAAGGGGAATGAAGTGGCTACTGAATTGCTGCGTTAATTTGTGGTAGTTGCTTGCGCCTCTTGGCGAGAGTGAGCAAGACCAGAAGATCAACTTTTTCCGCATTATTTGGTATGGTTGGGATCAATTTTTTTTCTTCCCTGAACCTTTCCTGCGCAGGATAGAGCAACTCATTTCCATCTTCGGGGTTCTATGCTTGTTATCTCTGAACCAAACGACGCAGCGGGGACGATTTCGGCGGCGACAATTCACATCGTCCGCGGATGCGACTCGATTCTGCGTCTGCAACGGGTTCTTGCCGATCTGAGTGTGAAGTGTGGTCAGCCGGGTGTGATGGACGATGTGGGTTATTTTTTGTCCAAGCCCGGTACCTTGAGACGGGTTCCCCACCTGCTCCTGTTCTCGAAGGCCCCTGTACTGGACCTGGAGCGGGTGACGGCGGAGGACCTGCTGGGAGCTGTTCTTCTGTACCGGTACATGGTGCTGGGCTGCGGCATCGGCATGTTCAGCACGAATGACAGATCTGGAAGAGGCACCCTGGTGGCTCCGGCGGCCTTGCGTTCTAGCCTGGCGGAGATGGCCACACGCAGTTTAATGGATCGCGGCGTTCTTGCGGTCTTGATCTCGTTTCGCGATGGAACTGAGTATCCTCAAGAGGGATCGGACAAGAGTCAGCCCCTGCTTGCATCCACAGTGGATGACAAGAGGGCACGATGGGTATGGCGAGATCGAGTGATGCCGGATTACCTGCCACTGGAGGAAACCTTCGACGGAACTCTGGCGAAGCTCGGGACACGAACTAGAAGAAACATGCGCTACTATCGCAAACGCGCGGAGGCGGAACTGGGTTGCGTCTTCCTGCCGATAGTCCAGATCGACAAACGAGAGTTTCTCAACTTCAACCGCGAATGCATGTATGCCGTTCCACAGAAGGTCGCCTCGTGGCGCTATGAGTCGCTCCAATGTATCGAGACGCCCCTGTTTATGGGGATCAAAGACAGGAACGGACGCTGGCTCAGCATGCTGGGGGGGAGGAGGCATGATGGTGGGACGGAGATTTTGTGGCAGATGAACCGGAGCGGGCTGTCGCCGTACTCGCTGAGCATCGTGATGCGGTCCTACTTTATGGAGCATGAGATAGCGCATGGCATGACGAAGTTGTATATGGAAGGCGGAACGGCGCATCCGATGCGGTTCTCGTTTATCAACGACAAAGTAACGGATCTTGTGGTTGTGCGGCGTTCGCGTGTGGGGTTGGTGGTACCGAGGCTCGCACAGCTTTTTATCAAGCCGGACAATGACCTTGCACTGATGCTGCTGGACAAAAGTCTGTACGGAAGTTCGCCGAACGGAAGTCGACGTCTTGCTTCCCACGAGGAAGAGGCGGGCTGATATTTCTTTCTTCTGCTGCCCTGCGTGGCTAGAGGCGACTAGGACAGGATCCGCTGGAGCACATTGGTCTTTGCGAGGTCGATGACCTCGTCGCCGCGTCCGCTGAGAACGCTCCTGGCCATGTAGAGCGAGAAACCTTTCATCTGCTCGATGCTGATGTGCGGCGGCATGGAAAGCTCCAGGCGATTGACCATGACTTCGACCAGTGCGGGGCCAGGTGTCGCAAAGGCCGTTCGCAAGGCGGCTTCGAGGTCGTCGGGTTGTTCGACGCGAATGCCTTGAATGCCGATGGCGTTGGCCAGGGCAGCGAAGCTGGGGTTGTCGAGGTCGGTCGCAAAGGTGACGATGCCGGCCGCCTTCATCTCGAGTTCGACGAATGCCAGAGCGCCGTTGTTGAAGACGACCATCTTGACGGGCAGTTTTAGCTGGCGGAGGGTGAGGAGATCGCCGAGCATCATGGCCAGGCCACCGTCGCCCGAGAGAGTTACGACCTGACGGCCAGGGAAGGCAGACTGCGCGCCGATGGCCTGGGGAACGGCACAGGCCATGGATCCGTGAGAGAAGGAGCCGAGGAGGCGTCGGCGCCCGTTCATATTGAGATAGCGGGCGGCCCAGACGGTGGGGGTGCCAACGTCGCAGGTGAAGATGGCGTCGTCGGCTGCGAGCCGGTCGATCAGTTTTGCCAGGTACTGCGGGTGGATGGGGGTCTTGTTGCCGTCTGCGCTGGCTAGCTCCTCCAGGTCTTCTCGGACCTTCTTGTAGTCTTTGGTTTTCGCGTCGAGATGGGTTCGATCGGTCTTTGTCTCGATGAGAGGAAGCAGGGCGGCGAGCGTGTCCCTGATCGATCCGACGAGACCGAGATCAACCTTGGTGCGCCTTCCGATTTGGTTGCCGCGGATGTCGATCTGAATGACTTTCGCGTGTTTGGGAAAGAACTGCGGGTAGGGAAAGTCGGTTCCGAGCATCAGGAGAACGTCGCAGTCTTCCATGGCGTGGTAGCCGGAGCTGAAGCCGATGAGGCCGGTGAGTCCGACGTCGAATGGGTTGTCGAACTCGATGTATTCCTTGCCGCGGAGGGCGTGCACGATGGGGGATTTCAGTGCTTCGGCAGTTGCGATCAGCTCGGCGTGGGCATCCTTGCAGCCGGCGCCGCCGAGGATGGTGATCTTCTTTCCTGCGTTCAGGATGTCGGCGGCCTCGCGGAGTTCTTCGTCGTTGGGGCGGATGAGGGGCTTGGCTACCCGGATGGGCGGTAGGCTGTGATCGTCGGGTGCGTTGTGCAGGAAGACGTCGCCGGGGAGCACGATGACAGCGACGCCGGAGAGGTTGATGGCAGTGCGCATGGCGATGTCGAGGACACGCGGCATCTGCTCAGGTATGCCGACCATCTCGCAGAAGTCGCTGCACTCTTTGAAGAGGTTCTGGGGATGGGTCTCCTGAAAGTAGTTGGTGCCGATCTCGGTGCTGGGAATGTGTGCGGCGATGGCAAGTACGGGCACACGGCTGCGATGGCAGTCGAACAAACCATTGATGAGATGGAGATTGCCGGGGCCGCAGCTTGCCGCGCAGACGGCGAGAGAGCCGGTGAGGTGCGCGTCGGCGCCGGCGGCGAATGCGGCAACCTCTTCGTTGCGCACGTGCACCCAATCCAGGGCGCCGTCTCTGCGCAGGGCATCGGTAAAGCCGTTGAGCGAGTCGCCCGGCAAGCCGTATACACGCTTGACACCGGCATTCTTCAAGGTTTCTACCAACAGTTCTGCGATCGTCTTTGCCATGGTCTTCTCCAGATTTTCGGTGTCTTTGAATCGAATCGACTGGTTTGAGAGAGGGGACTCCGGTTGCATTAATCGCGCATTCGTTCGTACCGGTATTGCCTGGTCTTGAAGATTTCGTTGAGATAGACGCCTTTGGAGGGCGCGACGCGAAAGGCCGCGAACTCCTCGGGCGGAACTTCGAAGTAGCGATAGATGCCTCGTTTGCCGCGATAGACGATGGTGAGGGTTCGGGCTTCGTCGTTGTAGGACATGGCGGCGATGACGCTGGAGGGCATCAGGGGATAAACTCCCGTAAACTTGAGATGCAATGAATGGTCAACCAGTTCTGTTAATTCACGGCGGCGCCTGGGCGATGCCCGATGACGCTGTTGCCGCCCACGAAGATGGCATCGCCAATGCACTGGCTGCCGGATATGCGCTCCTGGAAAAAGGGGCAAGTGCTGTCGATGCTGTTGAAGCTGCGGTTGCTGTGATGGAGGACGATGAGACCTTCGATGCGGGAAGGGGCTCGTTTCTGACGCAGGATGGGCGGGTGCAGATGGATGCTCTGCTGATGAATGGGGAGAACCTGCGCACGGGCGGCGTGGCTTGCGTGGAGCGCATCCGCAACCCGATTCATGCGGCGCGGCTGGTGCTGGATAAATCGCCGCATGTGTATTTTGTGGGGACGGGAGCGGAGCGATTTGCCAGGCAGCACGGCATGGTGCTTTGCGACAATATGGAGCTGGTGATTCCGCGGGAACAGGAGAGGCTGTATAAGGCTCAGGCGGCTGAACGGGCGGGGCTGCCGGATGAGACTTTTTCCGGGGGTCCAGATTCAAGGAGTCTTGATTCGGGCAGTCTTTTTGATTCTGGGAGGCTTGATTCGCATGATACGGTTGGGGCGGTGGCGCTCGATCGTCATGGCAATATCGCGGCGGGGACGAGCACGGGGGGCACTTTGAACAAGGCTCCGGGCCGTGTGGGTGACTCTTCGCTGATTGGTTGCGGCTGTTATGCGGATAATTTGACGGCTGCTGTGTCGCTGACGGGCTGGGGCGAGCCGATTATGAAGCTTGTGCTGGGCAAATGGGCCGTGGACCGGGTGGCTGCGGGTGCAAGCCCCGATCAGGCGGCGCATGAGGCGATTGATTATCTCTTCAATCGGCTGGGTGGGCATGGGGGGATTAT
Organism: Edaphobacter sp.; assembly: GCA_025462755.1. Lineage (GTDB taxonomy): Bacteria > Acidobacteriota > Terriglobia > Terriglobales > Acidobacteriaceae > Edaphobacter. The sequence continues at coordinate 11,394 of JAOAPF010000108.1, forward strand.
TCTGCTGGACGCCGCTGGCAGGGTGGGTCTGGCGCACAATACGCCGCGCATGGCGTGGGGGCTGCGGTCGGCTGCTGGGGTTGAGATTGGCGTGACGCGAAACTGAGCTTAGAACCGCTTTCGTGTGACGGCTGGATTACTCGGAATTTCTAATGTTGCTGTTTGGCGTGAAAGAGTGCTCTCGCTTTGCGCCATTCGTCGGCGGTGATCTCCCATATCTCGCAGGGGTGCCGGCCGGAGACGAAGTCTCGCTCTTCGGTGGCGACGATGCGCATGCCGGTTTTTTCAGAGATGCGGCGGGAGGCGAGGTTTCCAACTGCTTTGGGAGCGCGGAGGACAGAGAATCCGAGGACGTCGAACCAGAAATCGTTGACGGCGATGACGGCTTCGGTCATCAGGCCCCGGTTGTGCCAGGGGAGGCCAAGCCAGAAGCCGCGATTATCAGGCTTCGTTCGATGCAGGCTGATGGCGCCGATGTGGTGTTCGGGTGATTGCTTCAAACGGAGCGTCCATTGCCATTCGTCGCCGCGTTCGATGGCGGGGAGCGCGACGTCACGATAGTAGGTGAGAGCACCGTCGGCAGGGTAGGGCCACGGAACGATGGCGTTGAGATGCCTGACGATCTCCCATTGGGGAAAGAGCAGTTGGGTTTGCTGCGCGTCGGAGAGTTGGAGAGGGCGCAGGAGGAGGCGCCGGGTGTGGAGTTCGACGGCGGGGATGCTGGTCGACATGGGTCGAACTATAACAGCGGAGGCACTCCAAGTAGCCCACCACAAAACAGGCAGCATCGACGAGACCCTGCGACGAAGGATTGGCCCAGAATCCCTGTCGTCACCGGCCCCCCTTGCGCACTGAATGGTCATTCATGTAGAACATCGCGTTACCAAAGTTAGCCTCCGGGGCGTTGCGAATGGAACGCGATGCCACGGATTGTAAGGATTGCAAAGGGAGCACCATTCATATGTTGACTCGTACGTTGCGGCCTCTCTCCGTAGTCGCTCTCGCCGCCCTTGTTGCATTGGTGTGGCTTATTCCCGCCAGTCTTCAGGCCCAGAACATCTCCACTGCCGAGCTTCATGGAACGGTGCATGACGCAAGCGGCGCTGTGATTCCCAACGCCGCGATCACGCTCGTGGATGCCTCCAAGGGGTTCTCGCGTGCTGCGACCAGCGACGGGCAGGGGGAGTATCAGCTTCTTCTTCTGCCGCCGGGCACCTATGTGTTGACGGTAACGTCTCCCGGGTTCGCGAAACTGACTCAAAGCAATGTGGTGCTGACGGTCGGAGAGCGGGCCGAGTTGCGGCTTACACTTGCCGTGGGTGGAAGCGAGACGATCGACGTCACCGCCGGTGCGGACATTATCGAGACGCAGCGTAGTTCGCAGTCGACCACGGTGGACCAGCTTCGCATCGAGAACCTGCCTACGAACGGCCGCAACTATATTGGCTTTACGCTGACCAACTCGCAGATCGCTCGTGACGCTGCGCCATCGATTGGGGCGATTCCGACTTCGGGGCTGAATTTTGGCGGGGTGCGCGCGCGCTCGAACTCGATCAATATTGATGGAGCGGATGCGGGCGACTACATCTCCGGCGGCACGCGCACGACGGTCTCGCAGGATGCGGTGCAGGAGTTCCAGATCATCACGAATGGCTTCGCAGCGGAGTATGGGCGTGCCTCGGGCGGCGTGGTGAACATCGTGACGAAGTCCGGGACCAACACGACGCATGGGAGTGCGTTCGGCTTTCTGCGTAATCGGTACATCCAGGCGACGAATCCGTTTTCGACGGTGTACCAGCCGGCGTATACGCGGGTGCAGGCAGGTTTTACAATTGGCGGCGCAATTATTCCGAACAAGACGTTTTATTTCTTCTCGACTGAGATTACGCGGCGGCAGGAGACGGGTTTTTCGGATATCGGCGCTAATAACTTCGGGCTGACGAACATCGACGTGAGCCGCTTCTTTGGCGCTCCAGCGGGTGCGCTCAAGGTGCAGGGGACGCCGCAACAGCAGGCGTTTCTGCAGAACCCAGCGCTTCCGCCAAACACGCCAGGGATTCAGCAGTACATCTCGCTGGTGGGTTCGGGGTCGTCGATTGCTACGACGGGGCAGAACCCGGCATTTCTGCAGCCAACGATTGGGGCGAAGAGGTTCGTTACGTCGGGACAGGCGTTGCCGACGTCCTACGTTCCGCTGAATAGTCTGATCGGCAATTTTCCCATCTCGGAGCGGACGGAGGTCTACTCGCTGCGCCTCGATCACAAGCTGACGAATAACCAGCAGCTCGCGCTGCATGGGAGCGCCAGCCCGAGTTTCATCAGCGGCATTGAAGAGAGTGCGGCGAACCAGAACATCGGCGAAAATTCCTTCTCGCGCACGGCCACGCAGAGTCTGCACGACTGGGCTATCTCCGCGCAGCACACGCTGGTGATCGGCAGCAACAAAGTGAATGAGCTTCGGTTTCAGTTTGCGCGGCATCCTGTGCTCTTCGCGAACAGCAATTCCGCCGGCGGCGCGAGCACGGCGGTGAACATTCCCGGCTTCGCATACTTTGGCAAGACGCCGTTCTCGGTGGTCAACCGCATCGAAGACCAGAGCCAGCTGCAGGATAATTTCACTTATACTCACGGCGCGCACACGTTGAAGACCGGGATCGACCTTCGCTACATCCCGATCAACATCCTGCAGGGGCAGCTGTATGGCGGGGGCGATTACAGCTTCGGTTCGCTGAACAGTACCGATGTCTCCTCTGCACTGGCTGGGCTCCCTGGGTTCTCTGCGATCCAGGCGTACGGGCTCGGCATTCCACAGTCGTTTGTCCAGGGCATCGGCAACACCACCACGAAATACGATCTGAAGGTGCTCGGTGCCTTTCTGCAGGATAGCTGGCGGGCGAGCAGGAAGGTCACGCTGAACCTCGGCGTCCGCTATGACATCGAGGCGTACCCCGTCAGGACTGCGCTGAACGCGGCGACTACGAATGCCATGAACGCCTATGGGATCCGCGAGGGACTTCGGCTGCAACCAAGCAACGTCGCTCCGCGCATCGGCGTTGCGTATGACATTTTTGGCAATGCCAAGACGGTTGTGCGTGCGAACTACGGTCTCTTCTACGACCGCGCGCCGGGCAATCTCGAGGCGCAGTCTATCGCTTTCAATTCGACGACTGTGCCTCTTGTGATCCTTGCCGGGGGTGCGCCTTGCTCGGCTAGCGCGCCCAATACGAGTGCCAGTCCAGTGAATCTGAACGCGACAAATACGTTTCAAGGGTCGCTGGGAAATTCCAACTGCCTTGGCGCCAGTGCGGCGGGTGTCAATTACCTCGCCAACCAGCAGCGCTTCGATCCCAACAATTCGAACTCGTTGTTTGTGAATCAGAATTTTCTTGCGGC
>JAOAPF010000163.1 GCA_025462755.1 Edaphobacter sp.
GAGGATCTTTCTTCAACGTAACGCGCCCTAATTTTATGGTCGAACGGAGGATGATGCCAATGACCGCCGCACCGATTCCATAAAAGAGGGCCTGCATCCATTTCAGGCCGTCGTAACGCACGTAGAGTACTGATATGGCTACGACCATGAGAAAGGAAGGCGCGATAAAGGCGACGGCTACCGCAGTCGCACCGAGCACGCCTGCGCGCACATAACCAAGGTACATGGCGAGTTGTGCAGCGAGTGGCCCAGGGGCGAGTTGCGCAAAGGCGAGACCCTCGAGATAATCTTCCCGCTGAATCCAACCTCGCTCCTGCACTAACTCAGACTCCATCCGGCTGGCCAGCGCGATAGGGCCGCCAAATCCGAGCGTGCCGAGACGGAGGAAATAGAGCAGAAAGGCTCTCAGGGGCGCTTTCTGCTCTTCTGCGGGTTGGACACTACCGCCCATAAAGCCCTACTTGACCTGCGGCTTTTGCGAGTTTGTTTCGTTAAGAGCGGCACGAAGCCCCTGCGCAAGTTTTACGGCATCATCATTGGCCCAGAAATGCATGAAATAAAGATGGGGCTCGTCGAAAAGCATGTGATTGTGCATCGCCTCGACCTCAATGCCATGTGTCCGCAGGGCGCGAACGACCGGATTCACCTCGGTGGCCAGCAGGACGAAATCACCGGAGATCGCGGCTTTACCCTGGCCTGTGGGCTGAAAGTTGATTGCAGTAGCTGTACCCATGGCGGGAGGTACCTCCATTCCGCTATCGCTGATCTTCTCCATCCGTGGAACGGAGAATTGCAGGATGCCTCCGTTTGCCTTCCCGGCATAGCCAAGAGCTTGTTCGACCTCCGATGTCTTCAGATCGAGGGTCTGCTGCGCGGCGGCAGGTGGCGTGGTTGGGGGAAAGGGGGTTTTGGTTAAAGCCAGTGCGGAGGCAAGCGACCGCGCTAATACAACGGGGTCGCCATGTCCTGCGACGTGCATATAGATCACACGGGGCGTTTCCCCCAGAAGATGATTGTGAATCGATGTCTGTTCGATACCATTCTGCTGAAGCTTCAGCATGACGGGTTCAATTTCATCTTCGGTCAGAACGAGGTCTCCCATTACCATCGCTTCATTGCCCATTTTCTTGAAGGCAAGCCACGAGCCCAACGCTAGCCCGGGGGCTACCGTTACGCCATCTTTCACAACCTTCATATCTCTGCGGGGTAGGGCGAACTTGTAGACGTCTCCTGGTTGCATTTGTCCAGACCGACCAAGTGCTGTCTCCACAGGTTTCCACGCCGCGGCCGGATTGTCCTGGGCCCAAACGCAGACAAGGTTGCCAGCTAGTAAACCGAGCACAACGCAACATATGATTCGACCTTTCATAGCATTCTCCTATTTCTATGTAATCGAACGATAGAGCCCTTCAATGAGGTCCATCCCTCGACGCAGTAGTTCGTCGTCCGGGATGCCCTGCTTTGCCCATCCCTTCAGAACGTGGTTGATGGTGACGCCCTCCGTTCGACCAAACTTGCCGTCGTCGAAGTCGGCATCGTGGATAGCTTGCCCAATGCGGTGAACCACCTTGTCGCGAATGCCGAAGCGAGAGCACAAGGTTTCGAAGGTACAGTTCTCCCCTTCGTGGCCAAAGCCACCTCCCTCATACATGTCGAACGGCAGAACTTTCGGGTGGCTACCCGGTTCACTTCCGAACAGAAAAGTGGCCTTGGGATCGATAAATCGCTGAATCAGCCACGCAGAGGAGACTCGGTCAATACCTGGCCTAGGCCTCGTAATCCAAGCACGCTTCTGATAGGTGGCCTTCGAGAGCTTTCCCTTCGGAGCTTGCACATTCTTGGTCGCCGGATGTTCTGCTCTGTAGAGAACTTCTTCAGCCTTATCTCTTAAAGTGCAATTGAAAAAGTCAATTTCACTAATTTCCTCAAATCGTCGTTTCATCTTGGCGAGTTGATTGGGAAATCCCGGAGCAGATGGATCGAGGTTCTGGGCCTCCTGGATTAAGGCGCTGTAATCGGGTCTGCGCTCCTCACGAAATAGATCGTGAAGTCTTTCGATTGAAGGATCATCGATGCTTTGGATCTGAAGCACCGACGCTTCACCCTTCGAGGCACGAATCGAGGTCGCAAGCCATGCAAAGCGTTCATGGTTCGTCGGCGTATTCGGCAACACGTAGCCAGAGTTACGGATCGCAAGCGTTCCATATCGTTGCAGCTTTCTCCAAATCCCGACCCTCGCACTTGCCTTGTTTCCGGGTAAGGTGAAGATCAACAGTAGCCACGGTGCCGAATTTGTCTCAGTTGCTTTACTCATTGGATCGCCATTTGGTCTATCGCTCACTCGTGGGCCCCTACGAAAGAGGCACGCCCTCGCGAAGCTCGTCAGAGGCGCGCTTCACAACCTTTTGACCTGGTTTAATATCGCCGCGTATGGCGACCTGGTCTCCGAATGCTGCGCCCTTGCGCACATTCACCCAGTGGGCGTGTCCATTGACGACCGTGATGACGAAAGTCCGCTCCGTGGTGGAGACAACGCTTGTCGCTGGTACAAGCAGGAGTGGTTCCGCCGAACTCACCGGCCAATCCACAGTCGGATACATACCGGGAGCCAGGCTCCCGTCGCTGTTGGAGGCATCAAGTTCGACCATCATGGTTCTGGTCTGGGCATCAAGGGCGTTGGAGATCCTTGCAATCTTCGCCGAATATGTCCTGCCGGGTTGGGATGCGACGTGGAAATTTACCAATGTGCCGTGCACAACATGACCGACATAGCTCTCGGGAACAGGAACAGTCAATCGAAGATGTCCGATCTGTTGGAGTTTGAGCAGAGGCGTGCGGCCACCACTCTCGACCAAAATTCCGGGGTGAACGAACCGATCGGTGATAGTGCCGTCAAAGGGTGCCGTGACGCGAAGATAACCTTCCAACTCCTTCGCTGCGCGCAATCGATCCTCGGCGGCCCGAGTAGCTGCCTTCCTGCTGCCCACGAGAGACTGAGCTGCATCCCGCTCCTTTTCCAACTGCACAAGCTCGTTGCCGGCGACGGCTCCCGGTGTCTTCGACGCTTCTTGCAGGCGAGCAAACGTGCTCTCGATGCCTGCGGCTTGGGCTTCCGCCTGGCTTTGATCCGCTTCGGCTTGATGGAAAGTAGCCTCAGCAGCAGCGGTCTGTGCCTTCATCTCAGGGGCAGAAAGCTCCACGAGAACTTGCCCACGTCGTACCTTACTCCCGCGGTCGACAAACACCCGCTCGATGTAACCGGGGACTCGCGCTTCGATAACGGCCTGCAAAAAGGGCGCCAACTCTGCGGGCAAAGCAACCGTTCGTGAAGGATTGCGGCTCTCAACCGTCGCGAACTCGACATGCGCGGGCGTCTGAGCGCTCGTCTGCAGGGAGACGGCAAGAATCAACAAAAGGATTTTCTTATGGTTGTTCATAGTAGCGGCTCGCGGGGTCTTCGGGATTCAATGAGTTTGAAGTAACGGAGGCGTGCCGCTGCAATAGCCCGTAGATAGCAGGCAGCACGGCCAGAGTGGCGAACGTTGAAAAGAGAAGACCGCCAATTACTGCACGGCCGAGGGGGGCAGATTGTGCGCCGCCCTCTCCGAATCCGATCGCCATGGGGATCATGCCGCAGATCATCGCTGTGGCAGTCATGAGGATCGCGCGAAGACGACCAACAGCTCCAGTGTGCGCGGCAGTCTCTGCGCCTTCATGCTGTCGTGCCTGCTCAGCAAAGGTCACCAGAAGAATGGAATTCGCAACCGAGATGCCCACCGCCATAATCGCTCCCATGAACGATTGAATGTTGAGTGTCGTTCGTGTACAGAGCAGCATGAGCACTACGCCACAAAGCACGCCTGGGATCGTGCTCAATATGGCCAGGGGCAGCCGGAGAGATTGAAAGTTCGCCATCAGAAGGAGGAAGATGGTCGCAATGGCGAGCAGAAGTCCCACTCGCAACCCTGAGATGGTCTCCTCCAGAGCCGGGACCCCGCCCCGTACCGTCACAACTGCGCCCTTCGGCGGTGCCGCAATATTTCCCAGCGCAGCCTTTATCCTCGTTTGCGCTTCTCCCAGGGTCATGCCGTGCAGGTTGGCCGTCAGACTGACGACGCGCTGCCCGCTAAGTCTCTCGATCATCTCCGGCATGTTGCCGTATTGAAGGCTTGCTACCTGGTCCAGTTGAGGTTCCGGCAATCCCTCGCGCATGAGCGGCAGTGAAGACAAAGCAGGCAAGCCCTGCGCGCGGTTTGGAGGGAGCTGCACCTGAATCTGGAAGGCGTTACCCGTTAGCGGGTCGCGCCAGTAGTTTGGAGACGTGAAACGAGAGGATCCCGTCGCGGCAACCATGGAGTTTGTGACGTCCGCCATAGTCAGGCCGAATTGTCCCGCGTACTGACGGTCGATGTTTACCTCCACTGTCGGGTATTTCTGCGGCTGTACGATCGATATATCGCGCAAGAAACTTAGCTTGTGAAGTTCCGCTTCGATCTTCGCAAGGTAGGCATAATTTTGATCGAGGTTCACTCCCTGCACGTCGATCTGCACAGGAGTCGGCGAACCGAAACTCATAACCTGCGAAACGATGTCCCCTGCTTCGAACGACAGGTGGAGCGAGGGCATTTCCTTGCTGAATGCAGCTCTCAGATCTTCACGTAACCGCTCGTCATCGGGATGGCCTGGCCGCAGTTGTACTTGAACCAGTGCTTCCTCGGGGCCGCTAGTGAACAGATGAATCAAGTTGACTGGATAGCTGGATGGCTGCACGCCGACATAATCGGATGTGACCTCCACATTCTCTTTGCCTACCGTTTTTTTGATTAGGTCGAGCGCGTGGAGGATCATAGGCTCGGTCTCTTCTATGCGCATGCCGATAGGGGCTTTCAGACGCATTCGCAGAACAGGTCCATTGACATCGGGAAATATCTCCGTTCCCAAATGCGGCGCAACAACCAGTAAAACGGCTGCTGAAACGCCGAAATAGGCGAAGATTACAAGCCACCTCCGTTTCAGAACAGCATCCAGAAACTTTTCATAGCGCGCTCGGAGTCGTCCGAAAGCTCCTTCCAATTCCTCTTGTCGATGCGACTCCTTCATCATCCATGTGCCAAAGACGGGAACAAGCGTGCTGGACAGCAGATAGGAGGCGATCATTGCGAAGCCGACTGCCAGAGACAGCGGTACAAATAGTTGGCGCCCTACGCCCTTCATGAAGAAAGATGGGACGAAGACGGCCAGAACACACAGCATCGAAAGCAACCGCGCGATCACTGTCCGCTTGCACGCCTCAAGAACTGCTCTTGCGCGAGAGACACCTGGCAGCAACTGGGTATGGATGTTTTCAATTTCGACCGTTGCCTCGTCCACGAGCACGCCTACCGCGAGCGCCAAGCCACCCAGCGTCATAATGTTGATGGTTTGCCCGGTAGCCCAAAGGAGAAGCACCGCCGCGAAGAGAGCGAACGGAATATTCGCCACTACGATCAACGCCCCTCGCCAGTCCCGAAGGAAGAGCAAAACGACGAGTCCAGTGAGGATGGCGCCCAGAACAGCCTCGCGCACCAATCCGCTAATCGCATGAGAGACATATCCTGACTGGTCAAATGCCAATTGAACATCCACATCATCGGGAATTGCCTTCTTGAACACGGGCAATGCTGCCTTGACCGCGCTGATGACGGCGAGTGTGGAAGCGTCGGAGCGCTTCGTCACCGGAATGTAAACCGTACGCCGACCATCCACATGGGCGTACGCCGTCACGATGTCGGTTCCGTTGTCGACGGCTCCGATGTCTCGAAGGTAGACACTTGTACCTGATCCGGGGTGGATCGGCGTATTCATGAGTTCACTCAGCTCCGGGCCGAGTGTCGCATTGTTGCGGACGATGCGGTTGAGAGGGCCGTCATAAAGGTTCCCCGATGGAGCCACGACCGTCCCGGTACTCACAGCAGAGATCGCTTGCTCCGGCGAGATATGGTATTGCTTCAGCTTGTCGGGATCGAGTGTGACAACGATTGTTCTCTGATTGCCACCAAATGGGGGCGGAGCCGAGACTCCGGGCAACGTCGCAAACAACGGCCTCACCTGATTGAGGGCGAAGTTTTGAAGTTCGCCTTGTGTGTGGGTGGAACTGGTGAAGAGCAGCAGACCCACGGCTACGCTTCCGGGATCGAAGCGGGTGATAAATGGCGGTACAGTACCGGGAGGCATGAAAGCACGAGCACGCGTGACATAGCCGACAGTCTCCGCCATCGCTTGCTGCATGTTAGTGCCTTCGCGAAAACTCAACTTCATCAGCGCTGCGCCCTGGATGCTCTTGCTATCGACTGACTGAATGCCCGTGATATAGAGAAAGTGGTACTCGTAGTAGTAGGTGAGGAAGCCTTCCATCTGTGCGGGCGTCATACCGCCAAACGGCTGGGCAACATAGATGACCGGGTTCCCGACCTCCGGGAAGATGTCTGTGCGCATCTGGCCCAGCGAGAGCACAAAGCCGGTCAATATCGCGATCAACGCGACAATAACGACAAGTGGACGAGATAAAGCAGCTAAAACAAGACGCATTGTTTCCTACCTTAAACTTACTTGCTCACTGTTTGTACGAACGACTGGATGTCTCCGCGCGAGGCGTCCAATTGAAGAAGAGCGCGCCATACGCTCAAACGCGCAACGGAATCGTCAATCTCAGCCTGAACCACAAGGCGTTCCGCCTGTGCTAAGTCGTCGATGGGAGCAAGCCCTGCCTGATAGCGGGCCTTGGCCTGGTCGAAAGCCGTATGGGCCGCCTTCACTTCAACCGGGGTGTTCGCTGCGACCTCACGTGCAGCGCGCACCGCTGCCTTGGCCTTGGCAAACTGCTCCTGCAAGTTTCTATCTGCAAGCTGTTCATTGTTTCTATTGGCGCGAACGGTCGCGGCCTGAGTTGCTTCGCGAGCGTGGATACTGGCAAAATCCATGAATGCAAAGGTGACATTCACCCCGACGGCGTAATTCCCCACAGTGGGGGCGAGACCATTTGCTCCGGCGAGGCGTTGTCCGTCGTTCTCTGCTCCTGTACCGCGCGCGAATGCTGCACCTTCTACACTGAATTGCGGGACCCAGCTACGCTCTAGTGCGTGGAGCTGCGCTGACGATTGTGCAGTCGCCGCTTTTTGCTCTGCCATTAGAGGATGCTGATTGCTTTGAAACGGCGCATCCTCGTCCATCGCTGGGGGAGTTCCATCCAACAGAGGAACCGGGTCAAAAGCCGCTCCACTCTCATCCGCATGGGGCATAAATTTCGCGAGTGTGGCGCGACTGGTCCCCACTGCTTGCTTCGCGTAGGCAAGTTGAGTCCCGGCCATCGCACGCTCTGCTTCGATGCGTGATTCGTCCGCACCTGGCCTGAGCTGATTCGATGCCAACGCGTGGATACTTCGCAATAAGACATCCCAGCTGTCCACTGCGGCCGCAGCGGACTTTTCGGTTTGCTGCGCGGCGATCAGCGTCAGAAACGCATCGGCAGCCGCGGTGCCCACATCCAGTTGACTGCGTTGCAAAACTGCAGCTGCCTGGTCTCGGGCCGCAAGCGAGGCCTGCACGTTGGCGTGGCGGACACCGAAGTCGAACGGCTGCCAGTTGACCAGCAGGCCGGTGGCACTGCCCCAAACTGAGCCGCCGTTATTACTGCCGATAACCGGCCCGGTCATGGACGGGCTAGTGCTTTGCGGGAAAAGTGCTCCAAAGACGTTGTTCCGAGTGGCGCGATTGAATTGTGCCAACCCGTCTATTCGCGGGAGGTAGGCCGATCGCGCAAGTTGAATGCCGGCCGCGGACGCATTGAGTTCCTCTTGCGTGACGTGGATCAGAGGGTAGTCGCGAACCGCGGACTGTACTACGTCGGTAATCGTCAGCGCGGGTGGCGTCGCTGGTACGTGCGCCAATGCTTCCC
>JAOAPF010000165.1 GCA_025462755.1 Edaphobacter sp.
ATTCAGCCACGGGGAGTCCCACTGCGCGGGCAATAACGCTTCCCAGAAACTCGTTGGCCAGTATGTTAGAGCCCTGTGGATTGCCAGCCATCTTCACGACATAAAATCGGTTATCGTCGCATTGAACTAGAATTGATTGAGAACCACCTTTCATCTTCCGAATGTATTTGTTAGCAGAGAGAAAAACAGTAGAACAAGGGTGCTCTTCCTTATGGAAGGAATCAAACTCAACAAAACTCAACGCATTCCTCCAGGTTGAATGAATAGGAGGCTACATGGTAGGACCTGGTTTGGCCACTAGAACTTTCAGGAGTTGGTTAGCAATTCGATACAACTTCTGTGTAAGCAACCAAAATGAAATCATCCCCCGAAGGCGACCCGCTACGTTGTTCCCCTTGAAGGAACGATCTGATGTCCAGGTAATCTTGCCACTACGCCGAAGGAATGTCGGAAAGTACCTCGCCGCCCAATCGAGATGACCCTGTGAATGTATGAGTGCACAGACCGCGTTCGCCTGGAAACGCAGCCAACGCGCGTAGGGTCGAAGTTATTCGATCTGTTGATCCCAAAAGCGATCGCCATTGTCGAAATGGATGTGACTGAAACCGGCGTTCTGAAGCTTTTTGATCAGTCGATCGTCAGCTGTAAATTTGTAAACGAACTGTGCCCCCATTTGCGACCACTTCACCGTCAGTATCCTTCCGTCTCTCCCTTGCGCTTTGACTCGGACGTCGTGGCCTTCTCTCAGCAGAGACTCCTCCATGTCTTCCGCCAGCACAACCCGATTCGTTTTCGACGGAACGGGTGTGACAACTCCGGCGGTTGCAGAAGTGGTCGAAGGCGATGTTGCAGCTCTTAAACTGGCACCCGTGGCAGATGTCACACTGGCTAACGCGATCAAGGCAAGAAATGAGAACTTGAGGGGAAGCGATTTGCGCATTCCTCAAAATATAAAGCCGGGATAGAGGAGGAAGCTCTACAACTTTCGTTCGGCTCTGACTCTAATAATCCAGCAACTCAGAGACCTGCTGCCCAGCTAATCAAACATCTTTGAGCAGAAGCGACGAAGCGGGGACCGTGCTTCGTCGGATCGGGGTCGGCACGAACGCTCACACATTCATGTTCCAGCCAGCGGGGATTCAGTCTCCTGGCAACTCTCCTTAGCCATACAGCATCGAAGGCTGCTAAATGGCTCTTCAGCCTAAAAGCAAAAGTGTCGCTCTCCGAGCACTCCTCGCCGTGACTTGGGCGGAAGAGCGGAGACTTCTTACAACCATCAACTCAGACCAGACCTCTGTTGAAGAAATGTCGACGGCGCTCAATGCCTTAGCCAGACTATGGAGCAATATAGTGTTGAAGATTGCAGACATTGAGGACGCAACCGTAGCGAGCGCATCCAGCCATTTACCCCCGGATTGCAATCCTGAGCAGACTCCCGCGCTTCCGGAAGATCGCCGAGTTGGAAACGTCGGTAACGATGAGCCTGGGTTGTGTGCGCCCTCGGAGTGTGCGCCGAACTCAGCATGAGGCCAATCGAGAACATCACCTTCGTCGAACGCAAGACTCCAGCCAGAACCTCCAACCCTTTCACTCGGTAGTGAACAGCAGGAGAGTTTTGAAGACTGCAATTGGATCGAATAGAGGAGCTGTTGGAGGAGTAGGTTGGTTTATTGCATCTCTTTTAGCAGTGGTAGCCTTGAGGCACTATGACAATCACAATAGCCATCGGCCTTCCCGTAGACGATACCCGCCGCAATCCGTTACCTACGGTGCCCACCACTACTTGAGGTAGGAGATTGGGTAACGTGGAACGGTGGTGTATTTTGGCCCCTTCCAAGTAGGAAAGCGCACTTTTGACTATGCATCGCAACCTCAGAGTTGACCTTGCACCAGTGTGAACAGCTAAAAGGGGAGTAGCCCTTTGTGCGGTCGCTATTACAGCCTCCTTGACAAGGGGACATATCTCCGACTCCCCGATCATCAATTTTCGCAGTTGTCGGTGTCCGCCCATATCAAGGCCACCACCCAACCAAATAAAGTCCAGCCGAGAAATAAGTTGAGCATCCCGATCGCTGCGCGATTGCGATGACGGTTGCTGTTTGCGGCTATGGTCGGTACCCAATACGCAATGAAGCCAATGATGCACAGTACAGCGAGAGCCATGTGATTCTCCGGTGTTGATGGCATTGATATGACAATCCTTTCCGGTGAAATCAAAAAGGCAAATCACCCATTCGTTACTAGCATCGCTCCGACGGGTCATTGTGCTCGATCAGGCCGGCCTTCCTCGGTGTTAGGCTTTAGGGCATGGAAACGTCTACCAGACATTTGCTGGATTCTCTGATTAAAGCGACGACAGATGATATTGACATGCTTGAGGCTCAAATAGCTGCGTGCAGGAAAGAAGAACCAAAGGCGGTTCAGCATCTGCAACTCCTCCAAAAGCGATAAATCGAATCACGAGAGTTTACCGTGCATATTCTGAACGATATGTATGGCCTGTAAGGAAGAAAGAGGTCACCCGGTTAGGATGACCTCTTGTTGCATTCATATTTGTGGCTTAGACTTTGGTGGCGGCTTTCGTTGTGACGGATTTCGTTGCCCTCTTCTTTGCCCAACGTGTCTTCATCGCAGCAGAAATAGCTGCTCTCCCTTTGGCACTCATCTTCCTCTTCTTAGGCTTCGTCACTTTGGGCTCAGTGGATCTGGGACGGCCTGGACCTTTCTTTATTGCTACGGTCGATAGCAGCGCTCTTACCTGTTGCAACTTGGATATCTCCGTGTCGATATCGGCAATGATGCGTTTAGTGTCCATGAAATCCTCCGTAGCGCCATCATAACGAAGAAAGATGCGCCGCCACGACCTCAGTTGGCTTCGTAGAAGTTGGCCCATCTTAAGGCGATAAATCTATCTCGAAGATGGGGTGCCCGGTTGTGGTGGTAAGGTCAGATGTGGCCCCCGTCCACCCGGTCCTGGTGGTTGGGTCAGATGTAGACCACCTGTCCAACCAGCCCAGGACCGTTCAGATCAAGGAGATATACGCTCGCTCTGCTTCCCATCAACTCAATCGTCTATGACTTCCACTCTTTTTCGCGCTTCCTAGGATGCGAGATAATCCCGTCTACCGATGGCTTGGGAATTGGCGCATATCTGTTGTTACTCTTTGTTCCTGGCAAAAGGTATGCCACCTTAGTGGCATTGCACTGATTCCAAATTCCGGGTGCGCGGTCGGCAAACCGCACCTTACTCCCCTGAGCTCGAACAGGACATCGTCCTGACCGAACCACAACTGTGGCACCGCACGCCTCGGGCGTGGATGAGACATTGCACAGCCCTTTAGTGATCGCCGAAGGTGGCAGCATTCCGTTGCACTGGATGGCAGAATAACGCTGCACTGGGTTGCAGAATTGATTGCATTCAGCACCAAGAGCCTCACAAAGCTCTTCGCACCGATGAGGCCATGACGGGAGCGGAATCATTGCACATTTCAACTACCCCGAATCGAAAAGTTAAACACCTCGCGGGTAAGACAGTGGACGAGACCGGCGAGCGCCATTAGTCGCTGGTCATCTTCCTCTGTTGCCCATGGCGAAGTCATCTTTCCGTGCATCACTGCGTTGCGGACTTTCTACCACGATTGAAACGTATTGGCGTCCAGAATCGATCCCAATCTTCAAGCAGATCGTACTTAAGCTGTTCCCGCTCAAAGTAAAGACCCTTGATCATCGACACCGCCAATGACGGGTGGAGGCACACGAGGACATTTGGTTGCCAAAATAGGGAGTCCACGAAGGCTGGAAATAAATAACTGATGTCGTTGGGCATGTCCACGAACTCAGGATTGGTGTACTGGATGCGTACGGAGCATTGGCGTCGAGTCTGCCACTCGTTTCTCGCCTCTTGTTCCAGATTCGCGGTCCACTGATGCGGGCCGTCGCTGATGGAACGAAGGCGAGCTTGAAGTTCATCGAGTGGCAGGATAACGCCCCACCAGTTGGCATCAGAGAAGTTCTCCATATCCTTAATCTCTGCGGCTGATTCGCAAATGTGGACTCGTAGTGCCCTGGGTTCGGAAAAAAACTCAGCCAATGAAAACTGGAAGTTCTCTCGCAATGACTTGGTATTCGAGTTGAGTCCAGGCGGGCGGTCAATCTTGGCCTTTCCTCTGTCCTTCACCTCAGCGGTGGAGTCTGAAGAACAGAGTCGGCAGGTTGGGGGTGGTGCGGGTGTCCGGAGGTGCCCAACAATTGTTAATTTCCCCTTTTCTTGTTTTGAGTTCCGCGGGTGCTGGCTGCAACGTTATGCCGCCATTAGCGACGAAGCACTCCACAATTATCCCGCCGCCCATTTCGGAAGAGACCCGCCACCCAGTACAATTCAATCCCGCCACTGGAAGCGAAGAGGTCTTGAACGTGTACCCGATCCAAGGGGCAGCAAGATACCTCACTGTCGCAAACTTCGCCTCAGCAGGCCGGGTCTCTCGAACTTGCCGAAACCGGACTTTACGGGCGCTACGTAGGATCACTTCCGGGCAGCCAATGATTCGGCGGTGCCGAGGCACGGTCTTCGTCAGCAACGTCCTGGTGTTGTTCATGCGATTCCTCCGGAGAAGCGTTTTCCGTGGTGATCACTAAAATCCGAGTTCTCCAGCCGGCGGCGCGGTACACTGCGCCGCCCGGCAGGAGTGATCCTTCTTGGACACTTATGCAACGTCTGCCGGCGCAGGCTCACGTTCCCTGTTCGCTCGCATCAACTTGACGAGGTCGGCCGAAGACGCTCCCTCAAGCGATAGTCCGTAACCTACTTCCCGTACCACACGTTCCTTCAACGGCTGGATGAAATGTACACGCGTGTTGCACCGTGTCACCTCCGGAGCCTTCAAGTACAGTTCGGCCAATTCTCGCGCACGCTTGAGAGCCTGGCCGTTCGGCACAACCTCCCATCGGCCCGGGAACTGCTTCCAAACCTGATGTGCCACTTGAGTCCCGATAGTACGCGGCCGGTGGCCGGCGACTGTCACCGCCTCAATAACAGCTTTGACACCTGCATCCTGATCCCGACCACGCCCGCTGCAGCGAGTCTTTCTTTTCAGTGATTTAAAAACTCCCAAATGGCACGAGCATTGCTTTCAGTCCTGCGGGCGAAATTCAGCGCTGTCGTGTCATTCCCGACTGCCGCTACACCCTCAAGCACGGCCCTAACTACGGAGAGCAGATATCCAGTATCCACCGGGAGTTTCACACACTGGCGAAGACGCAGGAAGACATGCGCCTGCAGATGGTCGGATGGTCGGATGGTCGAAGACTCCCAAGGAGACTTCGGAACTAGTTGATGGCTTCGTCTTCACCATCACTGGATTTGTCGAGATGCAATTCTAGGTAATAAGCGACCCAATCTGTTGTGATGCGCCTGTAGGCTTCCTTGGGGTCGAGATTGGCTGCTACGATTTGTTTGCAAACGTAGGTTTCGAGCGCGTCTTTCTCGTGATAGCCGAAATTTTTGTCTTTCCATTTGTTGTCGACAGGCTGATACCACAGATTGGTGATGTCGTTTGAACCTCCGGCGCACATCGGATAGAGGTGATCCACCTCGCCGTCCTCGATGTTCCTCTGATCGGCGGGAACGTTGTACTCATCGTAGACCTGCTTGTGAACCGGCCCGGACATGTTACGATGACTCTGCGAATACGTGCAATCCGCCTTGCCCTTCGGACAGTGACCGGTGTAACGAGCAGTCAAGTCGTCCACGCTAACTGTGTCAGCCTTCCCTGTAGTGAGGTTAGGATCAGGATATAAGTTGGCGGGCCCAATCCTCTTTATCACAAGGGACGTTCGTCCCCCGCCTGTAACTGTGGGTGCAGTTGCAGTGAGTGGTGTGTTTGCCATGTGTGTGTGTTGTGGGTGCATCCCGCAAGCAAGGCGAGGAATGCAATCAAGCTAGCCCTGAGAGTTGCTCCGCGGGTCATCTCGGTTTCGTTCTCCAGAATTTAGCCGAGTGTACCACCCGAATAGAAGCTGCAAGGTCAAAAAACTTAGATCGTTTGTTCCCGTCCTCGGCCCAAACGGAAGTCGAACACCACCGTTCCTCGCGGTCGACTGTACTGCCACAGATACACAATCACCCTGCCCAACGGTAATCGTAACCTTTTTGCTCGAAAACATCTCTGGCGGATTGGATAATATGCGCAGCGCGTCCGTATTCCCAGCATCACATTTACCCACCTCTTTTTCGTCAAGGCACGCACGTCGCGTATCGAATATGCTGAACGCACAATGACATTGGCCACCCGAATCTGCGTCGTCTGCTCCGAGCCGTTCGAACTCCAGCCCAAAAAGCCGGGCTTCGCTAACCGCTGCCCTGCGTGTAGCTCGCCTAAGCCGTTGGACCCCGGCGTAGGGCGCATGGCGGACCGGGAACGAAGACGCCAGCTCATTGAAGCATCGTTTCGGGATGAAATTGTGGCCAAGCGCCTTGCGGAAGCTAATGGCGACGTGGCGGGCGCTGCGAATTGCGAGGAGAGGATACAGAAATTAAACAAACTCAGACTCCCTGAATAGCGTGCTCTTCTTATAAGTTGGCAGGCGCCTTCGATGGCGGCCTGGAGAGAGGCGGCGCGGCCTTCGAGGTTATAACGCGGGATGTCGGTGTCGAGCTGTGGGCGATCAAGCCATTCTTGGGGATGACAACGGTGAGTTAAGGCACTAGAAATTGAAGCGGGGGCTGATACGCTGGTTGTCAGAGGAACCGCAGAGATGACAACCGTAAGTTTGGATTTTAAGAACACACGCACTGGTGTTTCAAAGGAGATAGATTCATATTGTCGCTGAAACAGAATGTCAATTATGCTCATCGTCTCCTACCGGTATTATGCATTGGACAGCTTTTGGAGTTTTTGGTCCTCGCGGGGGAATCGATCTGGCTGCGGCAGCTTCAAAACAGCGCCCTCTGTCGAATTCCACCCTTGAGCGTCTCTGCCGTATCTGCCACCTTGCGGCTGCCTTGGTTATCTTTTATTTGCAGGGGATAGACCGAGTCTCGACCATTAGTGACAGGACCAGCTGTATCCTCCAGCCACTTCTGAACTATTGCGAATACTCTCCTTTGCCGATGATAAGAGACATATGCGTGTTCCATTAATTGATTTCGATTATCGGTTGGTTGTATTGTCGTCCTTCATCGCAATAATCGCCATGTACGCAACCCTTGCAGTGGTCGAACGAATGAACTCCTCGCGAGGTGTTGCTTGGTTGGCATGGCTCGGAGGCGGCGCGTCCGCAATGGGAATGGGGATTTGGTCGATGCATTACCTCGGCTTGAAGGCCCTCGGCTTACCCGTACTAGCGTTGAACAACTCGGTTGTTCCTCTTTCGATATTGGCCGCAATTTTCGCTTCGGGTGTCACATTACTTGTAGTGAGCGGGAAACGCGAATCTGGGGAAGGTGTAAAGGAAGAGAGCCGGCGGCCAATTCGTCTGAAATCTTCATCCGTAGCCGGGTGGTCTGATTGCGTTTAGGCGTGTCGAAAGTTGGCACTGCGGTTTCGCCAGTTCCCTACTTCTGGATGTATCTTCGGCTGTGCCGTATATTTCGTTATAATCAGTTCGGGTTTTCAACTGAGTATGTGACGACCTTATCTCGCAGTTCGGTAGTCATTCCGGAGAGCCGATTGAATACGACCGCATCACCTACGCCGACGTGGACACGGTCGAGCAGGTCGAGTTGGCGATGACCCACGAGCCATGGGAAGCCGGTCTGATTGAGGCGGATGATCCGGTGGCGTACTTCTTCGACAACCTGGACAACATCATCGAAGAAAGGCAGCGGGGTGACGGGAACAAAGAAGGATCGGCTTCCCCTATGTATGAACCCCCTGATCACGTCGCATGACGAAGACGAGATGTGATCTTAATGTCTAGGGCTGTTTTGTGCGATTCCGGGAACTTTACTAAACCCCATCGAAGGAGTTTTTGCGCAGAGTGTCATTGACCGGGGGCTGCCAGGAAAGACCACATCGGCTGGCCGCATTCAACTGCGATTACAGAACCATGATTTTGAGAGAACACGCACCCTCCTCCCTGAGCTTTCCATCCTGAGGGCTCCTGCCATGTGGACTCTTTCCCAGTTGCACCATTGTAAGAGTAGACTTCCCCACCGGGAGAGTAGACGTGGTCAACCATCACCTTGGTGTCATCATCTGCAGGGTCGAAATATAGCCTGCCAGAAAACCCATAGGCCCCGCGATTTCTCTGCAAAAACATAATCATCACGTAATTTTCGTATTCTGCTGGGTATATCAGGGCAATTGAATCGCACACTCGGGCGCTTGCGCATCGGCCTTTGAGAGTCTGGACTTTGTTCGCATGTTTCTGATCGTCCCCAATCACGTTCAAATCCGGTGTAGTTGGCGCCTGTGGCGTGGCTTGGGTTCCTGATTCGCTTTGCTTTTGCTCTTGCTGTGTCTCAGGTTCCTGCGGAACCTTTGGTTGAGCGGCGGACGGCTCCCTTGCCTCTGCAGTTGGCTGCTGATTCCGAGTAATCATAGCGGGGATGGTAACTCCTCTTATTGCAGTGCCATCGGGCATTTGTGCCGTCACGACTAAGTTCAAGTTCGCTCCGTAGCCGTTTCCACCTTCTATTTCTCCTTCCGATACCAGCGAAGTGCCGGGGTGAACGTAATTGCATCCCGCCGACTTTGCTAATCCTTCAACTGAACTTTTCGCGGCCGCTGCAAATTCTTCCGCGGACATGTTTTGTTTATTGTTGTCTCTCCACGCTGTCATGGCATCTTGATAGGCGGTGATTACTTTGGAGTCGGGGCAGATGATTGCGCCAAAGTCGGCTGCCACGACATTGCCTTTTGGTATTGAGTAAAGCATATTGGAGAACGTGATTCCTCGTATTGCAGTGCCATCAGGCATTTTCGCCGTCACGATTGCCAGTGGCCTACCCCCGCCCGAGTCGCTGGTTTCTCCTTCCGATACCAGCGAAGCTCCGGGGCGAATGTAGCTGCATCCGTTCGGCTTTGCTGTATCAAGCCAGATCGCCACCAGATCAGGCTTCGACGCCGAATTAGAAGGAGGATTGGTCAGTACCCGTGTCGACGCAGCATCAAACGCATCGAACGCTTTAGAGTCAGGGCAGATGACTGCGCCGTATTGCTCGGCCACGAAATTGCCTTTTGGTATTGAATCGAGGTTGGACGATGTGTCCTTTGAAGGCGGCGCAGACGCAGGCTCGTGAGTACTCGGCTGAAAAAACCAATAAGACAGTAACCCCAGGGCAGCAACTGACAAAGCCAACTTCAAGCCATATCTCAACCCAATCCACCTCTCAACTACTTGTTCTCTTTAGCGTCTTCTTTGAGGAATTGATCGTTTAGGTTGTGTCTCAGTATGAACATGAGATAGCGCAGGTTTCGTTCCTCGGAATACAGCTTCGCCATCAAACTATATGTGGCAAATTGCTTTTCAAAAGCTGCGTCTGACTCAATACAGACAATCATTTCGTAAGCACGGTCGATAAGCCCTTCGACAGTCACATGAGGTGCTATGTGTGACATCGACCGGAACTGTCCGTTGACCATAATGGCCGTATTAATGGATAGGTTTCTTGCATCCTTCCCGTCGAACGGGTCACTAGTCCACTTCTGAGCGTCCGCCCTGCACTGAAGATCCGTGAACTTTGGCCCCGGATGCTTATTACTCTCTGCGATTGAGTCCATCAACTGCTTTTCCTGAGCTTGGAGCGCTTTGACCGCCTCCGGACTGAGCTTTTCCGGCATCGGCTCTTGCTGACAAATACCGCATAAAGGCAGCAGTAACACGAAGGCGGAGAATGCCGTTGCTCTGAGATAGCTCATAGGTGTCCCTCGGCTGAATGAAGGCAAGTTTACCTTACGTAATCGAATGTCACGCCGTCAGCGCAAAGGTCTGCCGTGTAGACCCTTGGCTCCTCGCCGGGTGCGAACTCACGCCGCACCATCTCATCATCCCTGTTCACTTCTTTTTATCCGTTTGCTATCGCCACGAAGACGGCAATGATAATGATGACGACTAATATCGCGCTGCCCCGCAGGTAATTGGGTTCCTCTTCATAGTTCCCAGACTCATGCGTGATCGCCACCACATGCTCCGTGGCGTCAAAAAGTATCGCAATGTGATAACCACTTGCTTGCCACTGTAGGAGAACAGTACCTTCCCCGGCCAAACTTCTTGAACTGAACGAACCGGCATATGCGATGATCTCCTGGTCAGTTTTGGCCATTTAGATCACCCAATGCCTTGAACCGTTCGTGCATTTCCCTACCTTCCCTCGTAACGTCGCTCAAATGGTCATTCCCTTCATTTCGTCAAAACATTTTAGAACCAGCGGACGGCTCATATCACTGGGCCTTACAGACGACAATAGCTTTCTGAATTGCCTTCTGAAATGCATCAGCATGTCGCTGGTCGGCGAAGAGAAGAAGAGCATACTTACGCTCATCGATGCTCAACCCCATCTGCGCGTCCGTGACGTGGGTTTGACCACGCAGCGCGTGTACCTTTTCCGGATCGATTGTGTTCACGGTCATTTGGTTGTTAAGGCCCGTCGTGGAGATCATTACAGCGGGGGTATCGGCGACGTAGGGAGTTCCCTTTTCATGTTTGCTCAGGTATTCCAAACTGAATAGCTTGAAATTTTGAACTTTGTCTTCATCAAGGAGGGACAGATCGATCCAGATTTGAGAAACATCAACCTTGACTACAGTCCAAGTTAATTGGCCTGGGTTGTCCTTGTCGTTGCCGTCCGGAATTGCAAAATTACCCCACGGACCATGAAGTTCTAGCATCAAGTTATGACAGGCGGAAATCTTCACAGTCCCGTATGGAACTAAAGCCTCGTTCAAGTCGTGTATATAGAAGTCGACCCTTTGTCCAGATGTGCTTATGCTTAGGGCGACGGTAGCGGTTATGGCGGCGAAGGCCTTAAGAATGGACGACACGGCGAATTCTCCTGTGCTACTGCTCCGAATTCACGATTGCACGCCCTGTATCCTATAGGCGAACTTCTGTCGATGGCATACAACAAAGGTAGGACAACCGGGTGGTTCGCAAAGTTCCTGAACGATTTATGGAGAAGACGTGCGCGATTTAGCCGAAAAGGAATCAGCCCTGGTACATTACGTCCCCGGTTTTGCACTTCCTATGCGCCTAAGCTGATCCAAAAGGGAGGAATATGACGTGGCTGAAGACAAGGTGAAGCAACTAGCAGGTTACGCGGGGATTCTCGATATTGCTGGCGTTAAAGGCGATGAAAAAACGACCCAGCTCAAAGGAGCTGCCATCCTCCTAGATTTGGACTGGCCAAGTAACTACATCGACGCTCCAATGTGTCGCCGAGCTGTGGTCGGTCTGATCCCACGCTACGAGGGATACATGAGTCTGCTGGATTACAGGAAACAGTGGTGGGCAGAGGACAACAAAAGGAAAGCAGAGATACAAGTGTGCTAACTCTCGAAGCAACTCTGCAAGCAGTGGACGAGATTCAAAAGACGATTGAGACCGCCGATTGCGGTTGGAAAAATGACGAGGCAATCAGCGCCATCAAATTTCAGATTCGCCACATCCGATGGGGCAGAAGCGATCCATACATCCGGGAGAAGGTGGGTATCATAGAAGCCTACACTGACATTCTTTACAGGACGATTTGTGTGGCCGCAGGCCGAGAGTGGCAAGGTCTCCTTGACCCGTGCGCAGCTCTCGATGCTGCTCGAAGGGATCGATTGGAGAAGGCCTGACAGGACTTGGCAACCGGCGATGACTGTCTAAGTTTTCATGCGTGATTCCTCAGTGTTTACGCACCTTTTGTGCATACTCAAGACCCAGTAATGAGGCATACTACGGGCATGAGCAAGATCCCTTTTCTGCTGCCCGATCTGGACGCTCTCGATCCCGCAGCCTTGAAGGCGATGATCTGTTTGCAGCACGCGGAGCTGATCTCCCACAAGACCGACCCCTACCTTGCCAGAGCCGCCGACAAAGGGGCTATTCAACTTCATGGCCCGTTTGATATTCTAGCGTTCCTCCCACAAGAGGCTACTACCAAGATGTTCGGCCACGTACCCATTTTCTCGCACCGCCACAACCCTGACGGCTCCTTCGACTCCATTTGCAAACTCTGTTTCGCGACCATTGCCTCTAGCAATCTCGAAGAGGAATTGGCTATAGCAGAGGCAAAGCATGAATGTAATTGGAGGGCATTTTTTGAGAAGGGTAAAATCCAACTTTAGCGTATTTATTGCCATGCTTACGGCCCGAGGAGTTGGCTCCGCTGGTCGAAGATTTTAAGCCAGGCAAACCCCTTAAATCGGAGGGGCCTTGGGTATTAGCCCTTATGGACGCCGTGAACAGCACCGAATCGCAAGCCCCCGATCCCTGCAGTATCGCCACCACCATCGAGCGTTACGGTCGCATGCTCACAGTTAAGGAGAGTTCGCCCAGTTGATGGCGGAGTCGCCAAAGACCACCTATGCACGAGTGAAGCGTGGGCTCCCAGCCAGCGACATTGGTCGGCGGTGCCATCAGGTTCGATCCGTACCTGACGGCGGAGTGGCTGCGGTCCCAGTCGGCGTGAGCGGCCGGGGTCAACGCCACTTGATGGCGTCGACCTTCGCCTGCATCTCTTTCGTCCCGGCGGGCCGGAGGTATCGCATCACACTCTCGATGTCCGAATGTCCACTCAAGACCATCACGCTGCGAAGATCCATTCCATTGCGGAGTAGCGTGGTGATGTAGTTCGCTCGGAACTTATGAAGAAACCAGTCTTCGCACTCCTTGCTGGATACGCAAGTGGCACAGATTCCGCAGTTTAGACCCGCATCTCTCACCAAGCCCTTGAGCCTCCGGAGAACGTGCCCATCTGGCTCGTCCACGGTCCCTCCAAGCTTCCCAAAAAACAGTCGGTCCTCAGCATGCTGTTTCCGATAATGCTCTAGCTTCCTGATGAGTGCTTTGGTCAGAGGGACTTCGCGCTCCTCGGAATCCTTGATCTTGTGATCGTACCGGGGCTTCGACCTAACCTGGAGAAGTCGGTGGGTCCAACTAATGTCGCTCCACTCCAAATGCATGGCCTCGCGCTCCCGCAAACCCGTCTCAAGCAGGACACCGAAGAGCAGCCGGTCATACTCCGACTCCAGGGATTTGAAGAAAGCAGCCAGTTCATCGGGCTCGTCAATATCCGGCAGCGTCTTCTCGAAGCGTGGTGGTTTATCCCCGGCAATCTTCTTCAACTGCTCATCGCGAAATCCAAGGCTAATTGAGAAGGCGTGGAGGTTCATGTGGCGATTAAATACGGTTCGGTCGGCCAGTCCCCTGCCCCGCATCTGGCGATGGAACTTGACGACGTCATCACTGGTGAGTTCGTCGGCGTAGGTCGCCTGCAGGTCAAGTTGTCGGCCGTCTTGATCGGCACAAAGCGCATGTTCTGCCGATCGACCGCCTCGGCGATGGCTTCTGCATCCAAGAAGTCGTTCTTGTTCGACTTCACAAACGGCTTCACAAACTGAGCTGGGATTAGCTTCACATCGTGACCTTGCTCGCGAAGAGCACGGCCGAGAAAGTGCGCGCCGGAACACGCCTCCAGCCCGATCAGGGACGTCTGCAAGTTCGCGGTGAATGTAAGTAGTTGCTTCTGAGTGAACTTCTTCCGCAACAGCACCTTGCCGGCTGCGCTGAGAGCCACTAGGTGAAACGTAGTCTTGCCAAGGTCGATGCCAACCGAACGAATCTGCATATCGATGATCCTCCATGAACCTGCCAACACCATCACCCACCCCTTCAGTGGAGATCAAGTGGCGGACCATCTCATTAACGGGGTTTTCACCATGTTCGACGCACCGAACCTTCTGGCCAGAGATGCGGCGATTGACAACGTTCAATCTAAATTGCATCACGCGTCTGCGTCCCTGTCGCTATCTCGAGGACATCTATCCAGCAGCGGAAAACTGGCATCTCTACGACGGCACGCTTGGGGGCCGTCCCTCACCACCGAATCAGGCCCACACCGAGCATGCCTCACTCCCCCTCGCATGCCGTGTTCCGCTCTTTGCCCGAGGTCGCGAAGCCAGCCAGATTCTGAGCGTTACTGCACTGAGTGAATCCCAGGAGCGTCAACCCGGTGAGGTCATTGAAAAGGCAACCGTGCGTCTCAAAGGTGTGCTTAAGGGAGAAAGGGGATACAAACCCGGCGAACTCATCGCCGTAACCTCTCGCTCAGATGACAGGTATTCTCCTCTTGCGATCGAAACTCCTCTGAATCCTGGCAAGCAATTCCTGCTTCTCACTGTCTATCGAGAAGACAAATCGCACCCGCTAGAACTCGACCGCTGCCTCGTCCTATCCGATACTCCGGAGAAGAAATCAGCTCGAAGCGGGCGTGGCCCAGAACGATAGCCTTCGATACCCTGACCCGCGCTCTTCTAACTTCATTCCCGATTAAAGCGGACTTTAGGGGGAACTGATTCATCCGGTCACGATGCGGAGGCTAATCTCTTGCCACTTAGGGAGAACTCGTCACGAAGGGCAGCGACAGTTCGCCTGTACAGATCAGCATCGAAGATAAACGAGCCGAAGGCTGAGCAATCGCGCTGCGGGCGATGTGGTTGTTGGAACGTGGTCCACTTCACCGACTCACCCTCCGTCTCGATGTGGGCCGACAGCGGCCAACAGCCGACCTCGCCGCAGTCGCAGCCAAGTAGATAGACACCGCCAATCTTCGCGAAGTAGCTGTTTGGCTCGAAGTCGCCCAAGAAATACCTGTCAAGTGGGCCGAAATTGAACGATTCGGGAATTAAGCCGCCATAGCCGCCATAGCCGCCAACAGGATCAAAGCACGTTCACGTTCAAATGCCGAGACCACCTCTACCAGAGACGTACCATTCACATATGGCGTTATGGAGTGACTTCCCTCGAAAGGCTGAATCGAGAACGAGAGTGTGGCGAGGCTATCCATATCCACTGATAGGAATCAGGATACCGGGTTTAGTGACAAGTGGTTTCCCGTCACTGCCCAAAACGGGGTTTTGGGAAACTATCAAAAGTTGCGGTAGGCGTAGAATATGGTTATCTCATCTAGGTTTGTATGCGCCATCCCTCACAAGGTTTACTGCGACCGAGCCGTCCTTCTTCGACAAGCGGTCGCTTCTAAAAGAAGAACCTGCATTTCACCCGCGAACTCAGCAGAACTAAATCTGAACGCCGCAAAGAACGTGGAGGCTAATGTGCGCTCGGAGCTCATCTTTCGTGCCAGGGAAACGGTCGATAACAAGTACAAGCTGTGTCAAACAGCCTCAAAGGCAACTCGCCGCCTTCACATCGCCGCGACAAACACTGCAGACACCATCAACGATGCCTTTTCACGGATTGCTGGTGGTGATGACTCTTCCATACCGGCGAATCCTATTCTTGCGTCGTCGTAGCGGGCATAGTCAGGAAGCTTGCACCCTTGTCCTCCCAGCGCTAACTGCAGTTGGTCGCAGAATGCTCGAATAGGGCGTATGGTTAGCTCATTATTGGTCTTCAACTCCTCGCCTTCGGCCATCCATTGCTTTGCTCTAGACGAGCGTCGCCTGGCAAAGCAAAGGTTCGGTATGGGGTAATGAATGAGCTCACTACGCTTTCGCTGGCCGGCTGGACTTCCGAGGTTGCTGGGCTTTTCTAAAAAGTGCCCACTCTGTACCTCAGTCGAGTTTACGGATTCGGAGTTCCGTTCTCTCGACCGCGCCTTGTCCCTGCTCGCGTTACATCCGATTCGCTGTGTAAATTGCTGGCGAAGGTACTACGGCTTCTCGAAGACGAATAAAGCCACCACATAACGGCCACATTTTCCGGTGGCACTTCAATCTTAGGTGGTACGAATGACCCTCGAAATCAAGTTTACTCATAGTTACCGCTTCGGCTACCTGTGGCAATCAATCTGCCCGGAATGTTACAAGACGGTGGCGGAAAGCCGCGAAGAGGCCGATCTAAAGCAATACGAAGACACTCACGTGTGCTTCTCGCTAAATACGCGCCTGGTGCGTATCGCCTAAGCCAGATGACCAGAGTCTCGTCTGGATGTAAGTTACTCGAGGAGGTTCACCGAGAAATCGAACGACGCCGAGAATGATCCCCAATTCCATGGACCGAGTGCAGAGGACCCTTCCTCCGCTCATTGTTTTTCCGGACAGGAACCCCACCAGGATGCGAAGGCAGAGGTATTGCGAAATCGCTACACATCGATCCAAACCGATTTCAGTAGTCCGTCATCCGCCGATCACTTCACTTGCTGAGATGCAGATCGTAAGGTTGTACAAATAATCCTACGGGACGCTTCACTCGGCGGGCCATGGCAACTCATCGCGAAAAACACGAGTAGCGTAACTCTCCCGGTGTTCTAGAAGGAACTCTACCGGGAAGTAGACGGACAGTCCGTCTGCGAAGTGCACCATGATTCCATCAGGGAGGCGCTCGGAGAAGACGATGCGGGGATTGTCGGATCTGCTCATGCGGCAGTCCTATTCTACCTGCCAGGGAGCAGGTCTCAGCAGCAAGCCGAACAGCCGTACACAGCTAAACTTAACTGAAGCTCATCATGTAGGGGATCTTAGCGGTCGGTCGTGATTGCTATGCTGTCTTGGTTAAAGTACTTGTTTCCAGGGCGCTCTCGTGCAGGCGGTGTCGTGCTGAGGCCCGATCAGCGTGAAGCTTTCGCCTGACCGGGCCGTTGCGCCACATGCTTTCATACACCAATTCACGCAGGTACCCTGAAAACGCTCACCTGATCTGCCTGCGGTCCCTTGTCTCCTTGGATGATGTCGAACTCAACGGGATCGCCTTCCTTCAGCGTCTTATACCCTTCCCGCTTGATCGAGCTGTAATGGACGAAGACGTCGGCCCCACCGTCGTGGCCGAGAAATCCGTAGCCTTTTGCGTTGTTGAACCACTTCACGATTCCTTTGTAATGTGACAATGCGTCCTCCCTCACGATTGGTTTGTGCCCACAGACGGTAGAGAAAGAAGACTGCCAAGGCGAACGGGGATACTTCCCTCTGATGGAAGAGATATATACCCAAACGCCTGCCATCCTTTGTAAGAGAGCGAACGTAACGAGCAAATATCTTGTATCGGTGCAAGATCTCAGCGGTTAAGGCTGTCCACGAAGCGTGTATCCGAGGGCAAAGCGGACGATCCCATTCGTCACGCGGCCCATCTCATTCAATGCCCATTCTCTTTGGCATTACCCACCCGGTTGTCGAGCACGCCTCAGCTTCAAGCCATATCCTGTGAATCGCAGCACGCCCCAACCGGGCTGCTAAAATGTGGAACCGCCATCGGACTCCGTGCTACCGCCGAAGTGCGCTCTCAAAACGTGGTAACACTCGCATGCCCTCTGTTCCGTGCGTTCGTGGTCAAGGATGCGCATGCTTCCCCGGCAGTATTCGATGAGCCCTCGGTGCCTCAGAGCGGCCGCAGCTATCGAAACGGTGGGTCGCGTACTGCCCAGCATCTGGGCGAGAAACTCATGTGAGATCGTAAAATTGTCCGACCTCGCACGAGCGGCGCAGAGGAGCAGCCATGACGCGAGGCGCTCCTCCACCTCATGTCTTGCGTTGCAGCCTGCAGCCTGTCTGGCTGTAGTGAGTTGCGCCTGAGCGTCGCGCAAAACCAGGTCATGGAAGCGAGCATGGAGCTCGAATTCTTTTCTGGCCGCCTTTATGGGGCAGTAAAAACCATGACCTCGGAGTTGCATATAGACGCGGTTCTGAGACCGTTTGATTCCCAGCAGGGCTGATGTCCCGACTACCGACTCATAACCAAATATCGCGACCTCGACCTGGGCGCCATCGTGAAACGTGGCGGTCATGGAGGCGAATCCATCTTCGATGAAGAAGAGGTTGTTGACCAGCTTGCCGGGAGACTCGAGTTCCTGCCGGAGCGGGAGAGTCGTCGGGCGAAGGTCGAGACGCTCTATCGCGCTTGCGTCCAGATTCCGAAGCAACTTGTTCTGAAATGGGCTTGTGCGCACATTGAACCTTCATTCCAGGAGAACGAGGAACTCGCCTGGCCGACGAGTATGGACCTAAGGGAATCTCTTGTACAGACCGGATAGCAGGGAGCAGCAGCAGAATGAGTTGCCGATGCAGGTGAGGGACTTCAGTTAGAGTGAAGCGTCTCTTGTGCCAATTGAAGCAGAACACGAGGTCCATCCATTCCGACCATGACCTGCTCGGGAAGCAGAGGGTCCCATACCGAGGTGTCGGAGCTGAGGCCAAGGATCTTCAACCGAGGACATATGTCGTGTACGAGGTCAGCCGCTTTGCGAAAGTCAAGCCGCGACACAGAATGGCAGAGGATGAGCAGATCGAATCTGCCTCCCTCCGCCACTCTCTTTAAATCGCTAAGGCTGGACACGTAAACCGATAGAAAACGCTTCTCCAGAATCCATTGCCTGGTCTCGAGCAGCATCAGATTGTGACCGAAGCAAAGCACGCGGTAAGTTAGAGCCATACAATAAGTCTCCTGGGCGCGGAAGAATTCGAGCAAACAACTGACCAGTTCATACGCAATTCGGTCGAGCAGGACACAGCTTCAAGGCAACGGACTTGCGTGCCGCCGGGAGTTTTGTGGCATACAGCCTAAGCTGCTGAGAGAAGGTTTTGTACTGATCGCGTTAGCGCTGCTGGACCCTCGGAGGCGAAAACCACAACATCGAAGAGCGCTTCAATGAAGCTCGGTCGTGATGTCGAGCCCGCAACGAGTACAAGCTTTGTACGAGGATCGCTAGCGTGGGCGCAGACCGCCAACTCGGCTGTCTCTGCGTCGCACAGGCTGTCATCAAACAGCGCAACTCGATAGAAGTTCGCAATCACCAGATTTGAAACCGCCTCCGGCGCCGCGGACTTTACGGAACACCCGGTCTCAGTGAGATTGCAGGCACGCGTCGAGAGCTTACTGGCATCCCGTCCGATCGACAGGATGAGCGGCGGACCCGCCTTGCCCCCGAAGTTGCTGGAGGGGAAGTCTATTGGTGGATAACTGTGATCGGGGAGGAAATGCCTCTGAGCAATCATTTGTTTCCTTAGATTTAGATTGCGTTCTCTTGCTTATTTCACCGTGCATGGAGGGCTTAGGCGGTGCGAACAAGACAGCGGGGATCTACTGTCACCATACCGATGCCCTCCACATAGGCAGAAACAAGGTTGACAGAAACAGAACGCTTTCTCGTGGCCGTAAAATCTCGAACCCAGACTTCTCGCCCCTTGCCTAGAACCCCTCCAGGCATCGTCCCTTCGCAGAGTTCATCTTCAAACTGATAAGGAATGTTTCGAACGATCACGCAGTTTTCTTCATAATTCTGAGGTTTATTCATGAAAGGCCCTTTCTGTCATGTCTGACTGGTGATGAGAAAAAGGTAACTGTCCAGGTATTGATCTGTATGTTCGATACCTTACATCGAACCAGAAATGCGAGCACGGATCATTTGGGACACTTCATGGTCGCTACAATTCTGGGCGTTCGCAGACAGAGAAGGCGACTCTATATCAATACCTGCACACGATGAATTTGAAAGGATCGGCACTGGCAGAGCGGTCCCGATAGAGATCTAAGGTCACTCGGGAACTATCTACCAGGAATGACCGAGTCGGCCGCACTTTGGGCGTCGGGGCAAACGGCCCGAGCCCTGCTCGTAACCGCGAAGCCAGATTGCGAGTTCTGGCATTGGTTCTTCAGGCATGGGCTTGGACGGAGTTGGTTGAGCGATGACTTTCGGATCAGGAGATCTGGACAAGGCCTAGAGGGCGGAGTTAAGTCCACCCTCTCGTACAAACGGGCCCATGGACCATTCCATTGCTACGCTGTCGCTTGGTGGATGGTGGAATTGACAACTTCACCGCTCTGCACCATGGGCGTTCCATCCATTACTCTTGCCAAGGTCTTTACCACGTCTGGGTAGATATTGTTGTTGTAAGCCTCTGCATTGGCTTTGTTGTCCCACAGGCTGATTGCAGTGACATCTGTTCCGCCGGGACCGGAGAATGCAATTTCGTCCCTAAAGCCGTTTTGTTTCCGCAGTAACGGAAGGACATCTTTCTCAAATGTTTGGGTGTAGTCAGAAAGCATATTGGGTTTCAAATGAATGGAGACATTGCGTGCATACATAGCAACCTCCTTAAGGTTGGGGAGGGCTAAGAAGGAAAGCTATCAGATAGGCTGACTTAGCTCAGGGAACCTGAGACGAGGAGACGGAAAAGCTACCTCAAGTCCGACCCTAGTCTTATGCGGCGGGACTGTCAAGCAACGGAAAACGCCAGTGCGGACAGGTCCGCCGCCGCTGCCCCTCTCGGTTCTTAAGAGCGCTTCGGACATGGAGAAATAGAAGTGTCCGTACACCACCCGCGCAGGCTTCACCCTCCACACAGCCACCACACCAGACCTGCGCATCATCGCCGTCAGCTACGTCAACCCAGCCGACCTCGACATCCTCATGGCCGCTCTGGTCCAGGCGCAATAACCGGTCTAGACAAAACGAAAATCCAAGCATTCAATCCTGGGAAGGACGGCATCTTGCAAAGGTTGTTTCCGGATAGTCGGCAAACCGCACCTTACTCTCCAGCGCCTAACTCCGACCACGTCCTGTGGACCCGGAAACGCCTGAACCATCGAACTTGCCGGAAAGCCGACTTCACAGGCACAACGGAATAGCTTCCGGATTGCCCGTCATAGTCAGGAGCCACACGATTTCGGAGAGATCTTGTTCGAAGTGACTCGGTTGGTTCGCTCTGAACTATCCGATCACGAGGCGAGCGTTACTTGACCGGAACGTCAAACGGTAGCGAGCGGTTACGGTCTTTGAGCCATTCGAGCGTGATGCTCTGGCCGGCCTTCTTGGGAGTCTGCTCATCGAGGTCAGGCATGAAGATCTCGAGGCCAGCCTGTGCGGTCATGCGAGTGTAGCCGTTGACGAGTTGAGCCTGGTAGTTGACGAGGTCGAGGTCAAACCAGGGATCCTGGGAGGCGTCAATCATCGTGAGATCGACGTGGTGCATGGTGAGCTTCCCGAAGTCGAGCGTGCCCCCGCTCAGGCGGAGAAAATTGTGCCACCGTGCAAGGCTGGTCTCGTCGTTGCCCGCGTTGCCGTAGATGACTTCGATGTCTGGTGGGCCGACCCGCACGGAGGTAAGTTGACCGCGGATGTGCGGCGGGGGGAGCAGTTTCTGCGTGTCAAAGATGATGTCGTTATCTACGATCTGAACGCCGGGGATAGTACTCGCGTGAACAAGGTCGGATAGTTCGACATGGAAGCCGCCGAGCAGTCCTTTCAACGGGATCTTCAGCACGTCAAGTTTTGTGACATGAAACTGCACGCGACCATCTGGAGTGGGAGTGAGTGTGCCTACAAGCTCAATGGGAAGAGAAAAGGTCTTGTGGATGGTGCCGTGCAGCTTGAGTCGCTCGCTCTCGGGCTGAAGCGAGATGTTCTTGAGAGGAGCATCGGGGGGAGAACTGGAGTTGAGGTAGTTGCTGATGTCTCCTATGTTTGCGTGGATGACGCCTTTCTGGATTTGAAGAACGAAGGACTCTGGGTCGTCGAAGGACGGATTGACCTGCCGGCGGGTGCGAACCATCTGTCCACGAATCCAGCGGATATAGATGCGGAAGTTGGGGCCTTTGCGAAGGAGCAGATTGTGCGCGTTGACCAAGGTGGGGGCGAGGTCATCAGCGGAGGAAGTGTCGGCTGTGCTGACGGGGCCGAGAGCCGCGAGCGAAGGGGATGGCGGGGGAGCGAATGCCTTAGACCGCGAATACCAGAAGAACCAGCAGAGGCAGAGGACGGCGACTGTGGCAGCGGTGGCGACAAGGCCGGGGCGGGGAAGGGTCACTGAGCCATTTTAGGGCAACTAGGAAGAGTTGGTTTGAAGCCATATCTTTTCGACTGCTAAGGAACGCTGATGACCCTGTAGGTGTAAGAGATGCGAGAAAGCTTTGCCCACCAGGGAACGGTCTGACTATTTGACCGCGATCGGCATCATATGGGGTTGTGGTCCGGTTCGGGATCACCCGAGGTTTGAACTGGCGCTGTAAAGCCGGGAGGACTTATGCGTTCGTTATTCTCTGTAAAGAGTGCACTTCTGTTGGCAGTATTGTGTTTTGGCATAGCCATGATGGCTCAACGGCCGTCTGCTCCGTACGGCGCGACTGGACCGAATGGGTATGGGCAGTACGGCGGCGGATATGCGGCCGACGAGGGCTACCGGCGCGGATTCGATGATGGGATGCGAAACGGGCAGGCCGATGTTCAGCGAGGCAAGCGGGGTGATCCGACGAAGAGCGAGAACTACGAGGATGCCCCAGGCTACAACTCTTCGTATGGAGACAAGGGACAGTGGAAACAGCAGT
>JAOAPF010000166.1 GCA_025462755.1 Edaphobacter sp.
TACGGTACATCGCATGTTCGAATTTTTCCGGATGGCATCTGATGAAGTCGCTGAGCGTAAGCGAAAGGTATGGATGGTCGCGGTACGTGGGGCACCAGGTGTACTACTCGCTGGTCGGGCGCGATTACGAGTGGGAGTTGATGCCGCTCGCGCTCGACCAGGGAGTGGGAGCGCTGGTGTGGTCGCCGCTGGGATGGGGACGTCTGACGGGCAAGATCCGGCGGTCGACGGGGATTCCTAAGGATAGCCGCCTGAACACCAAGGTAGTGGCCGATACGGGGCCGCAGGTGCCGGAGGAGTATCTGTACAAGGTCGTCGATGCGATTGATGCGATCGCGAAGGAGACGGGCAAGACGATTCCGCAGATTGCGCTGAACTGGTTGCTGCGCCGGCCTACGGTTTCCACGCTCATCGTCGGCGCAAGGAATGAGGAGCAGTTGAAGCAGAACCTCGGTGCGATTGGGTGGGAGTTGACCAAAGAGCAGATCGCGAAGCTGGATGCAGCGAGCGAGGTTCCGCTGACGTATCCCTACTGGCACCAGCGGCAGTTTGAGGAGCGCAACCCCCGGCCGGTGTAAACATTTCGCGGAGAGCAAAATAAAGAGCCCGCAGGATTTTGCCTGCGGGCTCCTCTAATTAGGGCGATCAGAACTTCACAAGGAGGGCGCCGGTCATCCGGTTCTCGCTGTTGCGAAGATCGGGACTCCAGCCAGGGACAAGAGATCCCAGGGCTCCGGTGTTTCCTCCCGGCGGTGTGACACCTCCAGGCCCGGCGAAGTACGGGACGTTCGCCGCGCGATGGTTGTACTCCAGGCGGTAGGTGATGTACTGGCTCGGCATGTAGTCTCCAGTAACCGAAACGTCCCACGCCTTGAATGGATCTCCTGGGTTCTCCGTGAAGTACGGTGTTCCGGAGGCAGCTGTCGCACCGTTGATCGGCGGCAGCAGCACCAGGTAGCGTCCGGGATTGTTGATGCGTCCGCCACCAATCGTCATGGCATAGCGATCACGATCGAACCAAAGCCGGTTGTAAAACATGAATCCGAGGAAGCTCTGTTTCGGTCCGGTCTTGCCGTTGCCGAAGCAACTTACACCACCGCCGCTCTCGCAACCCGCGTCTCCGGTGAGTGTGGCGGCCGCCATGCTGATAAATGACGTGGTGCTTTGGTAGTACTTGTACTGGATGCTGTCGTCGGTGTGGTAGCGGGTGCGGGAGGGTACGCCAAGAGCATCCTCGCCATAGCCGTACTGGTTGCCGAGAATCGACAGCCTGCCGGTGGGTCTCCACAGGATCTGTCCGCCGAGTCCAGGCCGATTGTTAAACCTGCCGTAGGACTGCCAGCCGTTGATGAACCACGGCTCGATCTTCAACTTGGCCGTTGGATACCATTGTACGCGCACACCGTTAAAGAACCAGGGTGTGTTCGACGAGACGTACGACGGCTGATAGGCCCAGTTGTCGAACTGGTAAAACGAGAACAAACCGACGTAAGAGAGGAAGATGCCGGCATCCACGTTGAGGCCGTGCTGCACGTTGAAGTGGTAGCCGGCGTTGGCCTCAGACACATAACGATAGGCGTTGGCAAGGTCCCACTGTCCGCGCGCGGGGCTGGCATCGTTGCGCGGCGTGGCCGTGGAGTAAAGGCCGATCTGGGTCAAAACGCGGGCGCGCACATTGTCATAATGGAAGTCGCCGCCGATTCCAAGGTCAGTCAGCGTAACCTCGCTGGACCGAAAGACCTCGCTCGATCCGACGATGGTGTCGTCCTGCGGATGGCGAAAGTCGTAGGTGTAACTCACATCCGAACGTATCTCCGGTGTAAAGAACTTGGTAGCGTAGGGACTGTCCTTTGTGCGGGGGTTGCCATTGAGCCAGGTGAAGTCGGCAAAGGCGAACGGCTCCGAGTGCGGACTGGAGGGATCGGTAATCTCTGGCTCTGCCTCCGTAAGAGCGGATGGCGGCGCTGAGGCTTTTGCCGTTGTGATGTGATGTGTCTCCGGCTGGGCTGAGTTGGCCTTCTTCAGCTCCATCAGCTCCTTCTGGATCTCCTCGAGTTTGTCCTGCAGTTGCTGGATCTTCTCGTCTTGCGGTGTTTGGGTACCCTCCACTGCTGTTTGCAGATTAGGTGCCTCGGTCTGGGCCCGCAGATCTCCTGCGTTCAGCGTCAGCCCCACTCCAAGAGTCAACCCCATCAGACAAAATCTCTTACGGGATGATTTCATTGCTTTTTCCACTGTACTTCTCCATTCCGGTAGCCTCCGCGATTTGAGTACGCGAACCAAACCACTACTCAAACTAGCCAACGCACGGTAAAGAGTTCGTCAGAAATCCATAAAGAATCCATAACGCGCGGAAGAACCCATTTTCTTTTGGCTAGTGCCAACTGGGTCGGCTGCTTGCCTGCAGGCTTTCTACCGTCTTGACTTTACCCGCGCCTCTTTCTCCTTTGATACCGGAGGACAGTACTGGATGCCGTTGCTGGCGAGAATATTTTGTTTCGCGATGGATGGAGTTATCGATAGCACGGCGAGGTTGCGCGAATCGCGTTCGACCACTCGTGGGACAACCGCGGTTATGACAATGGAACGGCGCGGAACCAGTTCTTCTTCGGAATGGACTTGATCTACAAGTTTTGACGCGATGGATTCGGCGGTCCTTCCTCCACAAACTGGAGGGAGGGCCCAGTTTTTTCTAAGTAACAAACCGTGTCCAAACAATTCGAAACAATTTTTTAGTGGCCGGCGGAGGGGCTGGCGTGCTTCGGCGGGCGGGGAATGAAGAAGAGCAGCGGAAGCATGCAGGCGCAGAAGATCGCCATGTACTGGATGATGTCGAGGTAAGAGAGCATGGCGGCCTGGCGGTGAAGCTGGTTATAGATGTAGGCCTGGGCGGCGTGGGAGCCGGTTCCGGTGAGCGGGTCACCGCTGGTGTGGCCGCCGAACATTCCCTTGAGCTGTGCCACCTGATTCATAAAGGCCTTGCTGCCAGAGGTGAGGTTACGCGTCATATTGCTTTCGTGCGCGGCGGTGCGGCGCGTGAGCATGGTGGCCATGAAAGCCGTTCCGCAGGAGCCGCCGATGTTGCGGGCGAGATTGGTGAGTCCGGAGACGTCGTTGTTTTCCGATTGCTTTACGCCAATGTAGGCGATGGTGTTGATGGGGATGAAGAGGAAGGCAAGACCGGACGCCTGGAAACAGCGCAGAAAGACCAGGCGTCCGTAGCTGATGTTGAGATCCATGGTGTGCATGGTGATCAGCGAGATGGTCAGCATGACGAAGCCGAAGCCGATGAGTTTGCGCGGGTCGACCCTGCCGACGAGGAAGCCGACGACGGGCATCATGCACATCATCATCAGACCGGCGGGAGAGAGCACGAGGCCGGCGA
>JAOAPF010000176.1 GCA_025462755.1 Edaphobacter sp.
GCCTTTTCCGTAGCCACCGGCGCGGCGATCGGGCGGGAAGGATCGATGATCCAATTCGCGGCTGCAATCTCCTCATGGGTAGCAGAGCGATCTCCCCTGCGGAATCTGTCGTTGTCGCGGCAGGTAGCCTATGGCGCTGCGGCCGCCGTCGCGGCAGCCTATCAGGCACCGATCGCCGGAGTGTTCTTCGCCGTGGAGATTGTCCTGGGTGAGTGGGCCTGGAACGACATTCCTCAGCTGCTCCTGGCCTCGAGCACTGGTTGGCTCGTCAGCCGCCTTTTGCTGGGCGCTGGCCCTCTCTTCGCGGTCAGCGGATCATTGCCGATTTCGCACGATCTGCTTTGGGTTCTCCCACTGGCTCTTGTTCTGGGCGCAGCGGGGCCGGCCTATCAGAAACTTCTTCATCTGTCCGGAGCAGCGAAACGTCTGCCCTTCGCGCTACTGTGGAGTGGTCTAGCAGTGGGTGTTCTCGCTCTGATCGAGCCTAAGGTCTGGGGAAACGGCGATGCCGCTCTCCTCGGAGTCCTGCAGAATAAAACGATGCTCCTCGGTATCCTTAGTGTGCTTGCCTGTCGCCTGGTCGCTACAACCTTCTGCGTGGGAACCGGCACGGTAGGAGGAGTCTTCACTCCTACGCTCTTCGCCGGTGCTGCCCTCGGTCTCGCGGCCGGTCATTTAGTGCACAATCCGGAGCCGACAATCCTGGCCATCTGCGGCATGGGACTACTGATGGCCGCTGTAACGCACGCTCCTTTAATGGCGGCCCTGATGGCAGTAGAGCTTACCGGGCAATGGCATCTTCTGACGATCATTCTGCCATGCAGTCTGCTCGCCTCGTTGATTGCTCGTACCATCTCCCGTGAGTCCCTATACGCCATCGCCCGCCCGGAGCCGGCGCAATGAAAGGCCGGTTTTGGCATCTAACGCTGTGGTCATCAAGCAGGTGCCGACCTGGTTGGAGTTTGAAGGGAAGCGGGAGACGGATAGGGTCATGATAGAGAATTTCCGCATTCGAGTATTCAGGGCCGTCGCACAGCATCTGAATTTCAGCCGGGCCGCAGAGGAACTGTTGCTCACGCAACCCGCAGTCACCCAGCAAATCAAGGCGCTTGAAGATGAGTTCGGCGTGCCCCTATTCGATCGCGGGGGTGGACACATCGCGCTGACAGCCGGCGGAAAAGCGCTGGTGCCTTTTGCAGAGAGAATGAAGGAACTCTCCGACGAAGCCTTTGCAGCGGTGGCGGAGGCATTTGGACAACATGCGGGTGAACTCGCTCTAGGAGCCTCCCAGACCATCGGTCAATATCTCCTCCCAACGTTCGTGGCTGGATTTCGCCGGACAAACCCTAAGGTCAGAGTCACGGCTCGCGGCGGGAATACAGATGAGATGCTCGAAGCCCTCCTCGCGCGAGAGATTCAGCTGGCGCTCATCGAAGGTCCGGAACAGCGGAAAGACCTCCATATAGAACCGTTCATGGAAGATCACATGGTACTTGTTGTCCCCGCAACTCATGAATGGGCCAATCACGATATCAAGGTTGAGGATCTGAAGAGCGAACCTTTACTCATGCGCGAATTTGGTTCCGGCTCAAGAAGAGTGGTGGAGCAAGCGCTTTCGAAGGCCGGAGTGAAGACAAAGGATCTGACAATCAGCATGGAACTCGACTCAACCGAAGGTCTGCTGAGTGCGGTGGAAGCCGGCCTTGGAATCACCTTCGTCTCGAGGTGGGCAGTCCGAAATCACCTCTCTCTGGGAACGCTGAAGATCGTTAGAGTACACGGGCTGAAGCTGTCGAGGCGATTCTCGATGGCATATCCTGCCGGTCCAGCACCAACAGGTATCGTCGGTATCTTCCGGATATTCTTGCTCTCTCAGGCAATGGAAATGGCGCCAAAAAGGATAGCCAGAACAAATGCCTCCTAGTTGCTCCTGAGTCCGGTGTCCTGAGATTGAAAGCATCAGTTGCCAACATGAAATGCTGGCTTGTATTCGTGAGTCGGAGTCAGCCGGTCTTGGACACTGCCCAGTTCGTCAGATCACCCCGCAAAGGGAAGAGCATCGGAGTAAGATTGTGCGCGAGCGACGGAGTAAGGTCGATGCGAACTCTGTTGGGCCTAACCATATCCTAGACACTTTTCCTTCCTCTGCTGTTTTCCGAAGTGCAGCAGGCGCACGTAGATCCTCGCACAATCACCCTGCCTGTGGTCGAGGGGAAGGGTATCCGTTTCACGCGACTCACCACTGACGAAGGGTTATCGCAGACGAAGGTAACCCACATCGTGCAGGACGATCAGGGATTCATGTGGTTCGGCGCGCAATATGGGCTAGACCGGTTCGACGGCTACACCTTCAAATTGTTCGTTCACGATCCGAGAAATCCCAACAGCCTCAGCGGGGTGCACGTTAGCGCGCTCTTCAAGGATCGCGATGGCGCGCTCTGGATCGGATGTGATCAATTTATCAATAAATTTAATCGGGCGACCGAGACGTTTACACGGTACCCGGTTCCGTTCGTCAAGCATATTAGCCAGGACAGCGCAGGAATATTGTGGTTGGCAACTGGCAAGGGCCTATACCGTTTAGATTCGGCGACCGGAACAATCCAGCAGTATTCTCACAATCCGAATGATCCTTCGAGCCTGAGTAATAACGATGTCAATTCGAGCGGCGAAGATAAGGAAGGGAGGTTTTGGGTTGCGGCTACTGGGCACCTCAACGAATTCGACCGCAGAACGGGCAAGGTCACGCGGGACATTCCAGTACCTGAAACTCCACTGGGGTTTGGATTCTACGAGGATCGCTTCGGCGTATTCTGGATCTTCCATAGCACCCCCAACCCATTATCCGTGTTTGACCGGAAGACGAGTACGCTAACCAACTATTCGTTTCACGAGTTGGAACCATCTGCCACAGCCTTGACGGCCATAACAGGAATAACCGAAGACCGGAACGGCACTCTG
Organism: Edaphobacter sp.; assembly: GCA_025462755.1. GTDB lineage: Bacteria > Acidobacteriota > Terriglobia > Terriglobales > Acidobacteriaceae > Edaphobacter. The sequence continues at coordinate 2,962 of JAOAPF010000176.1, forward strand.
TGGCTTGCAACACACGGTGCTGGTTTGCTTAAGTTGGACCGTGAGCACCGAAGATTAGTTCGTTACCGCAATAACCCTGGTGATCCTGACAGTCTGCTCCAGAACAATGTCGAGAACTTATTCGCAGATCGGGAAGGAAGCATCTGGGGTCCGCCAGCCCGGCGGTAGGAAGTGTAGTGCCCGGCGTTTCAATTCGGCGACCGGACGCTTCACCGCGTACAAGCTCGACCCGCAGGGGAGAAGCGGGTCCTATCTTGAACTGATCGAGGACCGGAAGGGGGTACTGTGGCTTGGCACCGACTCCTCAGGTCTGCAACGTTTCGATCCAGCGACGGGTAAATTCACAAGATACGAACACGACATGGATCGTTCCGGGACCTTGAGCGACAACCGGGTTAACTCGGTGTACATCGATCGCTCGGGCACGCTGTGGGTAGGTACTCAGAGCGGACTCGACAGGTTTGACTCGAAGGCGGGCACGTTCACCGTCTACACGCGGCGGGATGGTCTCCCTGGCAATGCAGCGGGCTGCATCCTCGAAGACGACCACGGCGCCCTGTGGATGAGCACCAATAATGGTGTGTCAAGATTCGATCCGCAGAGAACGACATTCAAGCGTTACTCGATTGCCGATGGGCTTCCAGGAGCTGATTTGACCGGCTGGGGCGCCTGCTTCAAGAGTGCAGCGGGTGAGATGTTCTTTGCCGGGTTCAGTGGAGCGACTGCGTTTTTCCCGGACCAGGTTACGGATAGTGTGTACGTGCCGCCGATCGTTCTGACAAATTTTCGGTTGTCGGGTCGTCCGGTGGAGATTGGAGGCAGTTCGCCGCTCGAAAAGTCCGTCAGTTATGCAAATGCCTTGACCCTCTCTCACAGGCAAAACATGTTCTCGCTGGAGTTTTCCGCCCTCAGTTACTCGAATCCTGCGACGAATCGCTATCGTTACAAACTGGAGGGGCTGGATTCGGACTGGCACGAAGTGGGTAGCGAACAGCGGCTTGTGAACTACACCACTCTGCCTGCGGGCATCTATAGTTTCCGAGTGCAGGGCGCAACCAACCGGGGCCCCTGGAGCGAACCGGGCGCGACTTTGAAGATCGAGGTTCTGCCACCTTGGTGGAGCACGTTGTGGTTCAGGACAACCTGTGCCGCGTTTGCTTGTTCTCCTCGCGTTTGCTGCTTACTCTTATCGCCTGCATGAAATTACCCGGCAGTTCGCATTGCTTTTGGAGGAACGCAGCGGTGAGCGGACTCGGATTGCTCGCGAGTTGCATGACACGCTTTTGCAGAGTTTTCAGGGCCTCTTGTTCCGCCTTCAGGCAGTTCACGACATGCTCCCTCGCCGCCCCACAGAAGCAATTCAACTCCTCGATGCTGTTCTCGATCGGGGCGATCAAGCAATCGCAGAAGGCCGGGATGCTGTGCAAGGTCTGCGCTCCTCCACCGTTATCGACAGTGACCTGATCCAGAGGCTGACCGTTTTAGCCGAGGAACTTGCCGCTCCGAGGGAGAACCAGGCTTCGCCAACCTTCCGGTTGTCAGTGGAGGGACAGCCGCGGGTCTTAGACCCGATTCTCCAGGATGAGATCTATCGTATTGCCCGTGAGGCGTTAGGAAATGCGTTGCGCCACTAACACGCTCAGAATATTGAAGCTGAAATCACGTACGGCGATCGCCTATTTGTTTTGCGCATTCGAGATAACGGATGTGGTATCGACGCGAGCGTCCACGATCGCGGTAGCCGTGCCGGCCACTGGGGTCTGACCGGAATGCGAGAACGGGCCACAACGTTCGGGGGGCGACTGGAGGTCTGGAGTCAAGAGGGAGCCGGTACAGAGGTGGAGCTGTCCATCTCTACCTCAATCGCTTACAAGCTCTCCTCGGCCCGCTTCAAATTCAGATCGCTCCAAAAGAAGAGTGAAAAGCGTGAGCAATAAGTCTAAGCCGATTCGACTTCTCGTGGTGGATAACCATCCGCTGCTTCGCGAAGGGATAGCTGCGATCATCATCGATCAAACAGACATCGAACTCGTGGCTGAGGCCTCCAGCGGGCGAGAGGCTATCGAAAAGTTCCGATCCCACCGTCCGGATGTCACACTGATGGACTTGCAGATGCCAGATATGAGCGGCATCGACGCCATCATTTCCATTCGGCATGAATTTCCAGAAGCGCGAATTATCGTTTTGACGACCTATGCGGGCGACGTGCTGGCTCAACGCGCTCTGAAAGCGGGCGCTCAGGCGTATATGTTGAAAAGCGACGTGCGAAAGGATCTGCCGGACACGATCCGGTATGTTCACGCCGGAAAAAAGCGCATCCATTCCGAAGTCGCCGCCGAACTCGCTGACCACGTTGCCGATGACGCTCTGACTCCACGGGAAATTGAGGTGCTGGCGTTGATTGCGTTGGGAAATTCCAACAAGCTGATCGCCGATAAACTCTCAATCGCGGACGAAACGGTCAAGGGCCATGTAAGCAGCGTACTTTCCAAGCTCGGCGCCTACGATCGTACCCATGCTGTAACCCTTGCACTGAAGCGCGGAATAATCCAATTGTGAATCCCCCAAAAGGAGGAATAACCGGACCCCCATTTGGGGGTTTCGACATCTTCGAGGCTGCTTCAGGCTAAGTACGGAGGATACGTGCAGCGTTTATTCTCTACCTTTCCTGGCGGTTGGCCTGGTGCTGGCCTTCTCCTTCTTCGTCTTGCCGCGGGAGTTCCGTTGATTATTCGGGGAATCTCAGAAATACAAGGAGCGGCTCAGCCTGCGCCTCTTATGTTGGCCGGGGTCGCTATAGCGGTCGGAGGCCTTTTGCTGTTCGGCCTATGGACTCCCTTTGCAGCAGCGGCGGAAGTGTTCCTTGAACTCTGGAGTGTGTTCTCGCGCACTGCTTACTACGAGAGTTCCATCCTGCTGGCAGCGTTGGCCGCGAGTCTTGGAATGCTGGGACCGGGCCTATGGTCCATCGATGCTCGCCTGTTCGGACGGAGACGAGTCGATTTTTAGCCCGATACGAATCATCACGACGACATCGATGCATTTCCTCCGGTATCCGGTCCCCGGACAAATGAGTGTCGCTTCACACCAACTCCAGGTGTTTGTCGGAATTGTCTGCTCGCCCGGTAGTTGTCAGGCACTCACCGCGGCGAGAATCCTAACGTTGACATTCGCTGATGTCTCGCATCAAGTCCGTCGAGGCTGTTTCCTGTTCTCCGGCTTGGAGAGCCCGGTCGTCTTTCCGGCAACGGGCGCTCCCCAATCCCAGGTTCTCCCATCAGCTGTTTGGGGGCTCAGCGCACCACCTCGAAGGTGTTATGTCGCCACAAGAATTCACGGGTCCGCAAGAACAGCCGCATTTCGTGATCCGAATTCTGCCGCAATTTGTAAGAGTGAGAGTCACACGGAACTTGAATTACTGCGCAGTGCATCCGCGATTTGATCTCACGAGAGCAGAACGAAGAGAAGGGCTGAGGAGGTGGAATATGGGAATCCAAAGTATAGCTTTTCGAGACCCGCAAGGTTTCGCAAGGGTGAGCTTCGCCGACGGAGTGCTCTCGAACCAGGAATTTGCAATCGAGGATCCGACGCCGGCGCAAGTCACGGTCTACAACGACAAACTCTGCGGAAGCGGACTACCCCGCATTATCGGTAATAGCGCCGCTCTACGATGCGTACTCGGCATGGTGCGGGTGGTGGCCCCGACTGATGCCACGGTGTTGCTCAACGGGGAAACAGGAACTGGCAAGGAACTGATTGCGGAAGCCATTCACAAATCCAGCCACAGATCGAACGGCCCGTTTGTGAAGGTCAACTGCGCCGCGATTCCTGCGGGTTTGCTTGAAAGCGAACTGTTCGGTCACGAGCATGGCGCTTTTACAGGGGCGGTCGCCCGCAGTATCGGACGGTTCGAACGGGCAAACCGCGGCACGTTGTTCCTGGACGAGATCGGCGACCTTCCGCTCGAGTTGCAACCAAAGCTTCTTCGCGTCATGCAGGAAAGGACGTTCGAGCGTCTAGGCAGTGCTGCCACGGTTCACACCGATGTGCGCGTGATCGGCGCCACAAATCGGAATCTCATTGAGATGGTCGACGAGCGTCAATTCCGCGCCGACCTCTTCTATCGGCTCAGCCGGTTCCCGATTGAACTGCCCTCGCTGAGAGATCGCCCTGAAGATATTCCCTTGGTAGTCCGTCATTTTGCAGCGCATTACGCTGCTCGCATGGGCAAGCGAATTACTGCTATTTCAGAAGATTTCATGGAGGCTCTTGTGTGCCAATCGTGGCCGGGCAACGTCCGCGAACTGCAAAACTTCATTGAACGCTCGGTAATTCTCTCGACTGGCGTTGTACTGAGTGGGTCGCTGCCCAAACCTACCCTTACAATACCGGAAGTCTCGAGCGGGTCGAACGCATCCACGCCTGTCACTCTGGAACAGGCGGAACGTTCGCACATTCTTGACACTCTCCAACAAACGGACGGTTTGGTCGGGGGGCGGAATGGCGCAGCTGCTCGGCTGGGCGTGCCTCGGACCACATTGATCTACAAGATGAAACGACTCGGTATTCAAGCCGCACTCTGACGCGAGAAGAGTACCGTAGTTCAACAACAAAACCGCTGGAGTTATACCTCGTCTGAGTGGATCCATCCTCGATGGATGAGAGCAGATCTTTTGATGTTTGGCTATTTGCCGCAAATCGACAACGCGGCCGCTAGAAGAACTCGGTGCTGCCTCTCCCTGCGGTGGCCCACGCCTTCGGCTCCGAGCAGGCATGGTCTGCGTTTCACTCTGCATCGTGATAATCCTGCACGAATCAAGCAGGTGTGGGACATCGTTCAGATCGGCGACGGAAAGTTCCTGAGCAATATCAAAAAGGGTCTCAATGAATTGCATTTTGGCTACGGTGTCCCTACCAACCAGATCAAGATTGCGGCCGCACTCCATGGTCCTCCCAACATGCTCAACTGTGACGATTATGTGTCTGGAGCAAGTACCAGATTGGCGAATGGCTCAAGGTTATCGATCCCGCCACGAATAAACCTGTGTTCGAAGTATTTTATACAGCAGGCAGAACGGTGTTCAGAAGGAGTCGGCCTCCAAAGATCCTAATGATCACGACTCGCTCTTTCAGGACACAAGCATAGAAGCGCTGCAGGCAAGAGACGTGCAGTTCATGAGTTGCCACACCGCCACCGAGGAGCAGGCGCGTGTTCTTGTCCAACGGAACAAGCTGTTACACTCTCCGGAAAAGATCGTCAAGGACATGCTTGCGCGCACGCAGCCTCAGGTCCTCG